>CAZRCU010000145.1:0-6210 GCA_964598685.1 uncultured Bacteroides sp.
GAAGATGTGGAAAAGGATGCTGAAACTCAAGTGCAAAAGCTCCACGACAAATATCTGAACCGCATCGACGAACTCTTTGCCGCCAAGGAAAAAGAAATTCTCACTGTCTGATTTTTTTTACCTACCAATCCCTGAAAAATAATGACCAAATACGATTTCGACTGCGTAATCGACCGCCACGGCACTTGCGCCACTAAATACGACGGACTCGACCAAATGTTTGGACGCCACGACGTAACACCGCTTTGGATTGCCGACCTTGATTTTGCAGTTTGCCCCGATATCACTGCTGCTCTCCGCCACCGTCTCGACCACCCCGTTTTGGGCTATTCGGCTGCTCCGGACTCTTATTGGCAGTCGATTATCGACTGGCAGCGCCACCGCCACGGCTTTGAAATCTCTCGCGAAGAGCTCTCTTTTATCCCGGGCGTGGTGAAAGGAATCGCTTTGGCCACCAATTATTTTACTAATCAGGGTGATAAAATTATTATCCAGCCCCCCGTTTACCATCCGTTCAGGATGGTAATCGAGGGTAATGGACGCATCGCCGTGGAAAATCCCCTTAAATTCGACGGCGAATCCTACACAATGGACCTCGATGGCCTTGAAAAGCTTATCGAGCTGCATCATCCCAAGATGATGATATTGTGCAACCCCCACAACCCCATTGGCATTCAATGGGACGCCGCCACTCTAAGCCGCTTGGCCGAATTGTGCTATGCCGGCGGCGTGGTAGTGGTGAGCGACGAGATTCATGGCGACCTCATGCTGGGCGGCCGCAAGCACATTCCCTTTGCTCAAGTGAGCGACCACGCTAAAAAAATCAGCGTCACGCTTGGCGCTCCGTCCAAAACCTTCAATATCCCCGGCCTTGTCAGCTCGTGGATGGTGGTGAAAGATGCCGAGCTGCGCCAAGGATTCTATCATTGGCTCGAGGTAAACGAATTTAATGCACCGGTGATGATTTCCACCATTGGCGCCGAAGCTGCTTATACGCATGGCGAGGCCTGGCTCGATCAGATGCTTCAATACGTAGAGGCCAATATCAAATTCGTCGACGATTATCTCAAGGAAAATGTTCCGTCGGTCAAGGTAGTGCTGCCGCAAGCCTCTTTCTTGCTGTGGCTTGATTTCCGTGCGCTTGGCCTGTCGCAGCCCGATTTGATGAAATTCCTCGTAGAGAAAGCCCATCTCGGCCTCAACGATGGCTCGATGTTTGGCTCGCAGGGCACCGGATTTATGCGCCTCAATGTGGGCACCCCTCGCTGTGTGTTGCATAAAGCGCTCGACCATATTCGCGACGCCGTAGCTTGTCTCACCGCCAATAATTAACCCGATGGATATTCGCGTCTATCCTCCCGAAGAGATTGTCGAGGCCACCGTCAATCACCTGCCGCTGAGCAAGAGCATTAGCGCACGCGCTCTGATTCTGGGCGCCCTCACCGAAAATTCCGAGCCAATCGCCCCCGAGCGTTTGGCCGATTGTAATGATATCACAGTGCTGAAAGACGCGCTTGCCACTCGCAATGGCGACATCTATTGCGGCGACTCGGGCACAGCTATGCGCTTTCTCACTGCTTTTTATGCATCGCAGCCCGACGCCGATGTAAGCCTGTATGGCTCTGAGCGCTTGAGCCAACGCCCGATTGCCCCGCTTGTCGATGCTCTCCAAGCTCTTGGCGCCGACATCGCCTATGTGGATGTCGAGGGCCATTTGCCGGTGCATATTCGCGGACGGCAACTCGCCGGCGGCTATGTGTCGCTCAATGCTTCGGCCTCATCGCAATTTGCCTCGGCCCTGGCAATGATTGCGCCTACCATGGCACAGCCTTTGCAGCTCGACCTCGGCGGCGAAATAGCCTCGATGCCTTATCTTCAAATGACTCTGCGCATGCTCGGCGCCCGTGGCGTGGATTCGCATCGCGAAGCCTACACATTCCACATCGACAATGCTAAGCTTGAAGCCGTGGAGCCCGAATGTGAGCCCGACTGGAGCGCTGCTTCTTATTGGTATGAAATCGCGGCGGCCACGGCCGGATGGGTCACGCTGCCTGCCATGGTGCAACAGTCGCTGCAAGGCGACAGCATTCTGGCTAAAATCGGCGACCGCTTTGGCGTGATTACCAACTTTGAAGACGGCAATGCCGAACTTTCAGCCACCCCCGACCTCCATGCGCGCCTTGACATGGATATGGCCGACTACCCCGACCTGGTGCCGGCGCTCGCTGTTGCTTGCTGCTTGGTGGCGCTGCCGTTCCACTTCTCAGGCCTTGAAAATCTTCGCCACAAGGAGAGCGACCGCCTCAACGCCCTTTGCAAGGAGCTTTACAAATGCGGCTGGACGCTGCGCACCGATGGCGCCTCGCTTGAAAACGACGGCGAATTACATTCCGTCACCGAATTCCCCGTTCTCGACACCCACGGCGATCACCGCCTGGCTATGGCTTTCGCTGCTATTGCTATGTGGGTGGAGGGCGTAGTGATTAAAGATGCCGAGGTGGTTGAAAAATCCTATCCCAAATTTTGGGACGACCTGGCCGAAGCCGGTTTTAGAATTGAACATATATGATTGTAGCTCTTTATATAGCCTTGGCATTAGTGGTCGTTGGCTTGCCTCTATGGCTGATGGAGCGCCGCTACAAGCGTCGCAATCCTGATGCTCCCGAGCCGGCAGCCACCGAGGAATGTTGCGGCATGCACATCACCTGCGAGCGTGATTCGCTGCTGGCATCGGTGTCAGACAAAATTGAATACTACGACGACGAAGAGCTCGACGCCTTTGCCAATCGCAGAGCCGACGCCTATTCCGACGCCGAAATCGAGCAATTTCGCGATGTGCTGCTCACCTTGCAGCCCGATGATATTGCCGGATGGGCTCGCTCCATTCAGTTGAGAAATATCGAGCTGCCAACCGAGGTGCGCGACGAACTTTTAATGATTGTGGCCGAGGCCCGTGCCTCGCGATTAACTACCGACAATGCTCCAGCTGTTTAACTATTCATTCTTTGTCTATGCGCTTATCGGCGTGGTGCTAATCAGTATTAGCGCCGCAATGATCGGCACATATATCATCACGCGCCGCTTGGTGGCTATCTCGGGCGGTGTCACTCACGCCTGCTTTGGCGGCCTGGGCTTGGGCTATTTTCTCGGCGTGAGCCCCGTGGCAATGGCTGCCGTGTTTGCCGTGCTGTCGTCGATGGGCGTGGAATGGATGTCGAGCAAATTTCGCTTGCGCGAAGATTCAGCCATTGCTGTGATTTGGGCCATAGGCATGGCTATCGGTGTGCTGTTTGTGTTTATGACACCCGGCTATGTGCCCGAGCTCAATTCATTTCTCTTTGGCAATATTCTCACAATCTCGGTATCTGATTTGTGGATGTTTGGCATCTTCACTTTGGTGCTCGCTGCATTTTTTATTTGGAAATACAAGCAAATCGTAGCCTGCGCATTCGATCGCGACTTTGCACAAGTGATTGGCTTGCCGGCGCGTTTTATCACCTACATCATGACTGTATTTGTGGCTGTGGGCATTGTGCTCACTATTCGTCTGGTGGGCGTGATGCTGCTGATGTCGATGCTTTCGCTCCCGATGATGACCGCCGAAGTGTTCTGCCGTCGGTATTCCTCGATGATGTTAGCTTCAATAGGCATCTCGTTGGTGACTTGTGTTGCCGGCCTGTTTATGGGAGCTTTGGCAGATGTGCCTTGCTCGGCTTTTATCGTGATTCTGATGGCTCTGGTTTATATCCTTGCTAAGATTCTACATTGGCTGCTGCCTCATTCATCATAATGCGTTAATGAAACATTTCTGCTCTCTCCTGATTGTTGGTGCAACTGCAATAGCACTGATGTCGGCCGATTTGCCTCAAGGCCTTTCCGGCAGCGACCTCGCCTTGGCTGTGCGCCAACAATATGCCCCCGCAAAATCGGTCAGTGGCTATGACGCTGTGCCTGGTTGGTGGGGTGATTATGTCACCACGATTGTGCCCGCTTCGTGGTGGGACTCTGCTCCCAACGACCTTTACAACTATATCAAGGCCACCGGACAATTTGAGCTCGCGCGCACAGATTATCCGCCCGGCGATGTCGTAGACGTGCTGCAATCCAACGAAAATTGGGCAGTCGGGGTGGGGCGTGTGGGCGAAAGCTCCACAAATTTCTGGTGCCCCGAGCCATCTCGCCAAGGCGATGTGGCGCGCAGATATATGTACATGGCGCTTATGTATCCGCAAGAGCTGTGGCGCGGACGTGGCGTGATGATATTTGAGGATGGCGGCTGGCCGCTACTCACTGCCTACGGCATAAATGTGCTGCTCAGCTGGCACCGAGCCGATCCTGTCTCCGACACCGAGCTCGCTGAATGTGCCGCTATTGAGGACGCTCAAGGCAATGCAAACCCCTTTGTGCTGATGCCTGAGCTGGCAGAATATCTTTGGGGCGAGCAGGCCGGTCAGCTCACCGGCGAAGTAATCCTTGAGCCGCTCAAGGCCGTATATAGCCGAGCCACCGACGCACAGATTAATCTTGTGTCGCCTTATGTGCCGGTTGATGCAGCTTGGCAGCTTGATGGCACGAAAGTAGGCGAATCTTCCATATCAATCGCCAATCTTGCCATAGGAACGCATGAACTTTCGTTTACGTCGGATTCGGCCGTCGGGTCGCTTATTATCACAATAGAACCATGATTCGACGATTATCTTGCATATTATTCCTGATGGCTTGTGTGGCGTGCTCGAAAAGCACCTTTACGCCCGACCGTGACAAAGAAGAACCGCTCGCCCCGGAAATCGAGGCCGCGCTTGCCGACGCCTCGGCGCGCGTGGAATGGCCCACCGGCAGCCTTTGCTATGGTGATGGCGGCGTGATTTTTGGCCGCAGCGGCGCCGTGCTGTTTGCTGTAGATATTACTACAGGGCAGCGCGTCGATCTCGACACCACCGCCGGCACACTGATTATTGACAACGCCGCAATCGACATTATTGACTTGAAATGTGCGCAGCAAAGCAATGGCATAAGCTGGTACACCGCCACTGCTGTAGCGCCATTCAAGGGGCAAATCATATTCGTTACGACCTACTAATTATGGTAATTGTATGAAAAATCCACGGCTTATGAAGGCAATAAAATCATTAATCGTCGTGATTTTTATGATAGCGCTTTCAGCGTGTCATCATTCAAGTGAACTTTTATACATTCCCCACAAATACACTCAGCTGAATACCGAAATTGCGCCGTGGCAAAAGAACAACGACCTATTGCCGTGGAAAGGTCAATTCCATACGATGGTAATTAATTCGGTCGACGACGTTTACGCAACACAGACATCGCGCTTTATCGAGGAAAATCCCAATTGGTTGCAAGTCGACTTTTCTACAAAATCCATCATCGCGCTACGAACCATTCTATTTGCCTACAGCCATTGGCAATATACCGCAGTGACCGCATTCTCTCAGGTTAATTATGATGACGAGTCAATCAAATATGCAAATGGCGATTATCTATTGACTTTCCAAGAAAATTATTCTTCATACTCTGAAAGTGAGGACGCAGATGAAAGCCAATATCGCATCTATCAGATAGCTATTGTCACCGATAAAATACCATCAGATGCAAATGTGCATGTCACATGGTCTGCTAATAAAAGCGCATCAGACATATAACGATTACAACCGATATAAACAGAAAACACTGATAATATCCACCATGGTATATTTTAGTAAATTTGGGGATTCGGTGCATTTTCCGACATAAAGATTTGGGGATTCGGTACATTTTCCTCAAAAGAAATTTGGGGATTCGGTACATTTTCATTAGCTTTGCGCTTGAAAATATGCATTTTATCCATGATATTCAAAAGAAAAATATACAACGAAATGTTGGAGTGGAAAATCAACTCCAACGGTAGGTCTGCGCTGCTGATTAAAGGCGCACGTCGTGTTGGCAAGTCAACGTTGGCTAAAAAATTTGTAGAATCAGAGTATAAAAGTCACATTGTAATTGACTTTGCCAAATGCCGAAGGGATGTGAGAAAACTTTTTGACGACATATCCGATTTGGATTATATTTTTGCCCGCCTTCAGGTTGTATATAAGGTGAAATTAATTGATCGTAAATCTGCCATAGTGTTTGATGAAGTGCAGAAATGCCCCAATGCGCGGCAAGCAATCAAGTATCTTGTTGAAGATGGACGATATGATTATATTGAAACCG
>CAZRCU010000146.1:0-6083 GCA_964598685.1 uncultured Bacteroides sp.
GTCGGGATTTTTTTGTTTTTTGTCACTTAATAAAAGTTGTTTAAATAGATAAATTTTGAGGCGTTTTTCGTAACTTTGTAGTTGATGAAGTCCATATTAAGCAAAATAGTCTATTCCCTGGCCATTTCGGCGTCGGCTATAATGGTGTCGTGCAGCTCTGACGAGCCGGCGGCGCCGACACAAGAGCCGGCCGACAGCGCAGTGCTTGTCTACATGGTGGCTACGAATAGCCTTGGCTCGGCCTACACCATCGGCGACACATACTACGACTGCGCCGACAAGCTTGATTTGGAGGAAATGCAGCAAGCAGCCAAGGCCGGAGCGCTTGGCAACGGTGAATGGATTATATATCACGCATCCTACGACGGCACCAAGCTAATGAAGCTCACCGAATCAGGGCTTGTTACGCTGAAAGAATATGAAACCGGCGTGTCGACTTCGGCCGCGCGCATGACACAAGTGATCAACGACTTCAAATCATTTGCCACCGCTAAAAGCTACGGAATAGTGCTGTGGAGCCACGCAAACGGTTGGCTGCAAGACGGCATAGATGAATCGGCCACTGCGGCCACCCTCTCATTTGGCTCTGACCGCTCAAAGCGCATGAACATCACAACGCTGGCCGACGTACTAAAGCCCGCCGGATTTCAATACATCTACTTTGACTGCTGCCTGATGGGCTCAATCGAGGTGATGTATCAGTTGCGCGAATGTGCCGAATATATCGTGTCGAGCCCATCTGAATTGCCACGCGACGGCATGCCCTACACCGAGAATATATCGCTTCTGCTCAAAGGCGACAAAGAATCGCTGATTGCTGCCGCTCGCAACACGTTTAATTTCTACGACTCGCAAGACGACGAATACAATCGCACCGCCACAATGACTGTGGTGGCCACAGACAAGCTGGCTGCATTAGCCACTGCCACCGCCAATATCTACGACATCACCCCGCTGCCCCACCCCTTAATCCGCGTGACCAACTATTATGGCAACGCGCTGGCCACCGAGGCGTCGTATCTCGATTTTGGCGAATATGTAAATGCGCTGGCCGACAACGAGAAAATCTCATCCGAGCTCACGGCGGCCTACAATTTGGCAATGAATGATGCCGTGGTGTATCACGCTGCCACCCCAAAGCTATGGGGCACTTGGACTTTATCATCAACAAGCGGGCTGTCCACGCGAGTGTTCAACAGCTCATCCAACCTTTCTTTAAATGGCTACGAACAACTGGATTGGACAGCCGACGTAGTCGCTCACCACATTAGATAACACAGTAAGTAAAATGAAGTTTATTCCAAGCATACAAGACATAATTCCGGCGCTGCCCGATTCAGTGCCCGCCTCGGTAGACGAAAACCTGAGTTTGCTGAAATCTCTGCCACTAAACGAATTGCTCGACCAGCTAGTAGAAAAGTTGGTTCACTTCTCGTTCAACGTGGCCATAGCCGTAATTGTGTTCTATATCGGGCGATTTATAATCAACAAGCTATATGGCGGCGTAAAGCGCATGATGCTGCGCCGTCAGGTGGATAAATCGCTCACAAGCTTCACACTAAGTTTTGTGAAGATAGTGCTCTACTTCATATTGATAGTCACGGTAATCGGCATTTTGGGCATTGAGACCTCATCGTTCCTTGCGCTATTTGCATCTGCCGGCGTCGCTATCGGTATGGCGTTGAGCGGCACATTGCAAAATTTTGCGGGCGGTGTGCTCATCCTTTTCCTCAAGCCATATCGCATCGGCGATTATATCGAGGCCCAAGGATTTGCCGGCACAGTAAAGGAAATTCAAATTTTCCACACTGTAATCACCACCCCCGACAATAAAGCCATTATCATACCCAACGGCGGACTCTCCACCGGATCGGTCAACAACTACTCGCGCGAGGACTATCGCCGCGTGGATTGGCAAATCGGCATCTCTTACGGCGACGACGTGGACATAGCACGCAAAGCTATTCTCGCTATTCTCGCAGCCGACTCCCGCATCGTCAAGCAATACGTAGAGGACGACCGCGAAATGCGCCATTTGGCACAAGCCGACACCGACGAGCCCACCGAGGAAGCTCCGGCCGACGCCAAGCAACCTGCCGACAAACCTGCTAAAGGCATTATGCGCCTGTTCAAGAGCCATCGCACACGCCTGGAAGAATGGCAGGAAAAACGCGACGCGCAGGTGAAAGCCGCCTACAAAAAGGCCGACTGCACCCCCACCGTGCTGGTGAGCTCGCTCGACGATAATGCGGTGACTCTATGTGTGCGCGCATGGACTCAAAAGGCGTTCTATTGGGGCGTCTACCACGAAAATATCGAGGCATTCTATAAAGAATTGCCCAAATCGGGAATCAACTTCCCATTCCCTCAGCTCGATGTTCATTTCGACAAGAGCGCTACTAACGAAAAATAAAAAAGGCTACTATATATGACAAGCAAGTGGAACTATTTGCCGCTGACCACCGAAGAGCAAAAGCTCGAGAGCGAGCTTGCTCGACGCTTTGCCAACTGCGCCCCCGTGTGCGAGTTGCTTGTTCAACGCGGCATCACCTCAATCAACGAGGCTGAAAAATTCTTTCACCCCTCGCTCCGCGACCTTCACGATCCCTTCCTAATGCCCGACATGGACAAGGCCGTGGACCGTCTGAATCGCGCTATGGGCTCGAAAGAAAAAATTTTGGTATATGGCGACTACGACGTCGACGGCACCACAGCCGTGGCGCTTGTATATCGCTATCTGCAAAATTTCTATTCCGAAATTGATTTCTATATTCCCACTCGCTACGACGAGGGATATGGCATATCGCGCCCCACTATCGACAGCGCTGCCGACGAGGGCGTGAAGCTTATCATCATTTTGGATTGCGGCATCAAGGCCATCGAGGAGATCAAATATGCTGCCACGCGCGGCATCGACTTCATCATCTGTGATCACCACGTGCCCGACGACGAGCTGCCACCGGCAGCAGCAATCCTCAACCCCAAATTGGAGGGTTCCACCTATCCATGTCGCCACCTCTCGGGCTGCGGCGTAGGCTATAAGCTCATGCAAGCCTTCTCAATCTCTAACGGTATCGGCACAGCCGAATTGGAATGTATGCTCGATCTTGTAGCCGTGAGCATCGCCGCCGATATTGTGCCTATGGTGGATGAAAACCGTGTGATGGCCGCCATGGGTCTGAAGCGCCTCAATTCCAACCCCAACCTTGGTCTGCGAGCCATTATCCGCACATGCGGCCTTGGCGGCAAGGAAATCACCATCTCCGACGTGATTTTCAAAATCGGACCGCGCATCAACGCATCAGGGCGCATGCAGAGCGGTCGCGAAGCCGTGGAATTGCTGGTGGCGCGCGACAGTAAAGACGCAGCTCGCAAGAGCCTTGCCATCGACCAGTACAACAAAGACCGCAAAGAGCTCGACAAGCGCATCACCGAGGAGGCTAATGCCATCCTGGAGGCTCGCGGCGAAATGTATTCGCCCAAACGCTCAATCGTAATCTACAATAAAGATTGGCACAAAGGCATCATCGGCATCGTGGCTTCACGCCTCACCGAGCTCTACTACAAGCCATCGGTGGTGCTCACATTGGCCAACGGCCTTGCCACCGGCTCATCGCGCTCGGTACAGGGCTTCGACATCTATAAGGCCATCGACTCTTGCCGCGATTTGCTTGAAAACTTTGGCGGCCACCCCTACGCCGTGGGGCTATCGCTCAAAGAGGAAAACATTCCTGAATTTACACGCCGATTCGAGGATTATGTATCGGAGCACATCTTGCCCGAGCAGCAGACACCCGTGATTGACATCGACGCGTTCCTCAACTTTGCGCAAATCACTCCCGAGCTGATTTCCACACTGCGCCTGTTCAACCCCTTCGGGCCTGGCAACCAAAAGCCCACATTCTGCACTCGCGGCGTGAAGGATTTTGGCACATCAATGCTGGTGGGCAAGCACATGGAGCACATCAAGCTGGAATTGGTCGACGACACCTCGGGCAAGGTAATCAACGGCATTGCATTCAACATGGCCAGATACTTCGACTATATCCACGCCGGCAAGCCATTCAATATCTGCTACACCATCGAGGAAAATAAGCACCACAACGCCACCTCCACTTTGCAACTGCTCGTTAAGCAAATCCGCACATCCAACGAAACCGACTAATCGCCCTGTATCATGCAGCCGATTGATATTCTCTCCCGCTATTGGGGCTATGATGCTTTTCGCGAATGTCAAGCCGAGATAATTGATTCGGTGTTGGTCGGTCGCGACACAATCGGATTGCTGCCCACCGGCGGCGGCAAATCAATCACATTTCAAGTGCCCGCGTTGATGATGGACGGCATCACAGTGGTGGTGACTCCATTGATCTCGTTGATGAAAGACCAGGTGGACAATCTGCGCGCACGCGGCATCGGCGCCGGATGCCTCCATTCAGGGCTCACACGGCCCGAGCTACACGTCACGCTCGACCGCCTGGCGCTTGGCAAAATTAAAATCGTGTATCTTTCTCCCGAAAAGCTGGCCCGAAAGGATTTTTTGGCCGAGCTCAAGCTGTGGAATGTGAGCATGATTGTGGTGGACGAGGCCCACTGTATCTCGCAATGGGGCTACGACTTTCGTCCGTCGTATTTGAAAATCAACGAGCTGCGGCAGCTGTTTCCCGATGTGCCTATGCTGGCGCTGACAGCCTCGGCCACGCCCGCCGTAGTGGCCGACATCGCCGACAAGCTGCAAATGCGCTCGCCGGCCATATTCAAGCGGAGCTTTTCTCGCGATAATATCAGCTATATCGTGCGACGTGTCGACGTCAAAGACAATCAATTGCTGCGCGTGCTCAACGGCACCACCGGCACCGCGATTGTGTATGTGCGTTCACGCCGCAACACCGGCCAAATCGCCCAAATGCTTCAGCAAAACGGCATTTCAGCCGACTTCTACCACGCCGGCCTGTCATCGGAGGAAAAGACAGCCAAGCAAGACGCGTGGAAATCCGGCGCAGTGCGTGTGATCGTAGCAACAAACGCCTTTGGCATGGGCATCGACAAGCCCGATGTGCGCACAGTGGTGCACTACGACGTGCCACCATCGCTCGAAGAATATTACCAAGAGGCCGGTCGCGCCGGTCGCGATGGATTACCATCGTTTGCAGTAATGCTGGTGTCGCAAGCCGACAAAGGACTGATGAAGCGCCGACTGTCAGAAAATTTCCCGGGGCGCGAATATTTGCTCACAGTATATGAAAAGTTGGGCAATTTTCTCGACGTAGCCGTAGGCGGTGGCTACAATCAGGTGTATGAATGCAATTTCACCGTGTTTTGCAAGCGATTCGACTTGCAGCCGCGTCCCACTCTGGCCGCGCTGCGAATCCTCACACGCGCCGGCGCAATCGAGTTTAACGACGACCAAGCCAGTCGCTCGCGCGTGATGATAATCATTGACAAACGCGATTTCTACTCGCTGCAACTCGACGAGCGCACCGACCGCATCCTGCAAGCGCTGCTGCGCAACTACACCGGTCTGTTTGCCGATTTTGTAAACATCGACGAGGTGCATCTGGCCTACCAAACGTCCTCAACACCGCAAATCGTCTACGACGCACTGCTGCTGCTAAGCCGCATGCACGTGCTCAGCTACATTCCCAAGCGCACCACGCCTTTCGTCTACTATCCCACGTCGCGCGACCTCCCCAAGCACGTGGTGATTCCTCGCGAAGTGTATGAAGTGCAACTGGAACGCAGCACCAAGCGCATGGAGGCGATGCGCGACTATGCCTTCGACGACGCCGGATGCCGCGTGCAGCGCATGCTGCGCTACTTTGGCGATGAAAATGCCAAACCATGCGGCAAATGCGACATTTGCCGTGCCGAAAGTCGTCGCTTGCATGCCGCCGACCACCGCAAATCCACCGAGAGCCGACTAAAAGCGATGCTCCAAGCCGAGCCCAACGGGCTAAGTCTCGCAGCCCTGCGCCAAGCATTCCCCGACTCGCTCAGCGAGGCAATCGACATCCTGCGTCAAGCCGTCGACAATGCCACCCTATCCTACCGCGACGGCGTGTATAAGACGCTATAATCCCCCA
>CAZRCU010000147.1:0-6052 GCA_964598685.1 uncultured Bacteroides sp.
AAACCGCCCTCGACTTCTCAAAAACGCCTACTTTTTCAGTGCCCTCACCATGGTGTGTCCTCCGAGTCAACGTGTTGAAACACTGCGTGTTGAATTAGGATGCGCCATGGTGCATCCGTACTGGCGATGGATACGTTGACGGACACCACGGCAGTGGATACGCATTTTGGGTGGGTGTTTTATATAATAAAAAAGGTGCAGCGGGATGCTGCACCTGAGGAGCGGTAAACGGGGTTCGAACCCGCGACCCTCAGCTTGGGAAGCTGATGCTCTACCAACTGAGCTACTACCGCGATTGTGGTGACAAAGTTAAGACAACCTGTCGGATTTTGCAAATTTATTTGTCGGCGATTTTTTTACCATCCGCCTGAGGCACCGCCGCCACCGGTGTGGCCGCCGCCAAATCCACCGCCGAAGCTTCCGCCACCGAATCCGCCGCGCGAGCGTCCCGAGCCGAGAATCGTGGCGGCTGCGGCGGCGCCTACCACGGCGCTTTCGTCGCGTGGAATTTCATAGTTGCGATTGGTGTGGTTGTGGCAGTTGAGACATTCATATTCTTTGATGCCAAGGCCGACGCTTGTGGCTGTGGGCCGACGAATCACGCGGTCGGTTTTAAGAGCCAGTGTGCGGGCGTGGCAAATGGGGCATTCTGTCATGGGCGATGATGTCTGTATATAGGCCAAGATGTCGGTCTCGCCACAGTCGGGGCATAGCCACACATCATAGTCGACCGAGCCAATTTGCTCTTCGAGGTCTTGCGACGGTGTGAGGTATGAGTTGTCGTTTACTTCGTCGACTTTAATCATGGGTTTGCCACAGCCCGGGCACAGGCGCTTGTGGTTGCGCCAATGTTGCAGCAGCAAAATCACCGGAATGGTGATTATCAGCGGCATGAAGATGAATAGCACGGAGTAGGCCAGCATGTTGGCGCGCCAAGGAGCCAAAGCTACGTATTTGTCGTAGCTGCCTTTTTTGCGCAGGCTGATTAGCTTTGCGGCTACGATTGCTGCCAGCAGCAGTGTGGCGATTATGCAGACTACGAGGTAGGCGTGCCATAGGACTTCGCCGTCGTCGGATGATGCGTTGTCGGCGTCGGCCTCTTTCGAGGCATATTCGGCGGCATATTCTTCGTTGGAGAGGATTTCCGAGATTTTAGTAATTGCGGCCACCATGCCGGCGTCGTAGTTGTCGTCGCGAAATTCCGGCGCCATAATGTTGCGGATGATGCGTCCGCAGGAGATGTCGGGGAGTGCGCCTTCAAGGCCGTAGCCGGTGCGAATCACCACTTTGTGAAGGTCTTTAACCACGAGGAGCAGCAAGCCATTGTCTTTGTCGCTCTTGCCCAGGCCCCAGGCTTCGAATAGCTCGGTGGCAAAGTCGTCGACGTCGTCGGTGTTGATATTGTCGACAATCACGGCCATTGGCTCGGCTGTGGTGGCGGTGCGCAGTTGGCTCAGGGCTTGGTTGATCTGCGCCTCGGCAGCGGCAGAGATGATGTCGTCGGGGTCGGCGATGAATTGTTGCTTATTGGCTACGTGGACGTTGGGGATGTCGGCCACAGAATATGTGGCGGCGCTAACGGCCATGGCCAAGGCCAGCATGATTGTGGAGATAAAGAGTCGCATAGGCGTGGTGGAGGTGGCGGAGCAGACGTCAGTCGTCCAATTCCGATGGATGCTTCAGATAGTATTGGTGCAGAAGCTCGTTGATGTTGAAATAGTAGCCCTTGGGCGAGGATTCGGATTTTTGATTCACGATGATATAGTCGTAGTAGGGCGGCTGATATTGCTGCTCGCGGGCTGTGATGCCTGAAATGTTTAGGAAGTCGTATTCATCTTGTGGATAGACCACGATCCAGGCGTTTTCGGCATCGAGGCCGGTGCCGGATGATGCAATCACCAGCAGCAGGTGGTTGAGCTTGTATTGCCAGATTTTGGCGAGGTCGTATTTGCCGTTTTGCTCGTAGACGAATATGCGATTATTGAGTTGGCGCAGGTTGACGGGGTTGTCGGCGAGGGCGTTGAGCGCGAAGTCGAGCACTTGCTTGCGCTCGGCTCTCGACCATTGCTTTTTGTTGAAAAGCGGGGCCAATACGGCGGCTTGGTCGGGGTCGACTTGCTCGCGGTATGGGTCGTAGTCTTCTTGGAAGAATGTGCCGTAGTAGAAGTATTGAAAGGCCTCGTCGGTCATGGTGGTGTCGTTGGCCATGAATTCTTTGAGAAGGGTGGGGTAGTAGTAGGGCGAGGTTTCGTCGGTAGAGGCCGCTTTGATGGCTTCTAAATCGGGCGCGGAGAGGGATGAGCGTGCCGAGGAGCGCGCTGTGGCGGATATGGCGATTGCCAAAATGGCGAATATGCTGAGGATGATGCGATTCATGTCTACTGGATTAGCTGTGCGAAAATCAACATTAGGATAGAGAAATTGACCACTGCTGGGAGGCAGATCGAGGCCAATTCGTTGAGGCGTGAGGCTCGTGGCATTGCCTTGCCGCTCGGGGTGCGGCGGAATGCTTCAAAGCCCAATAGACCGCCAATGGCGGCTGCAACTATCACAGATGCTTGAGTGCCGAGGGCAAGGCCGATTACGGAGCCGGCGAGGGCGCCGCCCACGATATAGTTGCGCGAGGTGCTGCCTGATTTTGCGGCGTCGGACAGATATTGTATGCAGCAAGCGATGGCCACAGCGATGCCCCAAAACCAATATTGAGAGCTTGAGAATACCACCAGCCGACTCATTCCTGCAATAATCATTGCCAGGAAACTCACCACTGCCGCGGGCACTCGGCGAAAGAACGCCAGCACCAACGATGCTCCGCACAATAGTGTGGCTGCTGCAAAGGTGATTATAGGTGTTGATAGTATCATGCTATGTCGGGAATATCGTGGAGGTGTGATTAGTGGTTTTTACAAAGATAAAAAATAAAGCCGAGAGTCGTCTCTCGGCTTAACGTTTTTTATTTAATTTCCTAAATTTTAAACGGCATTATCGGGTGATTGCAATCTTTTTGCCACCTTGGATGTAGAGGCCCGGGGCGGGGTTGCCGATCACTTTGCGGCCTTGTAGGTCGTAGATTGAGTCGTCGGCTTGCTTTTGGTCGGCGATGGGCGAGGCCACCGAGGCGGCTTGCACGGCGCTGAAGTCGATATACATCGGGCCGGCGGAGTAGCTGCCGTTGCTTTCGCTGAAGTTGACATTCATCCAATAGTCGGGGCCTTCCACCAGGAATCCAGCGTAGGTGTAGGCAATGAACGGCCATTTTACGATGCCGTCTTGCATCACGCCGCCATATCCAAGCTCTTTGATTTCGTCTTTTGTGTAGCCGTTGTAGAGATACATGGCTGCGCGCGACGATACGCGCAGGTCGCCGTCGTTGGTCAGCACCAATCCGATGGGGCTTTCTTCAAGCACCACGCAATTGGGGTCGGAGGCGTCGATATATAGATAGTGGTCGTGGGTGCCGTGGGTGCCGGTCGACAGGGTGTTGTAGTAGACATCGGCGTAGGGGTTTACCAGACGATAGCGGCCCGGGCACGAGGAGTCTTCGTCGACGGCGACTTGATATGTGCCGAGGTCGATGTCGGTGTAGATGTGCGACACTATATATTCTTTAAATGTGGCTTTTGCTGTGGAGCGAACCCAAGTGGTGGACTTGTCGGGCGCGTACACCACGTTATAGCCAATCGAGCGAGGATTGCCATTGGCGTCGTAGGTGACTGCGGCCAGATAGAGGCGCTGATGGTCGGCGCAGCCTGATGGAATGGTCATGTAGGCACCTTGTTGCGGGGTGAGGGTGACCACGTTGGTCATCTCGGCAACTGCTTCGTCGGTGGGTTCTGACACGAATCCGGCTTTCACAGTAGGCACGCTTTCGTCGCACCAAGCCGACACAATTATGCGGCCGCTGTCGTCGGCGCACCACGATGATGTGAGTAGCTCTACCGAGTAGTCGACTGCGCCGGGCAGATATACGGTGAATTTGCCGCTTGCATTGCAGAAGAAGCCATAGCCCTGTGTTTCGAGCGTTGGGGTTGAGACAAAAAGACCGTTTGCGCCGGTAAAGGTGATTATGTCGTCGGCCAAAGTGCCGCGAAGTCCGTATGAGTCGATTAATTCTGATGAAACGGAGCCATCTGTCTCATACCAATTGTAGGAGTTGATTGTCATCTCCTCGCCGTTGTACATAATGCCGAGGGGCGATGGCTCGATGATTACGTTGTTGGGGTCGGTGGCATTGATTAGGATGTAGCCGTCGTCGCCATTGTTGGTGAGGAACGAGCTTAGCGAGCTGTTGTATTCGCTGTCGGTGCCGTAGGGGGCCACGATGCGATAATAGCCCTTGTTGAGGGCGTCTTGTTGCAGCTCGGAAGAGGTGGTGTAATATGCGACGCTTGAGAAGAGGCCGGATAGTATGTCGTCGACCCACGAGCAAGTGCCCAGCGATTCCCATTGATGCTCGGCCTCGGCCCGAGCAGCTGAATGGGCAAATTTAGCTTTTTGCGGCTGTTGAGATTGAATGACATTTTGCATCTCGGCATGCGACGCCGACATGGCCAACATAGCACCGAGCAAGAAAAGTAATCGTTTCATAGATGGAATTTTAGAATAAAAAATTGAAGATAATTGCTTCAAGGCAAAGGTATCAAAAAAATAGCCATTGTGCAAAAAAATCGCACTAAAGGAATGGCACCATATAGGCAGGAATATAGTGCACGGCTCCGTCTTTAGCCATATCCTTGGTGTAAATGACTATGGGTGTGCGCACTTTTTGTGAGAATTTATTGCAAAAAGCGTCGAGAGAAGCGTGAGCGCGATAGCTTGATGATTTAACTTCCAGCGGGTCGATTTTGCCTTTGTCGCTTATTAGAAAATCCACTTCGTAGGTGTGGCGCGATTCCGAGGCAAAAGTGTAGTAGAATAGTTTTCGTCCGGATGCCACCAACATTTGCGCCACAACGTTTTCATACAAGTAGCCCAGATTAGCGTCAAGCTTGTCGTTGAGCAATTTGGTGTATATATCGTTGTCGGTAAATTCGCTATCTTTGAATGCAAGAGTCACGAACAGGCCGGTGTCGCCGACATACATCTTGAAATAATCTTTGTTGTAGTCCATTGCGAGTCCATTCGACGGGTCGTGAGTGTGATAGCACATATTCACGATTTTGGAGTCGGCCAATTCTGAGATATAGCCGTCGATTCGCGATGGAGACATCTTGCCGATAGATGCTTGTGGCATATATCGCGAGACGTTGCGTGCAAGTTGTGCCGGAATATCGTCGAACAAGCGGCCAAGACGGCCGGTATTGTCGATTTTGCGCAAGTCGGATTCATAAAGGTCGATGATATTGCGCTTTACGTTATCTACCAACTGCAAATTGAGTGTCTCGAGATAGCAATTTACGGCTTGAGGCATACCACCAACAAGCATATAAAGGCGAAATTCCTTCATCATGGCGCGGTGGGCCACTTGCCCCAACGGCTTATTGCCGGCGAGAGCTTCGCGTAGCAATGGTGCGGGATTGTGCCCGAGTGCCCACTGAAATTCCTCGAAATCGAGCGGATACATTTGCACTCGCTCCTCTTCGCTTGGAATTAGAATGTTTTTTACATTTTTGCTGATAGATATGAGCGATCCGGTTTCAATGTAATCGTATCTGCCGTCGGCCACAAGATGCTTGATGGCTTGGCGAGCACGTGGATTGAACTGCACTTCATCAAAGATTATAACGGATTTTCGGGGCCGAAGTATCACATTATATTCGAATTGAAGCTGCATAAATAGCGAGTCGAGGTCGGAAATATCATCGAAAAGTGTTTGCACTTTTTGCGACGCATTAGAAAAGTCGACCAATAGGTGTGATTCATATTCATTTGCGGCGAATTGTAGGGCCAGAGTTGACTTCCCGACACGTCGTGCGCCTTCAATCAAAAGTGCTGTTTTCCCTTGGCCGGATTCTTTCCAGTTGAGGAGCTTTTGATACAGTTTTCGGTTGAAAATCTTAGTAGAAGTTGGCATGCTCTGAATATTAGCTTGTTAACGCTGCAAAGATATGAA
>CAZRCU010000148.1:0-5989 GCA_964598685.1 uncultured Bacteroides sp.
TCATTTCGCAGAATTATGTTTCTTTAATCGCTTTTATTGCGCATTTAATGAGGTAGTCTCGTTTATTTTATTTACCTTTGCAAATAATTATACACCCCCTATTAGGAAAAAGGCACAGTTTTGCTAAACAATTTTGGGCATTAAAAGCATCCCTAAGTACACAATTTAAATTGTTCCGAATAAGATACAATTATTCATTTTGTATCTTCAAAGATACAATTTGCCAAATTCGACCCCTCAGAATACAATTGCACAATAGTCCGATTACGCTTGTGTCCGTTTTCGGACAATTTTGAGTTCATAACACGCTGATTACCAACAGCAGTTGACCTGGCGCATTATTTTACGTTATTTTGCGGCAGAAAATCAACCGCACTATGGATAAAAAAATTGACAACAAGATTCTGCGCATCGAGGCGCTGCGAAAACATACAAAATGGGGCATTGGCATCGGTGTAGCTACTGTTGCTATCGTGATTTTGCTGCTAAATATGCAAAAAAGCGTGCACGAGCGCGACTTATCATTCGGCGATGTCTTCGAGGGCCCGCTCGACACGTCTGTTTCCGCATCCGGCAAGGTCGTTCCCGCCTACGAGGAAATCATCAACTCCCCGGTCGACAGCCGCATTGTTGCCGTTTATGCTCAACCCGGCGACAGCGTCGCCGAGGGTGTGCCCCTGCTTGAATTAGACCTGCAATCCGCGCAAAACGAATACTCGAAAAAACTCGACGAACGCAGCATTAAGCAAAACGACATAATCCGCGAAAACCTCAACACTTCGACCGCCATCAGCCAGCTGGCCATGCAAATCAAGGTGAAAGAAATGGAGGTGCAGCGTCTGGCAGTTGAGCTCACAAATGAGTGCCGACTCGACAGCCTCGGCTCCGGTACAGGCGACCGCGTTCGCCAAGCCGAAACCGCGCTTGCCACAGGCCGTCTTGAGTTGCAGCAACTGCGTGAAAAATACGCCAACGACAAGAAGATTCAACACGCCACCGAGCAATCTCGCGCCCTTGAGCTAAGCGTATTCGACAAAGACCTCGAAATGATGCGACGCACACTTGCCGACGGCAAAATCCCGGCGCCACACAGCGGCATTCTCACATTTATATCTACCGAAATCGGCAGCCGAGTCGGCGCCGGCCAAAAAGTTGCCGTAGTGTCTGATCTCAGCCAATTTAAAATTGAAGGGCAGCTGCCCGACGGCTCTCGCGACCGCATTGCTATCGGGGCTAAAGTGTTGATCAATATCGGCAGGAGCATTCTTGAAGGCACAGTCACCAACATTTCTCCGCAATCCACTCAAAACCTTATAAGCTTCAACGTGGCTCTTAGCGATCCGCGCGACAAGCATCTGCGTCCCGGCTTAAACATTGAAATGCAAGTGATTTATGGCTATAAAGACCATGTGACGCTTGTGCCTAACGGTCCTTATTTCAAAGGCGCCGGCGATTACAGAATGTTTGTGCTTGACGGCGACAATCAGCTGGTGCGGCGCGACGTAAAGCTTGGCGACAGCAACCGCGAATATGTTGAAGTGCTCACCGGCTTGAAAAAGGGCGACCGCGTCGTAATCAGCGACCTAAGCGATTTTACAAAAAATAAACATCTAAAAATTAAGAAATAAAATACCATATAAATATGTCAATCATCACACTCGATGCGATTAATAAAGTATATCGCACAAAAGAAATCGAAACAACGGCCCTGGAAAATATCAATCTAAGTGTTGAAAAGGGCGAATTTATAAGCGTTATGGGCCCTTCAGGCTGCGGCAAATCCACACTGCTCAACATGGTTGGATTGCTCGACAAGCCCACATCCGGCACCGTGCGCATACTCGACACTGATTGCAGCGGCATGAACGACACCACATTGGCCCACTTCCGCAACGCCAACATCGGCTTTGTATTTCAGAGTTTCCACCTTATTCCATCGCTAAGCGTAGCCGCCAACGTGGAGCTGCCACTAATTTATCGCAGCGGGCTATCCGCTGCACAGCGCCACGAAATGGTGGAGCAAGTGCTCGAACGCCTGGGCATGAGCCATCGCATCAAGCATCTACCCACACAGCTTTCCGGCGGCCAATGCCAGCGCGTAGCAATAGCCCGCGCAATGGTGGGCACACCGCAAATCATCCTTGCCGACGAACCCACCGGCAACCTCGACTCAAAAATGGGCGCCGAGGTGATGGAACTATTGCACCGCCTGAACACCGAAGATGGCACTACAATCGTAATGGTTACTCACAATGAAGCCCAAGCCGGCGACACCGACCGCATTGTGCGATTCTTCGACGGACGTATCATTGCATAAAAACGCATTATCATGAAGACTAAGATAATTCAAATAATCTACGACATGCGTCACCAACCGGTGATAGCATGGGTGACAGTGCTTGGCACGGCACTATCAATCTTTCTCATCTTGATTGTGGTGATGATGCAAAATGTAGGCACCATGAACATTGCGCCCGAAACTCATCGCGACCGCATGCTCTACGGCAAATACATCCACACAACAGGCATTAACGGCAACGACAACAATAGTTCAAGCAATTTCAGCTACAGCATTGCTCGCAAGCTTTATGCCGACCTCGACGGCGTGGAGCAAACATCCTACTTTGGCTGCGACTTATATAATTATGATGTAAAAGGCAACACCGAAGAGACATTCTCAGCCAAAACCCGCCTGAGCGATGCCGCATTCTGGCGGATTTACGACCACGAGCTGATTGCCGGACGCTTTTTCACCGACGAGGAGGCAAAGGCCGAAGCTCGCGTGGCAGTGATTTCCGAAGCGACAGCCCGACGTATGTTCAACAGCACAGATGTCATAGGTCAAAAATTTTCTTGCGATCACAAGTCGTTTACCATCGTAGGCATTGTCAAAGATACATCGCTTTTAGCCACTATGGCAAGCGGAGAAATCTTTATTCCATTCCCCTTCAGCGACAACAACTATAATAGCGAAGAATATGGATGGGGCGACATCACTGTGGCTCTGCTGGTAAAGGAAGGCATCGACTTTGAATACATACGCGATCAAGTAAAAAAGCGCTATGCCGAATACGACACCGAGCTGGCATCGCAAAACCTCAAGACAATATACCACGAGGCCCCGTTCGACCAAGCCACAATTGCCTCGGGGGTGGGCGGCAGCAACGTCACACCCGACTCATCTGTCGATACAATCATCCGCTGGTGCATATATGTCATTCTACTCATTGTGCCTGCAATCAATCTCAGCAGCATGCTTCATAGCCGCATGTCGCGCCGCGTGAGTGAAATAGGCGTGCGTCGTGCATATGGCTGCACCCGTGCTCGCATAGTCGGTGATATTATAGCAGAGAATATGCTTGTAACATTGGTTGGCGGCATAATCGGTTTGATAGTCGCGATATTATTCGCACTATTCTACGACGGCATTTTTGAGCTGGAAGATGGCTCTGCAACGCCGGCCTTGAGCATGATCATCAATTGGCGCACAATCATTGCTGCCTTCCTGGCTTGCCTGGTGCTCAATCTTATAAGTGCGGCTATCCCTGCATGGCATGCTTCGCGCCTGAATCCTGTAGAAGCCATCAACTCTAACCACAACTAAAGCTTAACAACAATGAAACGCAAACTTTTCACTCAAATGCGCACCGAGTGGCGCTCTAATGTATGGATGATAGTTGAACTCACTATCGTTGGGCTTGTCGTGGCGTTGCTCCTTATGGTGCTATGTCAGCTAATATTAATGCACTCCCGCCCTATCGGCTACGACCTCACTGATGTGTATGTGGGGAGGGCTCATGTGCTGTCGCAAGATGCCGACGACTATGTAAAATATGACAACAATCAGCAATACGACACCGATCTGAATATAGTTTTACAAAAACTAAGCGAAAATCAATATGTCGACATGATTGCCACCGGCATTTCGTCAATGCCCTACAACCACAACTATAGTGGCAACAAAATATCATATTGCGATAATTCCGACACGCTCACCTATACCGGCAACACTCGCAATTTCTCTCCTGAACTCGTTCGCCTGATTCATCTCACCGGTCCCAATGGAGAGACCACCGAGCAACTTGCCGCCACAATCGAGCGTGGCGAATACTTGGTAAGCCCTCACGAAGAATCGGAATGGGGCAGCTGCGAGCCTTATAAAATTAAAGGCAAAACTGTTATTATTAACAATGACTCCACTCGTACAGCCTATGTTGGCGCCGTTTGCTATGGCATTGCGCGCGACGACTATGAAGGTGTGTTCAGCGGCTGCATAATCCGCCCGCTAAATGCATTAGGCGTAGGCAATTATTTACCATCTGAAATTGTGGTGCGCGTAAAGCCGGGTATGGGCCGAAAATTTATTGAATCTCTCAAGTCCTGCGACTTGGCCCAGGGCAATATCTACATCAACAACTTCACCTCAATCGACGACATGCGCGACAGCTGCCAACGCAATATCGACAACCTTGAGAAAAGCCTTGTAATCTGCGCGGTATTCTTGCTCGTGGCCGTGTTCCTCGGATTTCTCGGTTCGTTCTGGTTTCGCACTCAGCAGCGTGTGCCGGAAATTGCTCTGCGAAAAGTGAATGGCGCCACACAGTGGCAAATCTTCAGCCGCCTGATTAGCGAAGGATTGATAATGCTGCTTATATCTGCCGTGATATTCACTCCTATTTATTTCTATATAGCCGGCCTAGGCCTCATCGACGAGATTTTCTATGGGTCCACTACAGCTACGTATATGGCGTATATAATCACATTGGCTGTGCTTGCTGCTATGATTATTGCCGGAATATGGTCGCCGGCCCGCGAAGCTATGAAAGTCCAACCGGCTAATGCATTAAAAGATCAATGAAAAACAGCTTTTTAATACTATGTGTAGCACTCCTCTTGCCGTCGGTAACGGCGGCAAGGGAGATTACTCTGACTCTCGACGATGCTATCGACATGGCTCGTGTGCGCAGCGTCGATGCTGCCGAGGCGCTCGACGAGCTTCGCACCGCCTATTGGGAGTGGCGCACTTTTCGCGCCGACCAATTGCCCGAGGTGACACTCTCTGCCACTGCGCCATCATATGCCAACCAATATACATCCTACATGAACGAAAATGGCGAGTATAGCTTTGTACGCTCTAAAGCGCTCGAGGCCGAAGGTCAATTATCGGTAACTCAAAACGTAAGGCTCACCGGAGGCACGATTTCCCTAAACTCGTCGCTCGACTTTCTTCGGCAATTCGACAACGGTTCGTCGAATCGCTTTATGTCGATTCCTGTTGCCATAACCATCAACCAACCGATTTTCGGAGTAAACACCATGAAGTGGGATGCCAAAATCGAGCCCGTGAAATATGCCGAGGCCAAGGCCAAATTCCTAAGCGCCACCGAGGATGTGGCTCGCCTAACGGTTGAATACTTCTTCACGCTCATTATGAGCCGCGAAAATGTTGATATTGCACAGCAAAACCTTGATAACGCCGAGAAGCTCTACACCGTGGCAGTCGAGAAGCGCAAAATGGGTCAAATCAGCGAAAACGACTTGCTGCAAATGGAGCTGAATGTGCTGTCGGCACGCTCCTCGCTCACCGACTACACCAGCACGCTCAAAGCAAGCATGTTTCAACTGCGCACATTTCTCGATCTCGACGAGGATGTGGAGATAATTCCACAAATCCCAGAGACCGTGCCAAATGTTGAAATCAATTATGCCGAAGCTCTTGAAAAGGCTCTCGCCAATAATAAATTTGCCCAAAACATGATGCGCCGACAGCTCGAAGCCGACTATCAAGTGGCCAAGGCAAAGGGAAATTTACGCGAAATAAATCTCTTTGCTCAGGTGGGCTATACAGGCACCGACCTGCAATTCAGCTCGGCCTACAGCCGGCTGAAAGCAAACGAAATAGCACAAATCGGATTTTCTATTCCCCTACTCGATTGGGGCAAACGTCGCGGCAAAGTAAAAGTGGCCGAGAGCAATCGCCGCGTCACCG
>CAZRCU010000149.1:0-5986 GCA_964598685.1 uncultured Bacteroides sp.
TGTACATTTGGAAGATGTTGGTGGCCACAACGAGGCCGAGCATAGAGAATGTGAAGAGCGACAGGAACGCATAGAAGCGTTGGAAGCCTCGCTCGCACACGCCGTGGTGGTCGCGCATATAGCCGAGGCTATAGAGGTGGACCATGAAAGAGATAGTGGTGATAACCACCAACATCATAGCCGAGATAGGATCGAGGAAGAATCCGAGCTTGATGGCGAGAGTGTCGGTGAATTGGAGCCAGGTGGCGTTGAACACCACGTGTTGCAGACGTTCGCCGGCGGCATTGATGAAATATTCACTGCCACTGAAGAAATACTGATACGCGGTGTAGTAGGCAAGCACGAGCACGGTGCCCATGCCGAGAGTGCCAAGCACGCCGGCCAGCATATGTTTCATCTTTCCGCCTACAAGGCCCAGGAAGAGAAACATCAACAGGGGCAATGCCAGAATTAATACAGGTATGGTAGAACTCATGATGGTCAGAATTTCATATGGTTAAGCTCGCGCACATCAACATTTTTGACCGAGCGGAACACATTAATAATTATCGCGATGGCAAGGGCTGTTTCGGCAGCTGCAAGGGCGATTGCAAACAGGGTGAACATCATGCCTTCCATTTCATTCGGGAACAAGAACCGATTGAAAATGACAAAGTTCATATCAACGGCGTTCAACATCAGCTCGAGCGAGATAAGCATTGCAATCATATTGCGTCGAGTGATGAAGCCATAGAGACCACAGCAGAACATAATCAGCGCCGGGATCAGAAAGTAGATTGCTTTAAATTCCATAGCTAAATTAACGTTTGCGGGCGACTACGATGCCACCGATTATACATGCTAATAACAACACACTGATTGCCTCAAATGGGAGGAGATACTGTGCGTGACCGGTGCCCAACATGGCTTCGCCGATTTGCTGCATTTCGGGAGCGTTGGCTTGGGGCTTAACGCCGAAGAGCTCGCAGCGCGAAAGGAGGGTGTAGCCTGAGATGGCGAGCATGGCAATAGATGCCACAAGGCCGAGGACGCGACGCTTGGAGGCGAGGCGTTCGGAATTGTCGCCGGGGTGGGATGTGAGCAAGATAGCAAACACGAACAGCACCACGATGCCGCCTGCATACACTGCAATTTGCACAGCGCCCAAGAATTGGTAGTCGAGCATGAAATACACGATTGCTGCTGCAAAGAGGGTGAACAGGAGGTAGGTGGCTGCGCGCAAAATCTTGCGAGTGGTCACGGCCAGTACCGAGAAGATAATCATCGCGAGAGCGACAATTACATACAGGATGATACTTCCTACTGATTCCATATTTATTGTTTATCTGATTTTTCTGAAGATTCAGCTGCTTGTTTAGCGGCTTCACGCTCGGCTCTCAAGGCAGCGGCCTTGGCGAGAGCGGCACGAATTTTGGCTTCTTTTTCGGGGTCGCCCTTAGCTGCGGCGAGAGCCTTAGCTGCGGCAGGGTCGAGGGGCTGATCGGCAGCGGGGGCATCAGCGGCAGCAGCCTTAGCGGCAGCGGCTTTAGCCTTGGCGGCAGCGATTTTGGCTTCGCGCTCGGCAGCGAGCTTGGCTTTTTCTTCCTCGGTGAGCTCGGGCTCGGGCTTTTCGGGAAGATAATTTAATTGTTTCACGAGTTTGGCTCGTGTGAACACACTTTGTTCGAAATCGTTAGAGAAACGTAGAGCCGATGTGGGGCACGAAGTGACGCAGAGCTGGCAGAAGGTGCAGGAGCCGAGATCATAGATGTAACGGTCGAGTTTCTTCTTTTTAGTGCCGGCGGGTGTATCTACCATCTTGGTTTCGACGGTGATAGTTCCGTTGGGGCAATTGCGTTCACAGGTGCCGCAGGCAATACATTTGTGGTTGCCGTCGGCATCGTAGACAAGTTCCAAAATAGCGCGGAAGCGTTCCGGCCATTTGTAGGTGTCGCGATCTTCGGGATACAGTTCGGTAATCTTGGGGGTAATAAACTCCTTACCGGTCACCTGCATACCCTTGATCAAGGATACTACACCGGAACCCAAAGATGAGAAATATTCTTTTACACTACCCATTGGTTAATATGTGGATGATTATTATTTCGTATATAATTAGTCGCGCACTTGGCCTCCGACGATGTCGAGAAGCTCGGTGGTGATGGATTGTTGACGCAGTTTGTTGTACTCAAGGCGTAGCTGGTCGAGGAGTTTTTTGGCGTTGTCGTTGGCGCTTTGCATGGCCATCACGCGTGCGGCTTGCTCTGAAGCGCGATTTTCGACAAACACTTCTTGTACCATGGCCAATAGATACATTGGCAGTACGCTTGAGAAAATATCTTGTGCCGAGGGCTCAAACAGGTAGGGGCGAGCGGCTGCGGCCTTGGAGTCGGAGATAAGGGAGTCGGCAGCCAAGGGGAGCAGATGGTCGGTTTGCGGACGTTGACGAGCAGCGCTTTTATAGTTCATATACACTATGTCGATGCTGTCGGTGTTTCCGGCAAGGAAGTCGGCCTGGAGCGAGGCTTCGAAGGCTTTGACCGCCCCACCC
This sequence comes from uncultured Bacteroides sp., assembly GCA_964598685.1. Classification (GTDB taxonomy): domain Bacteria; phylum Bacteroidota; class Bacteroidia; order Bacteroidales; family Muribaculaceae; genus CAG-873. The sequence goes on from CAZRCU010000149.1 coordinate 2,531, forward strand.
TCGCTTTTGGAGTTGACATCAACGAGGGTGATAGCGGTGTTATCGTCGGCGAAGCGGCTGACGGCCTTGGCCATTTTGCGGCCTACAGGGATAAGGGTGATTTTGAGCTCTTGGCCGAGGCGATTTCGCATGGCTTGGATTTCGCCGGCAAGATATTTGGAGAGATTAACGTTGTAGGCGCCACATAGGCCATCATCGCTGCCCAACACTACGATAGTGGCGTGTGCCACATGACGCTGTTCCACCAGTGGGGATGAAAAAGCGGCATCCGACGAGAGCAGATTGGCAATGATGCCCTCGATAGAGGAGCGGTAGGGCTTGAGGCGACGAAGGTCGGCCTCGGCTTTGTGCATTTTGGCCGAGGAAATCATCTTCATCGCGCCGGTAATCTTTTCTGAGGAGGCTACCGAGCCGATACGTCCTTTTAGTTCTCTAAGTGTTGCCATCGTGATTTATTAGAATTGGCCTGAAATTTGTTTAGCGGCGTCTTTGAGCTTATCAGTGGCGTCGTCGGTGATCTTGCCTGAAGCGAGGACGTCGAGGACGTCGGCTTGATATTTGGCGTGGAGCAGCTGGATTAGTTGGTGTTCGAATTCGGCCACTTTGTCCATGGGGACGTTTTCGAGGAGGCCGTTGACACCGCAATAGATCATGGCTACTTCTTCGTCGACTGCCACGGGGTGGTATTGAGGCTGAATCAGGAGGCGTTCGTTTTTGCGTCCTTTGTCGATTACGCGGGCAGTCACGGCGTCGATATCGCCACCGAATTGGGTGAACGATTCGAGTTCGCGGAACTGTGCTTGGTCGATTTTAAGGGTGCCGGCCACCTTTTTCATTGATTTGATCTGGGCATTGCCACCTACACGCGACACAGAGATACCCACGTTGATAGCGGGGCGAATACCGCGGTTGAACAGGGCGGTTTCGAGGTAGATCTGTCCGTCGGTGATAGAGATCACGTTGGTGGGGATGTAGGCTGACACGTCGCCTGCTTGTGTCTCGATGATTGGGAGGGCTGTGAGTGAGCCACCGCCTTTTACCATGGGCTTGAGAGCAGCAGGGAGGTCGTTCATGCGTGAAGCGATTTCTTGGTTGTCGATAATCTTTGCTGCGCGCTCCAGCAGACGGGAGTGGAGGTAGAAGATGTCGCCGGGGTAGGCTTCACGGCCTGAGGGTCGCTTGAGAATAAGAGAGATTTCGCGATAGGCAACGGCTTGCTTGGAGAGGTCGTCGTAGACGATTAGGGCGTCGCGGCCCGAGTCGCGGAAGTATTCGCCGATTGCCACGCCGGCAAAGGGTGAGTAGTAGCGCATGGATGCTGAGTCGGATGCTGAGGCTGCTACCACGACGGTGTAGTCCATAGCGCCGTATTTGCGGAGGGTTTCAACTGTGGCTGCGATAGACGAGGCTTTTTGGCCGATTGCTACATAGATGCAGTAGACGGGTTTGCCGGCTTCGTAGTTGGAGCGTTGGTTGATGATGGTGTCGATAGCGATGGCGGTTTTGCCGATTTGGCGGTCGCCGATGATGAGCTCGCGCTGGCCACGGCCGATGGGGACCATGGAGTCGACGGCTTTGATACCGGTTTGGAGAGGTTGGTTGACGGGTTGGCGGTAGATAACGCCGGGGGCTTTGCGTTCGAGGGGCAGGCGGATGAGGTTGCCATCAATGGGGCCGCGGCCGTCGATTGGCTCGCCGAGAACGTTGATTACACGGCCGAGCAAGCCTTCGCCCACAGGGATTGAAGCGATCTCACCGGTGCGGCGCACACTCATACCCTCGGTCACTTTGTCAACTTTGTTGAGGAGAATGACGCCGACGTTGCTCTCTTCGAGGTTCAGCGCGACACCCTTAACACCATTTTCAAATTCGACGAGTTCGTTGGCGCATACGTTGTCGAGGCCGTAAACGTGTGCGACGCCATCGCCGACTTCCAGCACTTGGCCTACTTCTTCAAAGTTGACTTTGGAGTTGACGCTTTCAAGTTGCTGTTTTAAGACTTCTGAAATCTCGCTGGGATTAATCATTGTGAGCTATAAGCTGGAGTGTAGGTGGAATAACTTGTTAATTGAGGAGTGAAATACGAAGCTCTTTGAGCTGGTTGCGCAACGAGGCGTCGAGGCGCTCGTTGTCGATATTGATAATGAAGCCGCCAATTAGGTTGGGGTCGATCTGTGAATCAAATTCCATGTTAGCTCCGTTGAGGTGTCGTGCCACGAGGGTTTTGATGCGGTCGAGGACGGCGGGGTCGAGTGGAGCGGCCGAGATTATTTGGATTCGCTTGATGTTGTTTTCTTTGCGATAGATGTCCAAATAAGCGTGGGAGATTTGATTGGCGAGATTGATTCTGCGGTTGGTGATTAGCAGCTTGAGGAAATCGGCAAAGGTGGTGTCCTGCGTTGTAGCACCGGCAGCGGTGGAGAGCACGGCGAGCTTGTCGGCGTTGTCCACGAATGGATTTGCCATAAGGGCGTGGAGCGAGCTGTTGGTGTCAAACGAATGAGCCAACGATTGCATTAAGCCATAGGTGGAGCCGGCCGAGTGGCGATCGGCGTCCACTTTGTAGAGGGCTTTGGCGTATCGGCGCGGGATTAGTCCTTCGTTCATTTTCTCAGATCAATTTTTTCCTTCGATTTCATCGAGCAGGGAGTTGACGAGCTTGGTCTGGGCAGATGCGTCTTTCATTTCGTTTTTGACTACTTTGGAGGCGATTTCCAGAGCAAATTCGCTTACTTGGTTGCGGAACTGGAGTTGAGCTTCTTTTTGTTGTTGCTGAATTTGCATTTTGGCGTTGTCCATCACTTTTTGGGCTTCGACTTGAGCGGCGGAGCGGGCTTGCTCAACGATTTGAGTTTTGAGCTTGTCGGCTTCGCGGAGGATGTCGGCTTGTTGGCGACGGGCTTCGTTGAGGAGTGTCTCAGCGTTTTCGCGTGCTTTGTCCAGCTGTTCTTTAGCGCTTTGGGCATATTCCACTCCCTTGTCGATGAGGTCGGCGCGAGAGTCAACTGTTTTGAGAATGACGGGCCAGGCGAGCTTCCACAGGATGAGGAAGAGCACGGCAAAGGCCACAAACATCCAGAAGACAAGGCCGAAATCAGGGGTGAACAATTCCATAAGAAGGATGTAAAGAAACTATATTATACGAAAAGGGCAAGGATGCAGACGATAACGGCGAAGAGGGCCACACCTTCGATAAGGGCGGCGATAACAATCATGTTGCTGCGGATATCGCCGGCTGCTTCGGGTTGGCGAGCGATAGCTTCCATGGCTGCGCCACCGATCTTACCGATGCCGATGCCGGCGCCGATTGCTGCGATTGCTGCGCCGATGCTGGCGCCGATGCCTGACAGATTTACAGCTTGCTGTGCTACTTCTTGGGCTGCTTGAGCTAAGATACCTAACATAATTTTAAGTTTTTAAAAGTGGGGTTAGTTATTTTATTTGATTATTTTGCTG
>CAZRCU010000150.1:0-5892 GCA_964598685.1 uncultured Bacteroides sp.
GATGGAATAATCAAACAGCTATTTTGCAAGCTGCAAATTATTGTGCAGAATTACGCGAAAAATTTCTTTTAGAACGAACATCATTTGTGTTTGAAAGTGTATTCTCTGCGCAAGATAAAATAGATTTTATAATAAGAGCAAAATCAGCAGGCTATTTCATCAGAATTTTTTTTATTGGGACCACATCTCCGACAATTAACGCTGCCCGCATCGCGAAAAGAGTTATCGAGGGTGGCCATGATGTGCCAATCTCAAAAATTATAAGCAGATATCAAAAATCAATGATAAATTGTAGGCTTATATCAGAAATCGTCGACCGATTATATCTTTATGATAACTCAATCGATAATCAAGCAGCTCAGATTCTCTTAAGAATGAATAATGGTACTATTGTTAAACAATACACCGAAAATCTTCCTGAAGGGGCTTTAAAGATTATACATAAAAACGGGACAAAGTAGACATTTATAATAACATATACTACTGATATACAGGCAATGGGGAACGCTGGTACAACCGTCTCAGCAATTATCCCAGCGTTTTGAATAAGCGTCAAACGTCCTCAACGGGATTCTCAGGTTAGTGGCAGTTGCACGCCAATCTTTTATAGCGGAGCGAACATTTTCTATAATGTCTTTAGCTCTATTTTTTTCAATCATATACGCCTCGCTTGCGGCCAACAATGCGTTGCAATCAGATTGGTTGGTGTATTCATCAATAAGCAAGCATTGGCTGTGTTTTGCGCTTGGTGTAATATCAAAAGCAGGAGATAATGTCCAACCTTTTGAAGTCAGCAAAAAACCGTGATTGCGGAAATGGTCGTCGGTATTTCCAAACATTATATTGAATGCCACTCTGCGATACAGTTCGCATAAATTTTCCTCTATATCCGTGCAATTTCGCAATATAAAGTCGACAATATCCAAATAGCCGGAACCGGTGTTGGCGCCGGCGCCATCTTGCAATCCGAGCAGCGACATTGCCGACGCAAAATGCAATCTGCGGCCATCATTAGTTCTATCAAAACGCTCAGAGAGCATCAGATCGCGATTTTTCGAGATTCTAACAGTCTGCGTCTTAGCCACATTAATGCCGGCCGATAGAGCCAAACGGTGGGCAAAATGCTCAAGGAGCTCAGTATTCTCCAAATCTTTTTTCGATGGGAATTTGGCCACATACAAAACTCCCTCAGAATCAATAACATTGGCTTTGGGCCTGGCGCCACCCAGCGAGGAACCCGGGTCGATCAATTGGTCGACCCAGCGCCGCTCAGGCAATTCATTCCGTTCCTCGGCCAACTCTAATTCATGACAAGCATCGCACAATTCGGCGAGGCTTTCGATTGGCGGCACATTATATTTGTCGGCTGCGTGAATATATTGTCCATCTTCACTTTGATACCTGATACCGCCCATGCGCGTGAAATCCTCAATACCCTTAAGACAATCATAAGCGGAAAGCTCACGCACAGCTCGCTGCTCATCCTCGGCAATGATACGTTCTCTGCTATCCATAAGCAAACGTCCCCAGCGGTCGGGAAACGAATCTTTAACAAAGCCAAAAACACTGCCACTGCGAGGATATTGCAAGCTCAGCACATTCATTAGGTCGCCGCCAAGCAAAATGCCGCCATACTCTTTGAGCCAATTTTGCGAAAACTCAAACGCAAAATGATCGTTGCCACGAATACGTTCATAGCCCAAAATTCCTATTTCCATTGGAGTATCAAGGAAATCAAAATCAGCGATAACCGTTATTTTTTTCATGGCTTTATTTCTTAAGCAATTGGGCGTCTTGGAGCTGGCGGCCCAAGACATCGTCGGCGGCGAGCAGCGTTATATCTTGCTCTAAATTAAGCGCATACAGCACACGCGCATAAATTCCCATCGCAACCGTAGGGTCGCCATGCTCCACTTTCGACACTGTAAGGCGCGTCACAGTGGCACGATCCGCCACATCTTGCATAGATAGATGGCGCCGCTTACGTGCCAACATAATCCGTTCGCCCATCGACGTAAGCATCTTATTCAACGCCCGTGGCATCACCTTGCCGAATGTCTGTCTGCTCATATCATTGTTTGTTATTCTGCGCAAAGATATATATTTTTGTTTACTACAACAAACATTTTATCAATATTTTTCGCTCCGCAATCCAATCATGCTCAAGAATGCGAGCGTATTTTAAGTGGAAATCTCGCTAACTTTAATTAAATTTGCACTAATAAATACACAGCAAATGCCGATTCTACATGGAATTTAATTCAATCGCATTCGCCGTTTTTGTGCCTATAGTATTTATTATCTATTGGATAGCGGCCAAAACATGGCGAAAACAAAATATCACACTGCTAATTGCGAGCTATATCTTTTATGGCTGGTGGGATTGGCGATTTTTATCGCTCATCCTGTTCACCACCGCGCTCACCTATCTGTGTGCGCTGCCGTCGACCCATCGCAAGGCATGGGCCACGCTGAATATCTGCACAAATTTGGCGGTGCTGGGATTCTTCAAATATTTCAACTTCTTTGGCAATAGCTTGCAGCAGCTTGTGGGACTATTCGGGATTCACTTAGATTGGGTGTCGATAAATATCTTGCTGCCGGTGGGCATCTCGTTCTACACATTTCAAGCCATCAGCTACACTATCGACGTGTATCGCCGAAAAGTAGAGCCGACCCACGATTTCATAGCATTTGCCGGATTTGTGGCCTTTTTCCCGCAATTGGTGGCCGGCCCTATCGAACGGGCTACAGCCTTGCTGCCACAATTCCTTGAATCGCGTAGCTTTCAATACGACAAAGCCGTGGAAGGTCTGCGCCGCATTCTATGGGGACTTTTCAAGAAATGTGCAGTGGCCGATGGCTTGGGCGCTTATGTCGACTTCACATTCTCCAACTTTCAATTCTACGATGCAGGCATTCACAGCTACATCACGGTTGGATTTGCCTCGGTGCTGTTTGCCGTGCAAATTTATGCCGATTTCTCGGGCTACAGCGACATTGCCAAGGGCACAGCACAGCTGTTCGGATTTCGTCTTATGGATAATTTCCTGTTTCCGCTGTATTCGCGCAACGGCATAGAATTTTGGCGTCGCTGGCACCGCTCGCTTATGCAATGGTTCACCGAGTATGTCTACTTTCCCCTCGGAGGCTCGCACCGCAAGGCCACCCGCAATATATTCCTGGTGTTTCTGCTCTCGGGGCTGTGGCACGGCGCCAACTACACATTTGTGATGTGGGGCGTTATGTGTGCGGTATGGTATATCGCCTCCAGGCTGGCCGGCGCAGCCAAATACAAGGTTTCCGACCCATGTGCCACACGCCGCGACTTGGTGAAGATTGTGAGCACATTTTTCATCTTTGCTTTTACGTTCACGATGTTTCGCTCTGAATCAATTTCGCAAGCAATCGGCATATATGCGCTCGCAATCCCGGGCTTGGCCATATTGTATATAATTGCAGTAATACTCGCCAAAGCAGCTGATTCACTGCGACTTAGTTACCCTCCCCTATTAACAATTCTGATTTTAGGCACGTTGGCGGTAGCGGTGGCCCGTCCGCAGATTTTTATCGGCGAGATATTCCACATGTCGTGCTATGCGAGCGCCATAACAATGCTATTGGTTGAGTGGCGCGCTCGCACCCACGATTTCGGCCTGGCCAAGATGCCACGCAACAAGGCGCTGCGCTATGCTTGCTATCTGGCGCTATTCTATCTTACCGCGATTTTTGCCGTGGCACAAGACACTCCATTTATTTATTTTCAATTCTGACGATGACCGGTCCGCTAAAACTTTTAATTCGCACTTTTGCGCTGTTTGTGGTGGCTTCGCTGCCGCTGGTGATAAGCTATGCCATCGTTGACCCGCTGAAATGCTTGCGCTATCACGACGACTATTTCAACCGCGGCACCCAATTTTGCAAGGGCATGGTGTCGACCTCGCAATTCAAGCACCAATATCCGCTCCACCACTATAATTCCTACATTCTCGGCTCGTCGATTAGTTGCTACTATCCCATCGACGATTGGTTGCAATATTTGCCAAAGGACGCTCGCGCCTTCCACTTCGACTCCTCGGGCCAGCCGATTTCATACCTGCGCAAATCATTGGAATTTATCGACCGCAACAGCGACGATTTAAACAATGTGCTGATTGTGCTGTCGACTGAGACCTTGGAAGCCGCTCCGGGCCCCGGGCTGATTTATACTCTTCCGCCCGAGGTGCTTGGCAGCGCCACTTTTCTGAAATATCATTGGGACAGCTTCACCGAAGCGCTCAACCACCAATTTCTCGACGGATATGTGAATCACCAAATTCTGCACAAAACGCTTGCGCGCCCAAATCGCTATCCTGTGTCAAAACAGCCGGTGGTCTACAACGCCACTACCAACGAGGAATCTATGCCCGAATGGAACGAGATTTTGGCAAACCGTCCGGCCGACTTTCTCGAAATCTACGACTTCTACGACGAATGTAGGCCAAAGGCCATCACTCGCTCTGCCCACACAATGCCATCGTCGACAATTGTCCACCTTCAGGCCATAGCCGATGTGCTTGAACGCCGAGGGAGCGACTATCGTGTGGTGTTCGCGCCAAACACTCGCCACGAAGACGTCTCTGCGGCCGACGACCACACACTTCGCCGAATATTCGGCGACCACTACGTCAACCTAATCGCCGAGCTCGACTCCATGACACAGCAACAATATTTCTACGACAGCCGCCACTACACGCCGGCGCTCGCTCGCGAAGTGTTGCGCCGTGTCTATAGCCAACGTTAATCAGTGTTAACGCTGTCACAAATATCCTCGTCGGCCGTCTTAACTTATAAAACAACCCATCTACATCACCGGTTAGCATGAAACATCTGATTATAAGCATCTGCCTACTGCTGATATGCGGCACCGCCATAATAGCGAAAAACCGCTCAGCATCGTCCGAGTCGGCAATCAACAGCCGCATAACTACAAATACAGTGAAGCTAAAAGGCTCATTCAGCACTATCGACACAAAGCTCCCTGTCAAAGTGTATTACGCCTACGCAGCCACCTCCGAGGCAAAAATCATCTGCCCGTCGGGACTGATCAACGAGACTAATTTAACTGTTAAAAACGGCAAGCTCACTATCGCGGCTAAAGACAAAAAAAATTGGTCAAACACAAAAGACCTCGGCAAAATCTACATTTATGCTCCGGCTGTCAACACATTCATTGGCCAATGCGCTTGCGACTATATAATCACCTGCGACTATCGCGGATCAGACCTCAATGTGGAATTGAGCGGCGCATCAAGCATCAAATTCAGCGATATTGATTGCGATGTAATGAACGTAACAATTTCCGGCGCAAGCGAATTTAAAGCCGGCGACGTGAACGCACGCACATTCTGTGCACAATGCAGCGGAGCGTCAGATGTCAATATCTCTGAGTTAAACACCTCTATCACCACCCTCACTTGCAGCGGCGCATCGGAAATCAAACTTAGCAAAGCCACGGCCATCAATATGACTGCCAATGCCAGCGGCGCCTCAGAGATAAAAATCAGTGGACAAGCCTCCAACGTAAGCCTCGCAGCCTCGGGCGTATCCACTATCAAGGCCAAAGGCCTGCAAGCCGACACCGGCGCCGCAAGCGCCTCGGGCATGTCGGAAGTAAGTTGCAACGTGGTGAATTGCACCACATCGGCAACCGACGGCAGCAAAGTAAAAAACCACTCAGCAAAATAATTTCTCCTCAGATAGTAATATTCAACAGGTCGGGAAAACAGAAATCGCTTCCCCGACCTGTTTGATTAAGCATTTATCATCAAACCCATCAGCCATCTCAAAATGCAAAAGATTGGCAAAAATTTGCTATGTGGGGGGATTTTATTAATTTTGCACCATATTTTT
>CAZRCU010000151.1:0-5851 GCA_964598685.1 uncultured Bacteroides sp.
GAGTAGGTAACCGCCCCCTATCAAGCCCGAGAGACTATGTCTTTCGGGCTTTTTTACATATATACCCATGAAAAACACATAGTGAAAAAAATTGGAAATTTAAGTATTGAAGTTTAAATTTTGGAAATTTGTTTGCGAATTAAATTATTTAGTGTAATTTTGCGCTTGTACTGAACTGGATTTTTGATTTAAGTAGATTTTTAAGTCTAATAAGTTAACAAATTAACAATTATATGACTGTAAAACACAAATTATGTTGTTGTGCTATGGTCGTAGCGCTATGTGGCTTTGCATTGCATGCCGACGATGGGTTCACGATTGAGAAGCACGACGGAACATCTCAGCAGTTTACTATTACACCTGAGACCAAAATCTTGTTTGAAGATGGCGGCTTGGTGGTTGTAGATGCTGACGGTGAATATCAGCTTGATATTGCAGATATAACACAAATTCGCTTTGACGTAGTTGCTACATCGGTAAAGTCGTTAGAAAGCAAGCTATCAGACGACGTGATGTTTAAAAACGCTGCCGGCGTGGTCACTATTTCGAGCCTGTCGGGTGCACCGCTCACTATTGGTGTGTATTCAATCAAGGGTGTATGCGTGCATCAACAGAGTGGTGTGCAGAGCGACGTGATTGATTTCAACGCAATGCAATCGGGTGTGTATATCATCAAAGCTAATAATAAGATAATTAAATACGTGAAATAATGAAACAACTAATAGCTATAGCCTGTGGCTTGGCCGTTTGTGCCACTGCTGCTGCGCAAAGTGAGACCACCAATATGGTTGTGACTTTTACCAATGGCCTTACTACTCAATATAAAGTTAGCGAAGTAAAGAGCATCACTTTTGAAGCTGCCGAGGAAGAGCAACCTGTGGAATTGGCGAAGGTTGCACGTATCTCTGTCCCTACAGATTTCTCGTCGTGTCGTGTGCAGAAAGTGATGTATGGCGGCAACCAAATTGCCGAAATCGACTATGAATATATTAAGGCCATCAAAGATGCCCGTGTAGTAATCTATCCTATGGGCACTGACGGTAAGGCTGATCTTACAAAGGGCATATCTGCTACAGATGGCGGCACCGTGGTGTGGGATCTTAGCGCTAATACTGCCACTTATACTGCCGGCGAAGGCGCTGTGTCCACCTTCTATTATACCGACGGAGCGCTCACAACCGCCACTGAGGAAACAGACATCGCTGATGCCACCGTAGAAGGCGATTTCTTGGTGGATGTGCGTGGCTCAGAAGCTATCACTTATAAAATCGTAAAGGTTGGCACACAATATTGGATGGCCGAAAACCTGCGTGCCACTAAATATGCCAATGGCAGCGACATCACTTTGTTCACAACCGCTGATGGCACCGACGCTTGGACAAACAACACCACCGGCGCATATCACATTTATGGCGATAACAGCGAGGTGCTCGAGCTCTTTGGCGCTCTCTATAGCGGATATGCTGTGATTAACGAAGCCGGCCTAGCTCCACGTGGTTGGGAAGTGCCTACCAAAGAACAATGGACTGCGCTGCGCAAAGCAGGTGGCCCTGCAGCTACTAATTTCAAGCTTGACGATGAGATTATTTGGAACGAAAATCAAGGCACCAACATCACAGGCTTTGATGCTTATCCTGCCGGATATTATAGTACGGCTACCAGTGATACCGCCGACACCACTGATACTTATTGGTGGACAAGCACCACATTTTACGACTTCTTGACACGTAGTAATGGCTTGGAAACAGTTCGCATAAATGATAAAGCCACTAATATGGTTGTTAGCGACAGTGCCGGTCACGACTATTTGTTTGGCCACAGTGTCCGCTGTATCCGTAAATAAAAAGGGTTGTAATCATAAATCACGGGGCTGCGTCATTAATGGCGTGGCCCTTGTGTGTTTTTATAAGGTAGGCGCATAAAAAAAGCCCTCGCTCATTTCAGCAATGATAGAGGACCTAAGCCAATAGGCATCTAGTTGTTTAAGTCAAGCTGTTAAAAGCTTTTCTAAGTGCAGAGATTATATCATACTTACTTATCACAACACCTTTGTCGGATTGGGGCGTCGTCGCGACGGCTTGCTCAAACGTGCCTTAGCTTAGATTCTCGGCTGAGAATGTGAATGCGTAAAATTTTAGGTCTAAGACTAAGTCGGAAGGTGGTATTATTCTCTACAAAGGTAATCACAAAAAGCTTTTAATGCAATAGTTTTTTAGAGTTTTTGCAAAATAATCATCTAAAATATGCTTTTTGTTAGCAATTATTAACCTAATAATGCCCAAAATGCTAACTATTCAGCGACTATTCCCATGTCCGCTGAATAGATATAGGAATCACACATTTGTCTAATTTTCAATAATTTCTTACCTTTACAAAACAAATTATCTATCAGCTAATATCATGAACAGATTTTCCTTATCAGCAATGCTCTTGCTTAGCGCTATTGCCGCCCATGCCTACGATTTCGAGGTAGATGGTATCTGCTACAACATCATTTCCCCAACCGAGAAGACTGTTTCTGTCACTTACGCTCAATTGGAGATGGAAACTCCAACTTACGCCGGCGACCTGGTTATACCCGAATCGGTGCAAAACTACGACACCACCTATACGGTGACAGAAATCGGCTATAAGGCATTCACAAGCTGCACCTCACTCACCGACATCACCATCCCGGAGACGGTAACCACCTTCGGCGACTACGCTTTTTCCAAATGCTCCGGCCTCACAAAGTTCATCCTACCCAAGTCGGTAACTGCCATCGGCATGGGCGCATTCTATAGTTGCTCCGCGCTCACTGAATTCATTGTCGACTCCGAGAGCCCCGCGTTCAAAGCCCAAGACGGCCTGCTTTACAGCAAAGACGGCGTTTCATTAGTGTGCTGCCCGCGCCTTCAAGAAGGCGAATTCGCCATTCCCTCCACCGTTGAGCACATAGAGCCATACGCATTCTGCGACTGCGAGAAACTGACTAAAATCGCCATCCCGGGTTCAGTGAAAAGCATTGGCAGAGGTGCCTTTGTAGCCTGCCACTCGCTCACAGAGCTTTATTTGCCGGAATCGGTGGAGTCAATCGGCATCAACGCGTTCAACAACTGTTCTTCACTTGAGCGCATCTCTGTCTCGGCCGACAACAATGCCTTCGCATCGCAAGACGGAGTGCTGTACAACAAAGACTTAACCACTCTCGTAGCCTACCCGGCCGGCCGTGAAGGCGAATTCACCTTTCCCAACAGCGTGACCGCAATAGAGTTTAGAGCATTTTGCGACAGCTACAAAATAACAGCAGTAGCCCTGTCAGAATCGCTGATATCAATTCCCGAAAGGTGCTTTAACAATTGCACCGCCCTTCAAAAGATTGTGATTCCCAATTCTTTAACATCCATCAGCACTTTTGCTTTCTGGAATTGCACCTCGCTTACTGAGATAAATTTGCCGGAATCGGTGGAGTCAATCGAAATCAACGCGTTCTGCGACTGCTATTCGCTTGAACGCATCACCGTGGCGGCCGACAACAATGCCTTCGCATCGCAAGACGGAGTGCTATACAACAAAGACTTCACCACTCTCGTAGCCTACCCCGGCGGCCGAGAAGGCGAATTCACCGTCCCCGATGGTGTGACATCCATTTGCGACAGAGCTTTTTGCGAAAACGCTAAAATAACTTCAGTAGTCCTGCCCGAATCGCTGACAGTGATCCCCGATTACTGCTTTATCAAATGCTATGCTCTTCAAAAGGTTGTGACACCTAATTCTGTAACCTCCATAGGGAAATTTAGCTTCGGTTATTGCTACTCACTGAGCGAATACAGCCTGCCAGAATCGCTGACATCTCTTGGCGATTATGCCTTCGGATACTGCTCGTCGCTGAAACGCGTCACCGTGCCATCCGGCATCACCGCCCTCAACGAAGCAGTGTTCTGCTATAACTCGTCGCTGACTGAAATCAACCTCCCACCCACTCTCACCTCCATTGGCCAATTCGCATTCTTCGGATGCGAGTCCATCACCGATTGTGTAATCCCCGAATCAGTGACCACAATCGACGGATATAGCGCATTTGCTTGGTGCACCTCGCTGAAAAGCATATCTTTCCCCGACAATATCACATCACTCGGCATGGAAACATTATGGTACTGCACTTCGCTCACCGATGTGCACCTCCCTGCCTCTCTCACCTCTATCTCCTATGGACTCTTTTACCAATGCCCTGCGCTGAAATCGCTCGAAATTCCGCAAACAGTTACAAGTATCTGTGAGTCGGGATTTGACGGCTGCACCGCCCTGAAATCTATCGACCTGCCCGCGGCTGTGACCGAAATAGATATAAAAGCTTTCCAGAGTTGTAACTCGCTGGAGACAGTGACCAGTCGCAACCCCGAGCCGCCAACCGTAGCCGACTCCAATGCATTCTACGGCTGCAACATCTCCACAGTATACGTGCCGCAAGAGTCTGTGACAGCATATAAACAGGCCCCTGTGTGGTGCAACTTAAACATTGTAGGTGCCGACCTCAACAGTATCTCGAGCGTAGCAGTCGACACCCCCACATCGTCCCACAAATGCTACAATCTCAAAGGCATGCCCGTAAGCAGCGATGCCCTCACCCCGGGCCTCTACATCATCGATGGCCGCAAAGTCGTGGTGAAATAACCGTCCACGGCAAATGACGTGTGGGTGTGTCATAATTCAAATATGGCACACCTACACATGTTTTTGTTAATGCTATTGAGAATTCCAACTCAAATTAATTCCTAAAAAACAGCAAAGCCACACCGATGAGGCATGGCTTTGCAGAGATATGTAGAATCGTATTTTATTCCATCAATTTGCGGTAGCGCTTGCGAGGCAGCTCTTTGCCGCCATTTTGAGCGCGTTTAAATTCTTCGTAGTCTGAGTAGGAGCCTTCGTAGAACACTACATTGCCGTCGCCTTCAAACGACAGAATGTGTGTGCAAATACGGTCGAGGAACCAGCGATCGTGACTCACAACAACGGCGCATCCGGCAAAGTCGTCGAGACCTTCTTCGAGAGCGCGAAGTGTGTTCACGTCGATGTCGTTGGTAGGTTCGTCGAGCAGAATCACGTTGCCTTCCTCTTTCAGCGCCATTGCCAGGTGGAGGCGATTGCGCTCACCGCCTGAAAGCACGCCGATTTTCTTTTCTTGGTCGGCACCGGTGAAATTGAATTTCGACAGATATGCGCGAGCGTTTACGTCGCGACCGCCCATGCGGAATGTCTCAACGCCCTGTGAAATCACCTCGTAGACGCTCTTTTCGGGCACGAGGTCGTGGTGGCGTTGGTCCACGTAGGCCACTTTTACGGTCTCGCCCACTTCAAATGAGCCGGCGTCGGGAGTCTCTTGGCCCATGATAAGGCGGAAAAGTGTGGTCTTGCCGGCGCCGTTGGGGCCAATCACGCCTACGATGCCGTTGGGCGGAAGCGCAAAGCTGAGGTCGGTGAATAGCTTTTTAGTGCCGAAAGATTTGGCAAGGCCTTTGGCTTCGATAACTTTGTTGCCAAGACGCGGACCGTTGGGAATGAAGATTTCCAGACGTTCTTCTTTTTGCTTTTGGTCTTCGTTGAGCAGGCGATCGTAGGCTTGCAGACGGGCTTTGCCCTTGGCTTGGCGGGCCTTTGGAGCCATGCGCACCCATTCCAATTCTCGTTCGAGAGTCTTGCGACGTTTGCTGGCCTGTTTCTCCTCTTGTGCCATGCGTTTTGTCTTTTGGTCGAGCCACGATGAGTAGTTGCCTTTCCAGGGAATACCTTCACCGCGATCAAGCTCCAGAATCCAACCGGCCACGTGGTCGAGGAAGTAGCGGTCGTGGGTAATGGCAATCACAGTGCC
>CAZRCU010000152.1:0-5735 GCA_964598685.1 uncultured Bacteroides sp.
CTTGTGAGTAGCTGATGCGGTAGTCAAGTTCGCCGTGAGAAATCATGATAGGAGCGGTCCACTTATCCACAAATTTGTGGGGAGATTCTGCAAATGTGCGTTGAGCGGCAGCATTGTCTTTGTCCCAGTAGGCGCCGCCCATATCCCAGTTGGCAAACCACATCTCCTCGGTCTCGAGGTATTGAGCTTCGGTGTTGAAGATGCCTGCATGTGCCAAAAGGGCGGCGAAGCGACCTTCGTGGTGACCGGCAAGCCAGTAGATCGAAAATCCGCCGTAGCTGGCACCGGTGGCGCCAATCTTAGCAGAGTCGATGTAAGGCTCTTGCTTCATGTAGTCGACTGCGCTGAGATAGTCCTGCATGTTTTGGCCGGGATAGTCTTTTGAGATTTGTTCTTCCCATTCGGTGCCAAAGCCGGGGACACCGCGACGGTTGGGGGCAATCATGATGTAGCCGTTGGATGCCATTAGGGCAAAGTTCCAACGATAGCTCCAGAATTGGCTTACAGCTGATTGTGGGCCACCCTGGCAATAAAGGATCGACGGATATTTTTGTGAGGCGTCAAATTTGGGCGGGAAAATCACCCATGTGAGCATCTCTTTGCCATCGGTGGTGGGCACCATGCGCTTTTCTACAGTAGGCATTGTGAGCTGTGCAAAGATGTCGCCGTTTACGTCGGATAGCATCTTCACGTCCACGCGGCCTTTTTTGCCCTTGGTGATTGAGTAGATTTCGTTGGGGCGAAGCATCGAGTGGCGCATTGTGATCAATGTGTTTTGATTCACAGGTGCCAAAGATGTGTAGTCGGCAATTGATTCGTCGAGAGCTGTCACTGCGTGTGATTTGAGGTCGATTTCAAACACCGGAGTCACACCTTGGTGA
This sequence comes from uncultured Bacteroides sp., assembly GCA_964598685.1. GTDB lineage: Bacteria > Bacteroidota > Bacteroidia > Bacteroidales > Muribaculaceae > CAG-873. The sequence goes on from CAZRCU010000152.1 coordinate 882, forward strand.
GCTGCAATAAACCATAGCGACTTGCTCGAGGGGTTCCAGGCATATTCGTCGATGGTGTAGTCCCAATTATCGGTGAGGTGAGTCTTTACACCGGTTTGCATATCCATTACAAACAGGCGGTTCATATCTGCTTCATAGCCGTCGCGCTCCATGCTTAGCCATGCCATATATCGGCCGTCGGGCGAGAAGGCCGGGCATGTGTCATATCCCATCATGCCTTCGGTGAGGTTTTTCACCGAGCCATCGGCAAATGTATAGAGATACAGGTCGGTGTTGGTGGAGATAGCATATTCCACACCGGTCTTTTTGCGCGATGTGTACACGATGCCGCTTTCATCGGGGAGCCATGCAAATGATTCGATGCTGCCAAAGGGCTTCACCGGCGATTCGTAGGGCTCATCCTTCATGATGTCAAACAGATTGGTGATTTCATTGCCGTCAAAGTCGCCTACAAAGGGGTGGGGAATTTCGGTGATCCATTCATCCCAGTGGCGATAGTTGAGGTCGTCGTAGACGTGGCCGGTGGATTTATCCAAGTCGGGATAAATGTCGCCGGCCGACTGTGCGCTTTTTACAGAGCTTATCACCACAACTCGCTTTTCCGAAGGCGAGAATAAAAATCCGGCCACGCCGTTTTCAACCTTGGAAATTTGTTGGCGGTCGGTGCCATCGGCGGCCATTGTCCACACCTGGGGCTTGCCGTCGGCATCGGGATAGGTAAATGCGATGCGAGCACCTCCATTAATCCATACAGCATCATTTTCGCTCTTGGGGGTGTGAGTGAGGCGTATGGCATTGCTGCCATCAATGTTCATCACCCATAGTTCGCGATTAGATTTGTTTTGCTCAACGCTTTCATACGACACGCCATATAGAATTTTGGAGCCGTCAGGCGACACTGCCGGACCTGTCACACGTCCAAGCGATTCCAGCGCATCTATATCGAAGATGCCGGTGGCGCTGTGGAAGTCGGGGCGCTCGATAATGGGCGCTTCCTCGGCAGCGACATTCACCGCTGTCGACAACAGAAGGGCTGAGGCGCTCATAGTTAATGTTTTGGTTAAGTTCATTATAAAATATAATTAAGATATTATAAAGTTGTCGGTCTTAAGGCTCACACCATCAATGGCATCCAATCGCGCCAGCAGGGCCTCCACTCTGTCGAGCTCCACTCGCAGAGTCATTGAACATGAATTGTCAAAGATTGATTCCACCATTTCAATCCCCTCACCCTTGGTGAGACGCATCACGTCGTTCATCACAGGGTAGGGGAATGAAAAGGCGATATCGGTTGTGACATGTCGCTCCACCACCTCGGCTGCCTCCAAGGCCATTCGCGCAGCCTGTCGATAAGCTACAATCAATCCCGATGTGCCCAGTTTGATGCCGCCAAAATAGCGCACTACCGCCACCACGACATCTGTTAGCTCCATCGAATTGATCTGGCCTAAAATCGGCTTTCCGGCCGTGCCCGACGGCTCCCCATTATCATTGGCGCGAAATTCGGTGCGGTCGGCGCCGAGCATATATGCCCAGCACACATGGCGCGCATCAAAATAGCGCTTCGACAGGGCGGCCACATGCTCCTTGGCTTCGTCCACCGATTTTATCGGATATACAAACGCCAAAAACTTGCTGCGTTTTTCTGTAAACACAGCCTCGGCCGGAGAGGCAATGGTGCGGTAGAGATCAGACATTCATTCTTAATATTGGTGCGAATCAGATTCAACCTCCGAGGCGCTCAGACCTCCGAAATTCATCTTTCGCCATACATATATAATATAAGCCAGCACAAACGGCACAGCCACGCTCACCCACGCCATGGTCTTGAGCGTGTAGAGCGACGACGAGCTATTGGCCAGTGTTAACGAGCTTTCGGGATGCGACACTGATGGCAGATAGCATGTGGAATTATAGCCGGCCACGGCAAATAATGCCACAATCACCAATGCAGTGCCTATTCCGCTATACCATATTCCGCTGCGGCTCTGAGAGAAGCTGCCCACAGCTATGCCGGTGAGCGCCAACACCACTCCTACAGCAAATATGATGGCCCACCACCACATTTCAACAAAATTCTTGAAATAGAGAAATTCTACGTCGCACACTTGGCCATCAATTGATTGCTTGCCGGTGGTGCATAGCAGCACTATTGCAAATGCTACAAACAACACTGCGAAAATCAGACCGTTGACCAGCACCGATTTGCGCATCTTCTCTTCAAATTCCTTATCAGCACGAATATTGTTGATGAAATATAGCGATGCCTGCGTGCGTGCCAAGAAAAACACGGTCACACCAAGCAGCAAGCATTGCCACGATGCCATCGCTTCGAGCCCGCGGGTGGGAGCCCAGCGCGAAATCACCGGAGATGTAGAGTTGAGAATGTTGCCATGCACCACCTCAAAATCTCCACCGAAAAACATCGTAGCCACGGCTACGCCTAACAATATACACCCTACAAAGCCATTAATCATCAAAAATGCATCGTAGGTGCGGCGGCCATACAGATTGCCCTGTTTACGTCGAAACTCATAGCTGCATGCTTGAAGCACAAAGCTAAGCAATATCGACATCCACAGCCAATATGCACCGCCAAAACTTGTGGAGTAGAATAGTGGAAACGAAGCAAAAAATGCGCCGCCAAACACCACAAGCGAGGTGAATGTCAGCTCCCATTTTCTGCCCAATGAATTTATCATTAATTGGCGATATGGCGCCAAAGATGAACAAAACAGCATTGATTGCCCTCCCTGCACGAAGAGCATGAACACTAATGCAGCACCAAGCACTGCTATTAGCAGCCACCAATAGGCTTGTAATAATTCTAATTCGCTCATAGCTTATTCGTTATTAGGGTTAAGCATTTTCGATATCTGTAGATTCAGACCGTTTGATATATCTCAGCATGATACTGATCTCAGCAGCCAATAGCACAGTGAACAGTATCGCGAAAATCCAGAAGGTGGTTTGCACCGATCCCACTGTTACGTCGGAAATCGCAGCTGTCGTAGGCAACAAATCTTGAATCACCCACGGCTGTCGGCCAACCTCGGCCACTACCCAGCCGGCTTGTGAGCACACCCACACCAGCGGAATAGTCACAACGCCCAGCCATAAAATCCATTTCTTTGCAAGCCAATTTTTGCGGTATAGGCAAGTGAAAATCGCCAATACAAAAAACGCCAGCAAATATCCGCCGATAATCACCATGATGCGGAAGGCATAGAACGTCAATGCCACCGGTGGCACAGCATCCTCGGGACGATTCAGATAGCCATATCCGAAATATTGGAAGTCGGCTTTCATGGCGGTTGCAGCCGATTGCATCGCAGCTTCATCACCGGCAGCGGCAGCTTGGTCGTAGTCGCGCAAAGCTGCTTGCGCATTTCGGCCACGGATGATTCGCTCGGCATACGACACCGTGTTAATCGTGTCGCCTTCGGGCGTAAGAGCCACGCCATTAATTAAATCATTTATGCCAGGCACAAATGAATCCATCTTATGATTAGCCAGAATCGACAATCCATAGGGAATCGTGATATCATATTTTAAAGCGGGTAGGGAGTCGCCGGGCACCTTATCAGTGTTCACCATGGCAATGCCAACCAATTCCTGGCCTACCTTGCCATCATACAGGCCCTCCATTGCGGCAAGCTTCATAGGCTGCACGCGAGCCACTTCAACAGCCGAGCCGTCGCCTGTCCACATCGTAAATAATATGCCTATCAAGCCAAATACCGAGCCTACAAGCAGCGAGCGGCGCGCGCCTTCCTCGTTGCTACGTCGCAGCAACAGCCAGCAGCTGACGCCAATCACAAACACGCCTGCCAAGCACCATCCGCTGGCCACAGCGTGGAAAAACTTATTCACAGCAACCGGATTAAAGGCCACGTCGCTGAAATTCGACATAACATTGCGCATCTGAGCCGGATCAAACTCCATGCCCACCGGATTCTGCATCCATGCATTGGCTACAAGAATCCACAATGCCGAGAGCGAAACGCCCACGGCCACCAGCCACGTCGATGCCAAGTGAAACCCTCGGCTCACCTTGTTCCAGCCAAAGAACATCACAGCTACAAACGTAGCTTCCATAAAAAAGGCAAATATACCCTCGATCGCCAACGGCGCTCCGAATATATCGCCCACAAACCAAGAATAATTCGACCAATTCGTGCCAAACTCGAATTCCAGAATAATACCAGTGGCAACACCGCAGGCAAAATTTATGCCAAACAATGTCATCCAAAACTTAGTCAATCCCTTCCAGCGAGCATCACCTGTGCGATAGTAGATAGTCTCCATTACGGCCACTATCACCGACAAGCCCAGTGTGAGCGGAACGAACAGCCAATGATACATCGCAGTAAGAGCAAATTGCGCTCTCGACCAGTCGACTACACTCATTAGGTCATTCATAACAGATTAGATTTAGGGTTAGATAGAATAAAAAGTTGCTTTATTGATTTGAAGAAAGTGCAGAGCGCACAGCCTGTGCACGCTCAGCGTCAGTGCTATATTCAGTTGATAAGTGATTCGGAAAGAAAAACAGTTTCAACACAAAAAATATGATAAAGAGCTTCACTAAGATCACAACCCATAGCGCCCGCCCGATGGTCATCGACTTGAACCCATCGCGGTACATCAAGCATATTTGTGATATCAACTTAGTTATCTTCATTCATTTAATTTTATCACAAAGATAATCATTATCCTTGAAAATGTAAAACACGCATGAAAATTTTGCGCAATCGCAATATTTCAGCGCCGGTTCTCCTATATCCGTTGATAAAAAACACCCAACTTTACATTTTTGGGTGTAAAATTGGGTGTTAATCTTGTAAATGCTTA
>CAZRCU010000153.1:0-5700 GCA_964598685.1 uncultured Bacteroides sp.
ATGCACCATGGTGCATCCCTACCGGCAATGGACCGCGCATATCGGGGCAACGGGCCGCGCATCGGGCGCCGTGGCGTTAAATAATGCTAAATCCCAATGGATTTTGGATAAACCAATGCTGATTTACACCATTATGCATTAATTTTGCATATAATATAACTCAAAACGACGCAATTATGGCACAAACTTCAATGACCGTTAGATTAGACAATGAGCAAAAAGCATTGTTCGACGATTTGTGCAGCCAATTTGGCATGAGCTCCAACACCGCAATCAACATATTTGTGCGTGCGGTGATTCGCAGTAAAAGCATACCATTCCAAATCGCCGTGGACGACGACAGCGTGCGAGCCAACGCAAAAAGCGCATTTCAACGCCTCAGAAACGCCGCTACCGCCACGCCAGAGCTCTCGCTCGACGAAATCAACGACGAAATCAGAAAATCAAGATCACATGGGAATCGTGCAACGCGCTGAAATACAAACCGTTGCCAGTAGGGATGCACCATGGTGCATCCTCAATCGTAATGCCGTGTATATCAACGTGTTAATGACATGAACTTGTGTGTTTAAATGGCGCAATGTATTATATTTCAACAAGTTGAATCGGAGGATGCACCATGGTGCATCCCTACCGGCAATGGGACGTCCAATTAATATACATTATTGGTTATCGACATATTGGATGGGGGATGCACCAACGTGTACGGTGGTCAATTAATATACAGCGTTGGTTATCAAACCGCACGTTAACAACATAAACACGCATGTTTTTACACCTCAATGTATTGTGTTTCAACAAGTTGACTCGGAGGATGCACCATGGTGCATCCCTACCGGCAATGGACCGCGCATATCGGGGCAACGGGCGCGGCGGGTGGCTGCCGTGCATTTTTTTTGCAATACGTGAAGATTTTTGTACCTTTGTATCGTATGAACGAAAATCGCGCTGCCAAACCTCAAGATTTGCTGCCGGAGCCTACGCTCAGGCGGCTGCCTTGGTATTTGGCCTATGTGTCGATGCTCAAGGCCGATAAGATTGAGTATGTGTCGTCGACCCGCATCGCCGAGGAGCTCCATGTGGATGCGTCGCAAATCGCTAAAGATTTGTCGTTTCTCAACATCAAGGGCAAAACTCGCATAGGCTATGAGGTGGAATCGCTCGAGGCTGCGCTGCGCAATTTCTTGGGCTTCAGCCGCCGCCACGAGGCAGTGATGGTGGGTGCCGGTTCGCTCGGCGCCGCCTTAATGCAAGATTCAGGCCTCCAGCGCTATGGATTGAACATCGTGGCGGGTATCGACACCAACCCGGGGCTGATAGGTACGGCGATAGGCGGCATACGTGTGTATGCGCCGGCGCGACTGGCCTCGCTGGTGAAGGAATTGGGCATCACAATCGGCATTGTGGCCGTGCCCGTGGAAAGCGCTCAGTCGGTGGCCGACGCAATGATAGCCGCCGGAGTGAGGGCGCTGTGGAACTTCACCCCAACGCGAATCCGTGTGCCGGACGGCGTGGTGGTGACCAACACCTCGATATATTCCCATTTGGCTGTTATGTATAATCGCCTTGGAAATCTGGAAAGCTGACGCCCACCGCCTCTCATTCATCATCACATTCTTGCTAATGAAAATTATCTGTTTGGACCAACTCGCCCCGCTGCAACCCATCTTAATAGCCGACTCGGCCATCCGTCCGGATGGGCGACCGCTGTTTGTGCCGCGCTGCGAGGTGCGCTGCGAGGTGCGCGTGGCCATCCGTGTGGATCGCCTTGGCAAAAACATCGCACGCAAATTCGCAAACCGCTATTGGGGCGAATGGGCGCTGGTGAACGTGATGCGCCCCACCGCCGACGATGCGCTGTGGACTCTGGGCGACGATGCCGTGGTGCAAGGCCCCTGGCAACCGCTGCAAGAGGCCGTGGACGTTGACATCAACGGCCACAAAGCCACAGTGGACATCAAGCGCGACGTGGTGGACGGCCTGGTGGCCGATCTGTCCACTGCCACCACTTTCAAAACCGGCGATATTATCATTATGCCCGAAGTGCTGTATTCATACACCCCGCAAGCCGACACACGCTTGCTGACAACATCGGAAAACAAAATTACTATAATCGACTTTAATATAAAATAATGCCACTGAAACGGTTGAAACACAGTATAGCAATAGCTGCTCTATGCAGCATAATTTCTTGCCCCGCGACACACGCTCTTAGAACATCCTACTACGCCTCCAACTCGAAACTTGCCTCGGGCATGTGGGTGAAAGTGGGCGTGAGCAAAGAGGGTATCTACCAACTCACCTACGACCAACTGCGCGAAATGGGATTCAGCAATCCCGAAAATGTGCAGGTGTATGGCTATGGGTCTACAATCTTGTCGGACAACTCGTTTTCGAGCTCGCAGCCCGAGGACGTGGTGACCACCCCCACCCTGCACACCGAGGATGGCCGCCTGCTATTCTACGGACAGGGCGACGTGACGCTCAACACCGCGGCATCGTGCTACACGGCATCGAGTGTGTCGATCTCGCGGTCGTGGTACGACACCCGCTCGTATTATTTCCTACACGAGGTGGACAATGTGGAAGACATCCCCACCACAGCGTATAGCGTGAACACCAACCTGCCCGACATCCTCACCAACCACATCCACACAGAGCTCTACGAAAACGACAATCTGTGTCCGGGCGAGGGTGGCATCGGCTTTGTCGACTTCAAGATGAATAGCGGCCAGCAGGTGCAGTTTACCTACAATATCAAAAACTATGAGGCGTCGAGCGCCATGGACCGCGGCAGCTTGTGCTCGTTTGTGGCAATCTCGTCGACCACCAAGGGCCTGAGCGCATCGCTCGAAGCATCAGACGATGTGACCACCGTGGCAACATCGTTTAACACCGTGGCCGCCATCAGCGACAGCGAATACAAAATCTATTGCGACAACCGCGGCTATCTGAGCTTCACTTCGCCCAAGGAAAACACGTCGGTGACCTTCACCCTCACCGCGCCGTCTACCTCCATGAACTATTGCGCTTTCGACCGCAACGTGTTTCGCTATCCCCGCGCCAATCGCCTCGACCAGGACGACCCGTTCCTGATTATGGGCATGCTCAACATCAAAAACCGCGACGGCCAGGTGGTGTCGTTTCCCAACACCACGCCCGAGCATGTGAGACTGTGGAACGTGACCAGCACCGCAAAAATCAGCGCGATGCAATCCTACTACGACGAGGCTAATAATTGCACCAAATTCACCCTGTGCAAGGACAAAGATAACAACTCGCCGGCCCAGCTGGTGGCCTTTGACCCCACATTTACCAATTTTGCCTCGCCCGAGGTGGTTGGCACCGTGGCCAACCAAAACCTGCACGGCATGAGCGTGCCCGATATGCTGATTATCACCACCAAAGATCTTAAGGCAACAGCCGAAGAGGTGGCCGAGCTTCACCGCAAATATCAGGGAATGGACGTGGCCGTGGTGGTTCACGACGACATCTACAACGAATTTTCGTCGGGCGCCCGCGACGCGATGGCTTATCGCCGCTTTGCCAAGATGTTCTACGACCGCAACTCGTCGAAATTCAAATATTTGATGTTCTGGGGCCCCACGCTCTATGACAACCGCAGCATCACCGTGCCCTACCAAGACCGCATGGTGTGCTTTGAGAACGTGCTCTCGAGCAGCACCAACTATGTGACCAACTACACCACCGACGCCTATTTTGCCATGCTGCAAGACACCTACAACTATGCCAACATCCACTACACACCGATGCTGATAGCTGTGGGCCGCGTGCCGGCGTCGAGCGCCTCGGAAGCTCAAAGCTATCTCAACAAGGTGCGCAACCACTTTGAGAACACCCCGGGCCCGGAAATCTATGCCCACGCGCTCACCATCGGCGGCGAAGGCGACAACAACACTCACCTGAGCCACGCCGTGCAGACCGCCAACGAAATCGAAAACGCCAACCCGAATATTTCGGCCTTTGTGCTGCCCTTGCAGCTCTATGAGGCCAGCGACGACGAAGTGCGCGCAGGCACCAACCCCACCCGCGACGCGCAAGTGCAAATCACCGATGATATGCTGGAGCGCGGATTGGGCTTCATGTCGTTCAGCGGCCACGGCGGCCCGAAATATGTGTCGACCGGCGGCGTGCTGAATGTGGACAAAGCCACCTCGCACAGCTACAAATATTTGCCGTATATGATGTTTTCGAGCTGCGACCAATTCTCGTTTGACCGTCAGCTCACAGGCCTGGTGCAGAGCTTGATTTTCAGCAACACCGGCGGCGCGATTGCAGCCGTGGGCGCTTGCCGCGCAGTGTATATCGCCCACAATCAGCTGAGCTGCGGCTCGATTGCTCGCGCCTATGCCGAGGCCAAGCCCGGCGACACCTATGGCGAGGCGTATGTGGCTGCTCGCAAAATCCTGCTCGACCGCTATGCCGCCGGCAATCTGGATCAGGCCGCAAACGGCTTGGTGAACGTGCTGAGCTACAACCTGGCCGGCGACCCCGCACTGCCTATCCCCGTGCCCGAGCTTACGGCCAACCTGTTCAAAGTGGGACAGACACTGATCGCCGATGAAATCAAGCTTGAGCCGCTGAAAGAGTACACCTATATCGGCTATATCACCGATACCGACGGCAACGTGATGACCGACTTCAACGGCGACGTGACCATCGAACTGCTCGACGGCCCGATGACCGCCACCACCTATAACAGCTACTACGAGACCGCATACAACCACCTGGAGATGACGATCACCAACGACGTGCTGGCCACCGGCCACGGCAAGGCCGTAAACGGCGAATATAAGGTGACAATGTCGACCCCCATCCCCAACTATCCCGACGGAGTAAACCATATGTCGATCTCGGCTGTGGAAACCGACGGCACACGCACCGCACTTGGCGTTGACGACCGTGTAAACATCACCGACCTCACCGCCGAGCAATTGGCAAGCCGCGAATTTACCGATCCCGAAATCCACTCGTTCTATGCAGGCAGCGAGGATGCCGGCGCAGGCTGCGAAGTGGGCTCCACCGTGGAAATCAACGCCACATTCACCCCGGGCGAGACGGGCTTGCGAGTGGCCAACGGCGGCATCGGCACATCATCATCGCTGTGCATCGACGACGTGCGCAACGTGACAAACCTGGTGCCCAGCATCACCACCGATGCCGATGGCCTGTGCACACTCCACACCAGCGTGAGCGGTCTTAGCGAAGGCTATCACACCATCACCCTCACCGTGGTAAACAACGCCGGATTGGTGGCTCGCCAATCAATTGATGTAATCGTGGTGACTCGCAATCTCGAGGCCACACTGAGCGTGGAAGAGCAGCCCGCACGCACCTCGGCCACCATCAATTTGGAAGGCGTGAGCGTGCAAACCGGCAAAATCAGAGTGAGCGACATGGAGGGCAACACCGTGTTTAGTGCTTCCGACGTGACATTCCCCTACACATGGAATTTGCGCGACAACAAGAATCAACCGGTGGCCAACGGCCGCTACAATGTGTCGGCGCTCATCAGCAACGACAGCTACTATGGCCACACACCGGCCGCCGAAATCATCGTGCTGAAGTAATCACAACTACGATAATCACCCCCTAAGAGCGAGGCTGCGCCACAATCCAAATGGTGCAGCCTCGCTATTTTTAACATTGCCCATGCAATAAAAGGCGGAAAAATGAGTT
>CAZRCU010000154.1:0-5685 GCA_964598685.1 uncultured Bacteroides sp.
GGGCGAAAATTATCAGACATTTGGGAATTTTTTGTACCTTTGCAAGATAATGCGATTTTGCGCGTTAACCTAAGAATTTATGACAGAAAGCTCCAATACCCCACAAGTGAAGCGCACAGTGCTCGATGTGGACGATATTATACAAATGGTGCCCAAGCTCAAGGGCCACGAAAAGCTGGTGGAAAAAGCTATCCATTGGCTTCAGATCGACCGTGTGAATGATGTGCATTCTCGCGGATTCGACCATCCCGGACCGGAATTTGTGAAATTCCTGCTCAACGACCTCAACATCAAGCTGCGCATCGACAATGAAGAGCTCCTCGACAATCTGCCTCAAGGCGCCTTCATCACCGTGTCCAACCACCCCTTTGGCGCACTCGACGGCATCTCGCTTATCCACATGATTGCACAGCGCCGCCCCGAATACAAGGTGATGGTGAACATGATTCTCAACCGCATCACCGCCATGCGCCCCAACTTTATCGCCGTGGACCAAAGCGCCAGCGACGACCCCGCAAAAAAAGCCGTATCTATCCAGGGCATCAAGCAAGCCATCATGCAAGTGCGACGTGGCAATCCAATCGGATTCTTCCCGGCCGGCGCCATGTCTAAAGTGAATTGGCACGGCGACCTCATCGACCGCGAATGGCAGCCCAATATCATCCGCCTCATCGAGCAGCTCAAGGTGCCCGTAATCCCCATCTTTTTCCACGGCACCAACACATTCATGTTCAACTTGTTGGGCGTAACTTTCTGGCAGCTGCGCACCGTGCGTCTGCCATCCGAAGTGTGGCGCAAAGCCAATTCCACCCTGCACATTTCAATCGGCGAGCCTATCTCAGTGGAAGAGCAGCTCAAGCATCAAGGCAGCGTCGAGGAATTCGGCGAATGGCTAAAATCTAAAACCTACGACCTACGTAAACTGAAATGAACAACGACAACCGACAGAGCGCCGAAGTGCTCCAAGCCAAGCAGCGCCTGGGCATAATAGGCAATGCGCCGGCATTGACGGCCGCGGTGGAACGCACCATTCGTGTGGCTCCCATCGACCTGTCGGTGCTTGTGACCGGCGAAAGTGGCACCGGCAAAGAGTTTTTCCCGAAAATCATCCACGCCTACTCCCCACGCAAACACGCCAAATATATAGCCGTAAACTGCGGCGCCATCCCCGAAGGCACCATTGATTCAGAGCTCTTCGGCCACGAAAAAGGCTCGTTCACGGGCGCTGTGGCCTCGCGCAAGGGCTATTTTGAGGAGGCCGACGGCGGCACTATTTTCCTTGACGAGGTGGCCGAGTTGCCGCTCACCACTCAGGCCCGCCTGCTGCGCGTGCTCGAGACCGGCGAATTTCTCAAGGTGGGCTCGTCGACGGTGCAAAAGACCAATATCCGCGTGGTGGCCGCCACCAATGTCGACATGATTAAGGCTGTGGAAGAGGGTCGATTCCGCGAAGATCTCTACTATCGCCTCTCCACCGTGCAAATCACCATCCCACCGCTGCGCGAACGCGGCTCAGACATCGCCCTGCTCACTCGCAAATTTGCCGCCGACTTTGCCGAGCGCTGGCGCCTGCCCGAGATTTCATTCACCGAGGAGGCTCGCAACATCATGGCTCGCTATCGCTGGCCCGGAAATGTGCGACAACTCAAAAACATAGTGGAACAAATAGCCCTCTTCGAGGCCGGACGCGACATCGACACATCCATCCTCAAACCCTATTTGCCCGAAAACGCCACCGTGCTGGCGCCGGCTATCGTGGCCGACCGCAGCCACAGCTACGAGCACGAGCGCGAAGCCCTGTTCAACCTCATCTTCCGCCTGCAAAGCCGCATCGACGAGCTCGAGCAACGTGTGTCGCCATCATCGACAATTGCCGACGAACCCGAGGCCTCATCCACCGCTATTGTGCCCAGGATGCCCGCATCGCCGTTCCCGACTCGCGAGCACAAGCACGCCGACAACTTCGACACACCCTTCACCAGCTATCAAGAGGAAGAGCCTGCGCCGCAAGCCGCCCCGCAGCCCGCATCGCCCGTGATGACCATGGAAGAGCGCGAGCGCGAAGCCATTCGCGACGCCCTGGCCCGCAACGGTGGCCGCCGCAAAGATGCCGCCGAGGAACTAAAAATATCGCAACGAACACTTTACCGCAAAATCAAGGAATATGGCTTGGAGTAAGTTTTCAACACGTTGCCGCGCCCTGTGCGCCGCCATTGTCATGGCCGTGGCCCTGGCAGGGTGCATCCCGACGTATAAATTCAACGGCTCTGCAATCGACTACACCGTCTATCGCACTATCCACGTGTCGGAATTCCCGATTCGTGCCGCGCTGGTCTATGCCCCCTTGCAGCAGACCTTTGAAAACGAGCTCCTCGACTATATCCATCGCAACACACGCCTAAAGACAACCGACGGCGCCTCCGACCTCCAATTGGAAGGCGAAATCACCGGCTATACCCTCACCCCGCAAGCCGTCACCGAGGATGCCTACGCATCCAAGACCCGCCTCACAATCTCGGTGCGCGTGAAATACATCGACAACAAAGCCGACAACAAAGACATCGACCAAACGTTCTCGGCCTATCGCGACTTTGACAGCTCGCAAATGCTCTCCGACGTGCAGGACGAGCTATGCCAGGAAATCACCACCGAGCTTGTCGACCTCATTTTTAATGCCACACTTGGCAATTGGTAAATTCACTCCTCAGCCTTTATGTCTAATTTCAACGACCTCATAAAACGCGCAGCCCACCCGGGCGCCGCGCTCACACCCGACGATATTGCCGAGCTACGTCGCACCGCCGAGCACTATCCCGCCAGCTCCGTAGCGCCGGCACTCCTGCTTAAATTTGCCAACGACGCCCTCACCGACGACGAGCGCGCCGAATATCAATCGCGCGTGGCACTGAGCGGCTCCGACCCCACCGCCCTGGTGAGATTCATCGACCCCAACGGCCAAGGCTTCACCGCCTTCTATCCCCCTGCCCCCGAGCAAGAATCGCCATCCACCGCCAGCGCCATCGACACATTCCTCGACACCTACGGCCACCGCTCGGCCGAAGAAGACGCCCTGCTCGAACGAATGATTTTCAATCCCGTGCCCGACTATTCCGAAGAGCTTGCACGCCAAGAGCAAGAATCAGGCGAAGCCCCGGCACCGGCCGACGACCACCAATCATCGCTCATCGACGCCTTCTTGGCCGCTAATCCACCCACAGCCGAGGAAGAAGTGCACGAAAAGCCTCGTCCCGAGCGCCGAGCCACCCACGCCGCCCCACCGGCCAACCCCTCCGACAGCCTTTTGAGCGAAAGTTTGGCAAAAATTTTCATAAAACAAGGCCGCTACGAGCGCGCTTTTGAAATTATATCCAATTTAAGCTTGAATTATCCGAAAAAAAGTGTTTACTTTGCAGACCAATTGCGTTTCTTGCAAAAATTGATAATAAATCAGCAGCATTTGCAAGCCGACGCTAATAAAACAAAAGAATAGACCAATACAAAAAGACTATGTACGTAGTATTAATCGTTTTGACCGTTATCGTGTCGGTGCTCCTTATCGGCATTGTGCTAATCCAAAAATCTAAGGGCGGCGGCCTCTCATCTCAATTCGGCAATGCCGGCTCGCTGATGGGCGTGCGCCAAACCAACAGCTTCCTTGAAAAAACCACTTGGACCCTTGCAGCCCTCATCGTAGTGCTCTCTGTTGCTTGCGCCTACGCAATGCCCAAGATTTCTACCGGCGACAACCTTCGCACTCAAGCCGCAGCCCCCGCTCCTACCCCCGCCGCTAATCAGTTTGGCACTCCCGCCGCTGAAAAAGCTGCCGAGAAAGCCGCTCCCGCCGCTGCTGCTCCCGCTGCCGAAGCTCCCGCTGCCACTCCTGCCAACGCAGAATAACGCTAAACGACCTTAACATATAACCATCAACCCGGACGCTCACAGTGGCTGTCGGGTTTTTGGTGTTTATAACCAATTGACTTTTCATTCCTTGATGTATGTATTTTACTCGCCGCGACTTTGAAGTTATGGCCCCCGTGGGCAGTTATGAATCCCTTGCCGCCGCCATTGATGCCGGCACCGACTCGGTCTACTTTGGTGTAGAAGGCCTAAACATGCGCTCTCGCTCCAGCGCCAACTTCACCCTCGACGACCTGCACCGCATCGCATCTATCTGCGACGCCGCAGGCGTGAAATCCTACCTCACCGTCAACACTATAATGTATGATGCCGACCTTAAACGCATGCGCGAAATCATCGACGCCGTGGCCAATTCAGGCATCTCGGCCATTATAGCCTCTGACATCTCGGCTATCCTTTACGCCCGCTCGGTGGGCGTCGAGGTGCACATCTCCACACAATGCAACATCTCCAACATCGAAGCCGTGAAATTCTACGCCCAATGGGCCGATGTGGTGGTGCTGGCTCGCGAGCTGTCGATGGACCAAGTGGCAGCCATTCATCAAGGCATTATCGAGTACAATATATGCGGCCCGAGCGGCAATTTGGTGAAAATCGAGATGTTTTGCCACGGTGCCCTCTGCATGGCCGTCAGCGGCAAATGCTACCTCTCGCTCCACGAGATGAATTCAAGCGCCAATCGCGGCGCCTGCACCCAAATCTGCCGCCGCGGATATGAAGTCACCGACCTCGAGACCGGCGACAAACTCGCCATCGAGAATAAATACATCATGTCGCCCAAAGACCTCAAGACCATCCACTTCCTCAACAAGATGATCGACGCCGGCGTGGGCGTATTCAAGATTGAAGGCCGCGCCCGCGGGCCCGAATATGTGGCCACCGCCGTGCGCTGCTATTCCGAAGCTCTCAGCGCCATCGTCGACGACACCTACACCGACGAAAAAATCGCCGATTGGGACGAACGCCTCGGCCGCATCTTCAATCGCGGATTCTGGAACGGCTACTATCTTCGCCAGCGCCTGGGCGAATGGTCGTCGAAATACGGATCCTCAGCCACACGCGTCAAGCAATACGCCGCCAAGGGCGTTAAATACTTCTCAAAGCTCGGCGTAGGCGAATTTATTATGGAAGCCGGCGAGCTCCATGTGGGCGATGAAATCATCATCACCGGCCCCACCACCGGAGCCCTCATGATCACCGTCGACGACATCCAAGTGGGATGCCGCTCGGTGGAAAAAGCCGTGAAGGGCGACGCATTCTCCATCCCCGTCCCCGCAAAAATCCGGCCATCCGACCGCCTCTACATCTGGCAGAAAACCAAGTAAATAATCACACTCCAAACAATCACTATGAAACAATTATTCCAAATCACTACAATCCTGCTACTACTCTTCGCCACGGCATCCTGTGGCGAAGAGATGGTGGGCGATTGGGACCCCATACAATGGAAAGTGGTGCCATCGTCGGCCAACACCCTCGCACCCGAAATCGACGTGCCCGCCGACGGCGCCACCTACACCCTAATCTGCGACAACTACAGCTCGCCATGGGTAACCGAGATTCAGGTCGACGGCGTGTATATCGACTTCGACTATCAAGACTCGCAAAACGTGTGGTGCGACGAAATACGCATCAGCATCGTAGGCCGGCGCCTCACCGCCATTGTGGCGCCAAACACCACAAACGCCCCACGCACCATCTCAGCTACAACCACCGTGGGCGACGCATTCTCCACCATCACCTTCCACCAATCCGCCAATTAGCCCA
>CAZRCU010000155.1:0-5375 GCA_964598685.1 uncultured Bacteroides sp.
GTTCCTCGGCCCTCGCATCCAAAGCCACCGGCTATCCCCTGGCCTTCGTTGCCGCCAAGCTCGGCCTCGGCTATGGTCTCTTCGACCTTCGCAACAACGTCACCCGCTCCACATCGGCATTCTTTGAGCCCGCCCTCGACTATGTAGTGGTGAAAATCCCTCGCTGGGACCTCGGCAAATTCCACGGCGTCAACCGCGAAATCGGCTCATCTATGAAATCTGTGGGCGAAGTGATGGCAATCGGCCGCACCTTTGAAGAAGCCTTCCAAAAAGGCCTCAGAATGATCGGCCAGGGAATGCACGGATTCGTTGAAAACCGCGAAATCGACCTTCCCGACATCGACCGCGCCCTCGCTGCGCCCACCGACACCCGCGTCTTTGCCATCGCCGCTGCAATGGCCAAGGGCTACACCGTCGACCGCATCCACGAGCTCACCAAAATCGATCGCTGGTTTCTCTACAAGCTCGAAAATATCATGACCACCGCCGCCGAGCTCGGCAAATTCTCCGACATCGGCGCTGTGCCCCGCGACCTCCTATATCTGGCCAAGCAACAGGGCTTCAGCGACTTCCAAATCGGCCGCGCAGTGCTCAAAAAGAATATGAACAGCTCCACAGCGGCCAACCTTGCCGTGCGCGCTCGCCGCAAAGAGCTGGGAATCCTCCCCGTCGTAAAGCAAATCGACACCCTCGCCGCCGAATACCCCGCGATGACCAACTATCTCTACCTCACCTACAACGGCACCGAAAACGATGTGCAATATCAAGGCGACCACCGCTCGATCGTGGTGCTCGGCTCAGGCGCATATCGCATCGGCTCCTCGGTGGAATTCGACTGGTGCTCGGTCAACGCCCTTATGACTGTAAAAAAGCAGGGCTATCGCTCGGTGATGATCAACTACAACCCCGAGACCGTATCGACCGACTACGACGCCTGCGACCGTCTCTACTTCGACGAGCTCACCTTTGAGCGCGTGATGGACATCATCGACCTCGAGCAGCCCCACGGCACTATTCTGTCGGTAGGCGGCCAGATCCCTAACAACCTGGCTATGCACCTCGATGCCCAAGGCGTCAACATCCTGGGCACCACTGCACAATCTATCGACAATGCCGAAGACCGCCACAAATTCTCGGCCATGCTCGACCGCCTCAAAATCGACCAACCTCGCTGGCGCGAGCTCACCAGCTTCGACGACATCAACGACTTTGTGGCCGAAGTGGGATTCCCCGTGCTTGTGCGCCCGTCCTACGTGCTATCAGGCGCCGCCATGAACGTATGCTCCAACTCTGAGGAGCTTGTACGCTTCCTCCAGCTGGCCGCCAATGTGTCGAAAGAGCACCCCGTAGTGGTCACCGAATTTATCCAAGACGCCAAGGAAATCGAAATGGACGCCGTGGCCCAAAACGGCGAGGTGAAAGCCTATGCAATCTCTGAGCACATCGAATATGCCGGCGTGCACTCGGGCGACGCCACCATCCAATTCCCGCCCCAAAAACTCTATGTTGAAACCATGCGCCGCATCAAAAAAGTGGGCGCCACCATCGCAAAAGCCCTCAACATCTCAGGCCCGTTCAACATCCAATTCCTGGCCAAGGACAATGATATCAAGGTGATCGAATGCAACCTGCGCGCATCGCGTTCATTCCCATTTGTGTCAAAGGTACTGAAAATCAACTTTATCGACCTTGCCACACAAATCATGTTGGGCCTTGAAGTGGAGAAACCCGCCAAGAGCGCATTCGACCTCGACTATGTAGGCGTGAAAGCCTCGCAATTCTCATTCTCGCGTCTGCAAGGCGCCGACCCCGTGCTGGGCGTCGACATGTCGTCGACCGGCGAAGTGGGCTGCTTGGGCGAAGTCACCTCCGAGGCGATTCTGAAATCGCTGCTCTCTGTGGGTCAACGCATCCCCACCAAGGGAATCCTGCTAAGCACCGGCACTGCAAAGCATAAAATTGCAATGCTCGAGGCAGCTCGAATGCTCTGCAAGCGCGGATTCAAGCTCTACGCCACAAAGGGCACCTACCAATTCCTCGTCGAAAACGGCCTGCAAGCCACTATGGTCTACAAGCCCTCGGAATCTGATTGCCACCCCAACGCCCTCGAAGTGCTCCACAACCACGACGTCGACCTTGTGGTGAACATCCCGCGCGACCTCACATCGGCCGAGCTCACCAACGGCTACAAGATTCGCCGCGCCGCTATCGACCTCAACATCCCGCTGCTCACAAATGCTCGCCTGGCCTCGGCCTTCATCCGCGCATTCACCACTATGAGCCCCGCCTCGGTAGAAATCAAATCATGGGACGAATACTAACATTATCATATTTTACACTTTACACAACTATGAAAAGACTCTCACTGCGACTGTCTGCGATAGCTCTTATGCTGCTCGTTGCCCTTGGCGGGTATGCCGGCAAATATGAATATCGCACTGTCGAGGGCGACCCTCTCAACGCCCAAATCTACACCTTGCCCAACGGCCTGAAAATCTTCATGACCGTCAACAAGGACAAACCTCGCATCCAGACCTACGTAGCTGTGCGCGTAGGCGGTAAAAACGACCCTGCCGAAACCACCGGCCTCGCCCACTATTTTGAACACCTCATGTTCAAGGGCACCGAACAATTCGGCACCACCGACTATGCCGCTGAAAAGCCTCTCCTCGACCAAATCGAGCAACTGTTTGAAACTTATCGCTTCACCACCGACTCGGTGGCACGTCGCGAAATCTACCATCAAATCGACTCGATTTCCTATCAAGCCTCGCTAATCGCTATTCCTAACGAATACGACAAACTGATGGCCGCTATCGGCGCCGAAGGCACCAACGCCTACACCAACCAAGATGTCACCTGCTATGTAGAAGACATTCCCTCCAATCAGATTGAGAACTGGGCTCGCATCCAGGCCGACCGCTTCGAGCACCCCATCCTGCGCGGCTTCCACACCGAGCTCGAAACTATCTACGAGGAAAAGAACATGAGCCTCACCAAGGACACTCGCAAGATGTCGGCCGCCATGCTCTCTGCCCTCTTCCCCCACCACCCCTATGGCACTCAGACCGTCCTCGGCACTCAAGAGCACCTGAAAAACCCCTCGATTACCAATGTTAAAAACTACCACAAGCAATGGTATGTCCCCAACAACATGGCAATCTGTCTCTCTGGCGACTTCGACCCCGACAACATGGTGGACATTATCACCAAATATTTCGGTCATCTCCAGCCCAACTACAATCTGCCCGTCCTCAACGTGCAAGCTGAAGATCCCATCACCGAGCCCCAACACGTCGACGTCTATGGCCTTGATGCCGAACGCATCTACGTGACATGGCGCATGCCCGCAGCCAAGGACAAAGACCAGGCCATTATCGACATCCTCTCCGACATCCTCAGCAACGGCTCTTGCGGCATCATGGACGTCAACCTCGACAACCCGCAGCGCGTGCTTGCCAGCGGCGCCGCCACATATCCACTGGCCGACCAAGGCGCATTCATGCTGATTGGTATTCCTAACGCAGGTCAAAGCCTCGACGAAGTGCGCGACCTCCTGCTCGAGCAGATGCACGCCCTCTGCGCCGGTGATTTCGACGCCGACCTTGTAAAATCTGTTGCAAACAATCAGAAGCTCGCTATCCAGAGCAGCTTTGAAAGCAATGAGGAACGTGCCGATATGTTTGTCGACGCATTTGTCAACGGCGAAGATTGGGCCGACGTGGTTGAAACACTCAACACCATCGACAACATCACCAAAGACGACGTCGTGCGCATAGCCAATAAATACTTCAACGACAAAAACTATGTGGCTATCTACAAGCGCCAAGGCGAAGACACCACTATTGTGAAAATGCCCAAGCCCGAGCTCACTCCTATTGCCACCAACCGCGATAAATCTTCTGCTTTCCTCCGCGAAATCCAAGAATCGCAAGTTGAACCTATCGAGCCCGTATTCCTCGACTTCTCCAAAGATCTCACCGTGCTCAAGGCTAAAAAAGACACTCCCGTCTACTACACCCACAACAGCACCAACGACATCTCCAGCCTGATCTACGTCGTAGACCTCGGCACCAACGACAACAAACTACTCTCGTGCGCCGGTGGCTATCTCGACCTCCTCGGCACCGACGACCTTAGCGCCGACGACCTCAAACGTCAATTCTACGACCTCGCTTGCTCGTGGGGCACATCTTTCGGCGACGAACGCTCCTACTTCACCATCCGAGGCCTCAGCGAAAACCTGCCCAAGGCCGCTGCCCTCTTTGAAAAATTCATCGCCAATGCCAAGGTTGACCCCGAGGCATATCAACGCCTCGTTGAGCAAATCGGCCAAAGCCGCGAAAACTCCAAGGCCAACCAAAGCGCCAACTTCTCGCGCCTCGTAAGCTACATCAGCTACGGCCCGAAAAACCCCGCCACCAACGTCTACTCGCTTGAAGAGCTCAGCCAACTCGACCCCCAAAGCATCATTGATGCCGTGCGCGACCTCTACAACTACAAGCAAGAGATTATCTACTATGGCAACCTCTCGGAAAAAGAGACCATCAACCTTATCAACAAGGTTCACCCCTTCGCTGCCAAGCCCAAAGACACTCCCGCTGAGGACGTATATAAATATGTAGAACCAAAAGAGACCGTAATCTACGTTGCCCCCTACGATGCCAAGCAGCTCTATATGCGCCTCTTTGCCAACCAAGGCGGCACCTACGACATCAAGAAAGCCCCCTACATCCAGCTCTACAACGAATACTTCGGCGGCTCTATGAACGCCATCGTATTCCAGGAAATGCGCGAAAGCCGCTCGCTGGCCTACTCTGCATTTGCATTCCAATCGCAGCCCGGCTTCCTCAATCGTCCTTACACCTATATGGCTCAAATCGCCACTCAAAACGACAAGCTTGCCGACGCTTGCAATGCATTCCAGCTTATCATCAACGATATGCCCGAATCTGAATCTGCATTCGCCCTGGCCAAGCAAGGCATCGACGCCCGCATGCGCTCGGAACGCATAATCAAGGACGACATCGCCTGGGCCTACATCCAAGCCAAACGCCTCGGCCTCGACCACGAAGCTCGCCAAGATGTTTACAATGCTGTATCATCTCTCACACTCAGCGACATCGTTAAGTTCCAGCAGCAAAATGTTAAGGGTCTCACCTACAACTACGGCATCCTCGGCGACCCCGAAGACATCGACATGGACTACCTCAAAACTCTCGGCCGCGTAGTGCTCCTCACCACCGAAGACATCTTCGGCTATTGATTCCGATCCCACATCCACTCGATAACCCGACACCCCGCCCCACCGGCGGGGTGTTTTGCTTCACCTCCGACATCCATGTCGCCCCTCCTTATAGACAAATTTGTCTATA
>CAZRCU010000156.1:0-5318 GCA_964598685.1 uncultured Bacteroides sp.
TTATGCTGCCGCGTTGGGAGACTCCCGAACACACCGAGGACTACGAAGGATTCTACCACCTTATCGGCATGGAAGGCTCGGTGGAAAACACTGTGCTCACCTATATCATTCGCGACCACGACCGCGACCGCTTTGAGCGCCGCAAAAAAGAGCTTGAGCACCTTGCTCGCAAAATCAACCACGAATTTCCATCGTGCTGCTCGCTCGAAATCACCGACCAATACTACAACATGCGCGAGAAGATTGAGCCTGTGATGTATATCATCGACATCGCTCGCCAAGCCATGCAGAATGCCGACGTCACCCCCAAGGTGCAGCCTATTCGCGGCGGCACAGACGGTGCACAGCTGTCGTTCAAAGGCCTGCCTTGCCCCAATATCTTTGCAGGTGGCCTCAACTTCCACGGACGTTATGAATTCGTGCCCATTCCTTCGATGGAAAAGGCCATGCAGGTGATTGTGGAAATCGCTCGCTTGGTGGGCACCGGCAACTATACTAAATAATAGCTGCGTTGAGCTCGCGCCCTACATTAATAGTGCTCACCGGAGCCACGGCCTCGGGCAAATCGTCCTTGGCGATAGAGCTGGCCGAGCATTTAGGGTGTGAAATTATATCGGCCGATTCGCGCCAGATCTACACCGGAATGCCAATCGGCACCGCGGCTCCGTCGGCCCAAGATTTGGCACGTGTGCCTCACCATATGGTGGGAATCTTGCCGCCCGATGCCTATTATAGCGCTGCTAAATTTGAAGAAGACACACTCGCACTTCTCCCTCGATTGTGGGAGAAGTGCGAGTATGCTATTTTATGTGGCGGATCAATGATGTATGTCGACGCTGTGACCGATGGCATCGACCCGCTGCCCACAATATCCACCGAGGTGCGCGAGCGCGTGAAATCTCTGCTTGCCGCCCACGGCCCCGAGGGCCTTTTTGCCTTGCTAAGCAATCTCGACCCCGAATATGCCGAGGAGGTGGACCCCGACAACATTAAGCGCATTGCCCACGCTGTGGAAATCTCAATCCAAGCCGGCCAACCATATTCGCAGCTGCTCACCGGCAGCAAGGCCGAGCGCCCGTGGCGCATTATCAAAGTGGCAATAAATTGGCCGCGCGAGCAGCTTTTCAGCCGCATTAACAGCCGCGTGGACGCAATGATTGCCGCCGGCCTTGAGGATGAGGCTCGACGCTTGCTGCCGATGCGGCATCTCAATGCGCTCAACACGGTGGGCTATAAAGAAATGTTTGCCTATTTCGATGGCGAGATGGACCTCCCCACCGCTATTGCGCGCATAGCCAAGAACACACGCGTCTACGCCAAGAAACAGCTCACTTGGCTCGCGCGGCCCACTGTGCGGCCTACGATACAGCTCGACCCGCAGCGAGCCCTCCAAGTGCTGCTGAGCATCATAAATTCAAAAGAATAATTTAGGCCGCTATTCGGCCAGGGCCGACACGGCCAGGCGATACACGCTATTGCCAAGGCCCGCTATTGTGCCGCGGCACACAGCCGATAGCATAGAGTGGTGGCGAAATTCTTCGCGCGCCGCCACATTGGATATGTGTACCTCGATCACAGGCACACTGATTGCGGCCACAGCATCGGCAATCGCCACCGATGTGTGGGTGTAGCCGCCGGCATTCAGCACCACGCCATCTACCGTTTCCGGGCCATAGCCGGCACTTTGCAGGCGGTCGATAATGGCGCCTTCATGGTTGGATTGAAAATATTCAAAATCCACCTTTGGAAACCTGCGATGTAGGTCGTCCATAATGTCGGCCATGGTGGTGGTGCCATAAATTTCGGGCTGTCGGCGGCCAAGGAGATTCAGGTTGGGGCCGTTTAAGATCAGAATTTTCATTTTTTTGTCACATCAACCTTTGATGTAGGAGGGAGATTTGAATTGCGATTGTCCACGGCGTCGATCACTTCGTGGGCCAGGTGGATGAAAGCCATGGCCGAGGCGGTGTCGCCGGCGGCCACCGGGGTGCCTGAGTCGTTGTGCTCGCCCACCGCTGCCACCAGCGGGATGCGTGCCAACACGGGCACATCATAGTGCTGAGCCATTTGGTCCACCGAGGCATCGTTGCCAAAGATGTAATATCGTTCGTCGGGATGAAGTTCGGGGGTAAACCAAGCCATATTATCAACTACGCCAAGCACGGGCACGTTGATTTTCGGCTCGCGAAACATGGCAATGCCCTTGCGAGCATCGGCCAGGGCCACCTCTTGCGGCGTAGTCACTACGAGCACGCCGGTGATGCCCAGGGTCTGCACCAGGGTGAGGTGAATGTCGCTGGTGCCGGGAGGCATATCAATCAAGAAATAGTCGAGCTCGCCCCAATCGCCTTGCTCAATCAGCTGCTTGAGGGCGTTTGATGCCATGGAGCCGCGCCACAGGGCGGCCTTGTCGGGGTCGATGAGCAGGCCTATCGACAGCAATTTCACGCCATAGCGTTCGATGGGGATGATGAGGTCGCGGCCATTGTCTTCGCGCAGATACAGCGATTCGCCCTCGATGCCAAACATCTTGGGCACCGACGGGCCGAAAATATCGGCGTCGAGCAGGCCCACGCGATAGCCCTCGCGAGCCAACGCAACGGCCAAATTGGCTGCCACGGTGGATTTGCCTACACCGCCCTTGCCCGACGACACTCCGATGATGTTTTTCACGCCCGGGAGTATCGGCGCCGGCGCGGCTGCGGTATGTGCCACGGTGCGAGTCTTCACGGCGATATTGCCCACGATTTCCACATCCTGACCCACAAAGGTGAGAATTGCCTGCTCGGCAGCTTTCACCACAGATTTGATAAACGGGTCGGTGGGCTTGTCGAAAATCAGAGAGAACGACACCTTGCGACCGTCGATGCGCAGATCGTCCTCCACCATGTTGGCGTCGACGATGTTTTGGGCCGAGCCCGGGTAGCGCACTTGGCGCAGGGCGTCAAGAATTAGGTTGGGATATAGCTGTGTGCTCATTTTTCTTCGTTGGGAGTTTCGATTAGAGGGATGTATCCGCGGGAATAGCTGCGATATGTGTCGCGGTCGAAATCATCTTCGGGCTCGTGCAGCTCGGTGGCCTGATCTAATGCAAACGCGATATATTTGATGGATAGCCCGCGGGCCAGCCATTGGCTTTCATAATGGGTGCGAATCGACAGGATTGGGTCGACATACGACGAATTGTATAAATCGTCGGTGTCCACCTCTTTGTGCAGGCCGTTGAGGTCGGCCATTGCGCGAGTGTAGGCATAAAGAAACGGGCTGTCGGTCTTGAGGCGCACGATGCCGCCGTCGACCATCACGCGGCGATAAAGCTGCATAAAGCGTGTGCCGGTGAGGCGCTTTGTCACCTTTTTCATTTGCGGGTCGGGAAATGTAATCCACAGTTCGCTCACCTCGCCCGGGGCAAAGAAAGATTCGAGAAGTTCGATGGATGTGCGCAGGAAGGCCACATTTGGCAAGGCGAGGTCGCGGGCGCGGGTGGCACCGGTGTGCATGCGGGCGCCCTTAATGTCGATGCCGATAAAGTTGCGGTCTGGATACAGCTGAGCCAAGCCCACGGTGTATTCCCCTTTGCCGCAGCCCAATTCGAGCACGATGGGGTTGTCGTTTCCAAAGAAATCTTTGCCCCAACGGCCCTTGAGCGGGAACGAGTCGAATCCTTCGGCCTTCAGACGGCCAAATGGATATTGGAACACGAGCGAAATCGTGTTCATTTCTGCAAACTTACTAAGCTTGTTTTTACCCATTATGAATTTTGGTTGGTTATTTAGCGATTTTAAGTGAGGCGGTGCGACCGTCGGCCAGATTAGCCACTACGATAAACACGCGAGAGGCCGAGCCGGCAGTGTCGATCACTACATAGTCGCTGTTGGGCGCCAGGCGAGCAATC
The DNA here is from genome assembly GCA_964598685.1 of uncultured Bacteroides sp. Taxonomy (GTDB): domain Bacteria; phylum Bacteroidota; class Bacteroidia; order Bacteroidales; family Muribaculaceae; genus CAG-873. The sequence goes on from CAZRCU010000156.1 coordinate 3,896, forward strand.
ATCACGCCGGCGGGGTCGTAGAGTGCCAGCGATTTGATGTCAACATCTTTAATGCTCACCACGAGCTCGTCGCCTTGGAAGCGAGCGCGAAGGCCCGCCAGCACGTCGTCGCCTATGGCGCCAACCGAGCTGCTCAGCAATGCGATATTAAATTCGCGCCACTGCTCGGCTTCCTTGTAGCTGTTGGCCACGGTCTCGGGCACATAGAGCATTACGGCCTTTTGGTTAATGCCATACCACACATCCTCGCCCAATTCGGGGGCGCCGACGCTGATGGTGATAGCCGCAAGGCCTGCCATATTCTCCATGGCGTGGTCGTCGATAAATTCAAGGGTCGACGGCAGGGTGATAGTAGTGATTTGGTTGAGACCGCTAAGTGCATAGCGACCGATAGATACGATATTGTCGTTGAAAAGGCCGGTGGTGTCGACAGCGTTGCAGCCAACAAAGGCATAGTCGCTCACGGCTTCGGCGTTTTCAGCGTATTCCAGGTCGACAAGCTTCGGGCAGTTGAACACCACGCCGGCGCCGACGGTTGATGCGCTGCCCATTTTCAGCGTCTTCAAGTCGGGCATATTGGCAAAGGCCCAATCGCCGATGCCGGTGAGAGCCTTGCAGGGGGTGAGGTCAACCTCGACCAGCCCCGACACGGCAAAGGCTTGCGAATCAATCGAGGTGAGATTTTTGCCAAAATCAAGGCTCTGCAGAGCCGAGCAATTGGCAAATGCACGCGAGCCGATAGTGGTGATGTTTTCGCTGCCTTGCACCGATGATAATGAGCTGCACGAGCTAAATGCATTATCGGGCAGGGCCACGGAGGTGGTGAATTTCACCGTTTCCAGGGCCTCGCAACCGGCAAATGCGCCTTCGCCGAGGGCCGGAGTGGAAATTGTCACCTCGGTGAGGTAGGGGCAGCCGCTGAAGGCCGCCACGCCCATTTGCGAGATATTATTGTTGAGAGTGATCGTTGTGATTGCCGAGCCGGCAAAGGCAGCATCACCAATCACAAGGTTGGCCGATGTGGGCAGAGTGATTGAGGTGATGGGCGAGCCCGAGAAAATCTGTGCGGGAATCATATTTTCGGGGTGCTGAGTGAGTCCGCGAAGGCGAGCGCCGCTATAAGATGCGATCGTGGCGTTGGACAAATCAAGCGAGCGAATTGATGTGCACTGTTTATCAATAAAATCGAGGTCGGCAGCGTTGACGGTGCCGGTGATAGTCAATTCAGTTTGGGTGGCGGGATTTTCAAGCAAATCAGCCAAGGCCCCCGAGTTACAATTGATTGTCACCGCCGGTGATGAAATAGCGGTGAGTAAGCAAGCAAAGCAGAATACGTGTTTTATCATATGTATGTTCAAATGTCTAAATATCTTGCAAAGATAGTGAAAGTTGGCCGTAAATCACAACTCCGCCCCCGAAAAAA
>CAZRCU010000157.1:0-5299 GCA_964598685.1 uncultured Bacteroides sp.
AATATCGACGACCCAATATGCCTCAGCGCCGACTGAAATTCAGCCGGCGCTGTTGCTTTTATCCCCCACCCGGCATCGCTGACTAAAGGTTCTTTGGAGAACATTTGTTCTTCAAATGAAATTTTAATATATTTGCACCATATTATAATCAATTATGGTGTCATGGCAAATTTAAACAGATTAAAAGTTGTACTCGTAGAGAATGGGAAAACCGGAAAATGGCTTGCAGAAAAGTTAGGGAAAACCCAATGTACAGTTAGTAAATGGTGCAGCAATAGTATTCAACCTGATTTGCAAACGATAGCTCAAATAGCAGAGATACTTGACGTTGACGCAAGAGAATTAATTAATCCTATTACAAAGGCAAGTAAATAAGATGGTTAACGAGTATATAAACGGAGATGAAAAGTATCCGCTATTTCTTAGTGGTGATTCACTGGATATTCTAAAATCATTTCCGGATGAATCGGTTGATTGTTGCGTAACGAGTCCACCTTATTGGGGCAAAAGGCAATATGAAAATGGCGGTATAGGTTTGGAAAAGACTTATAATGACTACATTGACAATCTCCTTGCAATAATACGTGAAGTTAAGCGAGTTCTTAAACCCACCGGCAGTTTATGGCTCAATATCGGTGATTCATATCAAAATAAGCAACTCTTAGGAATACCCTGGAGAGTAGCCTTAAAGATGATGGATGATGGGTGGATATTACGAAATGATGTCATTTGGTACAAACATAAGGGCGGATTATGCGCATCTAAAGATAGATTTGGCTCAGTTTATGAGGATTTCTTCTTTTTTGTCAAGTCAAATAAGTATTACTTTGACAGCGACTCCATAAGAGCCAAAGCCCGTAGTGCTAAAATCCAAAATGGTGCTGTTGTATCTGCCACCGGTGTAAGCGGCATTAGATATAAACGACAAATAGAACTTTCTACAAGTTTGTCCGAAGAAGAAAAGTGTAATGCATTTACAGCATTGAACACGGTCATTGAGCGCATTAAAAATGGCGAAATTTCTGATTTTCGGATGGTGATTCGTAATCAGCAGCGTACAACCCATTCTGATTCTGAAAATCTTTCCGGTCGTGCTAAAGAATTACGTGAAAAAGGGTTCTATTTTTTGTTTTACAATCCCAAAGGGACAATGCCAAATGATGTATGGGATATTATCCCTGAGGATACTCAAAAAAGGGCAGAACATTACGCACCGTATCCTGAGGAGCTCTGCATATTCCCAATCAAAGCCACTTGTCCTATTGATGGCATTGTTCTAGACCCATTTAGTGGCACCGGAACGACAGCAAAAGTTGCATATGAACTTGATAGGAAATCCATTGGCATAGATATGTCTGAATTGTACAATAACTTAGCAAAAGAACGCATATGTCGAAAATCAGAGAATTCTTCACCTATCCAATATGTGCTAGATCTGTAGATTGGAAAGATGTTATAAATGGCCAGGCTTGCCGATATACGCACAAAAAGTGTTATAAGACAAGAAAAAGCGATTCATCAATCGCAATAGGTACGTGCACTGTTTCTTATGGGAAGGATGATAAAAATGTAATCATCTGCCCTCATAGATTACTTGAACGCAAACAGATCTTTTTAGACTGCCTACATCTATTGAAATCTCATATACCCGGTAATGAATTACATATCATATCAGAAGTGTCAATTCCGGGCGGAAGCGTTGATTATGTTCTCGTATCAACTGACAAAAACAGAAAAGTGAAAGACTTTGTCGGCATCGAATTGCAAACATTGGATACGACAGGCACGATATGGCCGGAAAGACAGCGTCTTTTAAATAAGTTAGGCATCACAGATGATCAAGCGATCTCCCAACGTTCGTATGGAATGAATTGGAAAATGACCTCTAAAACTATCCTTGTTCAGCTGTTGCACAAGATTGACACATTTGAAAGTCTAAATCGGCATTTGGTTATTGTTGTACAAGATTACCTTCTTGATTACATGAAAAAAGAATTTTCATTTGAGCATGTAACAGAAGCTTCTTTAGGAGACAGCATGCATTTTCATGCTTATTCTCTTGCCAAGTTGCCTGACAGATACAAACTACAGCTTAAAACAAGAATCAGCACTGACAGCGCCGGCATTTCAAAATTGCTTGGACTTCAAGCTAATGCTAATATTGAGTTTAATGAAATTGCGCGAATTTTAGAAGCTAAAATTTCAGATAATACAATTTTAGAAATTTAAGAAACTGTTTGGAATTTCTTTTGAAAATTACATTATCCCATAGACTGCCTACTCTTCACTCAATAGACCGCAGATTTTTATATTTTTTTATACTGAGAAATTGGGTGGGCCGTGTAAAAGGCGTAACTTTGCACTTTGAAACAAAATTCTCAAAAAGAATAATGAAGATTCTACGTAACTCGTTAATAATAGCTACAGTGGCGATGGCATGTTCATCGGTGCCGGCCAAGGCTATAATTGATAATCCAATCACACAGGCTGTAATAAATGTCTATGATCAGCAGTTGAAGGCTGACCCCAAGGATTACATGACATGGTTTCGCCGCGCGAATGAATATTATCGTCACAATGAATATGTGCATGCTCTCGACGATGTGAATAATGCTCTGACCTATGCACCGGCCAATGATACCGACTTGCGTTTCCAAGCTTATGTGCTGCGCGCGTCTATCTATTCACAGACAAATAAGAAGGAGCTGGCCCTGAGCGACCTTAACTCAGCTCTTGCGTTGGATCCCAACTCATATTCGGCCACATATCAGCGTGCCAACACAGAATATGAACTTGGCCAATATGCCAACGCACGCACCGACTATGTGCGTCTGCAACGTTTCAACACTCGCAGCACCGAGGCCTTGATTGGCCTGGCTCGCTGTGCAGTCAAGGAAAACAATATCAGCCAAGCGAGCGACTTGCTGGAGCAAGCCGTGGCGCTCGACAGCAATAATCCTGAAATTTATGTGCGCCGCGCCAACGTGCGCAAGCTTATGGGCGACCACAACGGGGCCGTTGAAGACCTTATCGTGGCTATAAGCATTAATTCAAACGACAGCAAATCAATTGAGAGCCTTGTTGATTATGGCAACACAAACTATGCCGCCACAATCGCCGGCCTTACAAATGCTATCAAGCTGGCTCCTCAAAACGGCCTTTACCGCTATCTGCGCGCTTCAATCGCCCAGGCCCACTACAACTATCTTTCAGCCATCGACGACTATGAGGTAATCATAGATCAACGCCTCTACAATTATCATGGTATTCATGCCGCTGTGGCTCGTTGCCTCTATGGATTGGGCCGATATAATGAAGCTCTCGACAAGATTGATTATGCGCTGGGCTCAACATCGAATGTGGCTGAATATTATGTGCTGCGCTCGCAAATTTTGCGTGCGCTCAATCGCAACGACGAGGCCATCAAGGCATCAGCTCAGGCATTGGCAGTGGACGCCAACGATGTGAACGGCTTGGTGGAAATGGCGCTCAACTATATTGATAAGAAAGATTATCAACAAGCCGCAAGCTTGCTTGGCGAAGCATCAATGGCCGAGGCCAACGATCCCGCAATTATGATGCTGCGTGCTTGGCTGCTCGACAAATATATGAATCAGCCTGTGGCTGCTCGCGGATTCTATGAGCAAGTGCTCGACGTGGAAGGTTTTGGCGACGATGTGCGCTCGCTGCGTGGATTTGCATTGCTCAATCTGGGCCGCACCGACGAGGCCAACGAATGGATGGAAAAGGTGCTCACTCAGGTTGACAACGACGGCTTGATCAACTATTACGGCGCTTGCTTCTATGCGCTGAGCGACAACGATGAAAAGTCGCTAAAATGCACCGAAGCGTCGCTCAAGGCCGGCTATTCTGATAATCACAATTGGATGGCCAATAACGATGGCCAAATCAATATGGGACTCATGCGCGACGATCTTAGATTCTTGCGCCTGATGCAATCCTACAACTCGATTTTCGGTAAATAATTTCTACGGATAATTTCTACGAAGGCCGCCCCATGATTGAGGTGGCCTTTGCTATTTTTAGCAGGGGGTGGTGGTGATAAGAAGTCGAGCCGACTGCGTAGAGGCGGCAAACAGACGGTCGGGACCATCTTTCACGCCAAGCTTGGCGCGGAGCACATCGGCGGCAATATCAAAATTGCGCACGGTGACGCCTACTCGCGGATAGCGCGAGGCGTAGCGCTTAATATTTTTAGATGCATAGGGCAACACCTCTACTATTTGATAGGCGTGGCCCGGGAAATCCTCCACACGGCCCGATCCATACCATAAATGGGTGTTGGGGGCGAGCTTTGAGAGGCCAAATCGCTGCGAAAGCAATTTCATGGCGCCGGCTTTCATCACGGCCGGATAAGGGTCGAATATCAACTGACCGACCTCGGGCAAGCCATACGTGGCCTCGGCTGCTTGCTCTTCGTCGCGAGTAAATGAAAATTCCGAGAGGGAGTCTTGCGTGAGCGTAACGGCTTTGATTATCGACTGCGACAGGGGCTGAGCATCAAAATCACAAATAATATCGAGCTCTTTACACTCTGTGGTGGTGCCAAGCGCTATCACCTGAGCCGCATCGGGCAATTCCGCCAATGTGTGCGCAATATCCAGCATTGGCGAGGCCTTAATTATAAGCGTTTTGCAGATTTTTCGCAATGTGGGCAGCATATCCACCACCGATGGTTGGCACTCGGATAGCGCAAAGATTCGCGAGCCGTCGGCGCGTCGGCGTGCCGGGTCGATAAATATATAATCAAAATAATCACCACGGGCGGCTGCATCGCGAATGAAATCGCGGCAATCTGCATTCACCACCTCAAATTTATTGAGGGCTGAGGAATTATAACGCAATGCGTCGGCCACGATGGGATTGAGCTCAACTGCGGTCACCGAGGAATGCCGCGCCACAGCCATTGCATCAATGCCAAGACCGGCGGTGAGGTCGGCCACTCGGCTTTCGGGCTTAATTAGCGAAGCATGAAAACGAGCCAAGCGGTCGGATGTGGATTGCTCGCCCGACAAGGCCGTAGGAAAGATGAAATGTGGATTTTCAGCGAGGGTAGATGCAATCTTGGCGCCATGCCGGCGTCGACATTCGATCTGAAGAATTTCAAATGCGCGGGCAGCGCCATATTTTAGGCGTAGGCGCGAAGGGTCGGCCGAAGCGTTAGCCTGAATCCAATCAAAAAAATCTGCTGAAAAATCCATGTCAAGAAAGTGCAAAGCACCAGCCTGCAATAGGCCGGTGCTTTGACATGCTATATTGTGAAATTATTCGCCTTTGA
>CAZRCU010000158.1:0-5277 GCA_964598685.1 uncultured Bacteroides sp.
GGCAATCTTAGCGCGTTCGCCCGGGATGCGAGCCACGGCGCGGATGTTGATAAGGCCGTCGTGGATTTCAGGCACTTCGAGCTCGAAGAGGCGACGCAGGAACTGCTCATTTACGCGCGACACAATCACTTTGGGCTTGCCGTTTTTAGTCTCTGCGCTGGCAACAACGGCACGAACGGTCTCACCCTTGCGGAAGAAATCACCGGGGATTGATTCGTTTTTGGGCAACAGTAGTTCGTTCTTGTCATCGTCGAGCAGCAAGGTTTCTTTCGACCAAGTTTGGTAAACTTCGCCGCTGACGAGCTCGCCTTCCAGGTCTTTGAATTTATTGTAAACCGATGCGTTTTGCAGGTCGAGGATTTTGCTTTGGAGAGTCTGACGGAGTGTCAGGATGGCGCGACGGCCAAACTTCTCAAAGAAAATTTCTTTGGTGTGCTCTTCGCCCACTTCGGCCTCGGGGTCGTTGTCGGCGCGAGCTTCTGATAGAGATATTTCAAGATTGGGGTTTTCCACTTCACCGTCGGGCACAACGCGCAGGTTTTGGAAAATCTGTACATCGCCCTTGTCGGGGTTGAGGATTACGTCGAGGTTTTCGTCGGTACCAAACATTTTGGAAAGTACGTTGCGGAATGATTCCTCGAGTACGCTTATCATTGTGGTCTTATCAATGTTTTTGAGTTCCTTAAACTCGGCAAACTGTTCGACCATATTGGGTGTTTCCTCTTTCTTAGCCATGTGGGGGAGATTATTTGAAGTTAATAACGTATTTTACAGATTTACAGTCGGCGGGCGACAGGATGTGTTCTACATCCTCGATAACGGGGCGCTTGGCTCCGGGGTGGAGCACCTTGGTGGGGACAGCCACGGTGAAGCTGTCATCATCGGCCACCGCAGTGAGTGTGCCGCTGAACTTGCGACCGTCGCGAGTGAGTATTTCGATTTCGTTGCCGATATTTTTGAGATATTGGCCGCGAACCTTGAATGGAGCGGTGAGGCCGGCAGAGCCCACCTCGAGCTCATAGTCCTCGACGTCGCGGTCGAAAACGGCTTCCACCTTGCGGGTGATACCCACGCATGTGTCGATGTCTATCCCTTCGGGCGAGTCGATTTCCACCACTATTTCGTTGGAGGGGCTTACTCTAACGTCAACTAAAAATATGTCGGTGTCGGCTATTGCTTGCTGCACCGTCTCAGTGAGTAGTTGTTTGTCAATCATACTATTTATATAAAAAGAGGAAGCCGTCGGGCCCCCTCCAACTCATTGAAGTGGTGCAAAGTTACGGATTTTTGCCCTCATAACCAAATATCTACCCTCGCCAAGCGGCTTTAGTGTTTACATAAATAACATAATATAACGTTATTTAATATATGTTATATTAAAAACCGCAATTATTCGCCGCTGTGGAGGCTAAAACAGCGGCGCATAAACAGATAATAGGCAGCGCTAAGCAGCACCAGCACAATCGCCAAATAAAGATAAGCATTGATTGGCAGCATGATAGCACCCAGATTGATAATCAATTGCAGCGATGCATACAGAGCAGCCACAAATTGATGCGGCATGTGCAGCTCGTTGCTCATTATCTGATAAGCGTGCATGCGATGGGCCATATAAATCGGCTTGTGAAGGATTATGCGATGGACGATTGTGAGGGCCGCATCCACGCCATACACCGCCGCCAGCACCACCCACGCCCAACAGCCCGTCGATTGCATCAGCAGCAGCATCGGCAGCATCGTGATAAAAGCCATTGAAATAGCACCTACATCGCCGGCAAAGCAGATTGCCACAGCGCGAGCATTAAACACGGCAAATATTCCGGCCGCAATCATGGCCACATAGAGATAAGCGGGGTCGATAAAGCAGTAGGCACTATTTAAAAACCACAGCGTGGCCAACAGCACCAACGAGCAAAACGCCGTCATGGCGTTGATACCGTCCATAAAATTATAGGCATTGATATAGCCCATGGCCACGACGGCTATTAGGCATATGGCCGCCACCGGCAACGATCCGATTCCGGCTTGCCACAAAGTTGCAGCGAGTGCAAGGATTTGCACGGCCAATCGAGGCATGATTCCGAGAGGGTGGAAGTCGTCGATTAGGCTTACCACCGACACCAGCACAATTCCCGCAACAAACCATGGATAGGCCCACGACGAGAAAGCCGACCACGCCACCACGCCGGCCACAAACACAATGCCGCCACCGGTGATGGTGGGATGAGCATGCGATGATCGCTCGGTGGGCTGCTGCACAGGCATAAATCGGCGTGCCGCAGCTATGAAGAGCAGCTCAACAGCAAGCAGAATCAATGCAATAGCAAGCATGGTGCAAATTATATTAAGGTCTGAGCGAATTTAGTCGTCGTAGATAGTTGGGTCGGGGATGCCGGCTTCAGCAAAGGCTTGGCGACGCTCGGTGCATGTGCCGCAGCGGCCGCAATGATGCTCGCCGCCTTTATAGCACGAGTAGGTGTGAGCGTAGTCGATACCAAGCGCGGCGCCGCGGCGTGCTATATCGGTTTTGGTGATATTGGTGTAGGGAGCGTCGATGGTGATGCCATCATAGGTGCCTTGCGCGATAGCTTTCGACATTGCGTCGACAAAGCCCGGGCGGCAGTCGGGATAAATCGCGTGGTCGCCGCCGTGATTAGCCATCATCAGATGCTTGAGGTGGCGACTCTCGGCCAGGCCGGCTGCCACTGCCAACATAATGCCGTTGCGAAACGGCACCACTGTGGAGCGCATATTTTCGTCGTCGTAGTTTCCCTCGGGAATTGCGTCGGCACCGCTCAGAAGCGAGCTTTCAAACAATTTTCCCACAAACGGCATATCCACCACAATTAGCTCGATGCCCAGTTTATTGCAATTATAGCGAGCACACTCGATTTCGCGAGCGTTGTGATTAGAACCATAATTAAATGTGAGGGCCAACGCTATGCGATCGGCAAATTCATATAGCATTGTAGTGGAATCCATGCCACCACTCACCACCATTAATGTATCCTTAGCCATCACCTTTATTATTTATTGTGAAACATTGCCATCATGCGTTGGTGCACCATATCCTGATGCTCGGCGTCGCCATAATTTGCAAAGGGGAAAATGGCGATGCCACCGCGAGGGGTGAAATTGCCAATCACCTCAAGATAGCGCGGATCCATCAGCTTCACCAAATCATTCATAATGATATTTACGCAATCTTCGTGAAAATCGCCGTGATTACGGAAACTGAAAAGATACAGCTTCAGACTCTTGCTCTCAACCATATTCACACGCGGGATATAGTTGATGATGATCGTGGCAAAGTCGGGTTGGCCGGTTTTGGGGCAAAGCGAGGTGAATTCGGGGCAGTTGAAAGTGACCAGATACTCATTCTCGGGATGCTTGTTAGGAAACGTTTCGAGGATTTCGGGGCAATACTGTGTGGGGTATTTCACGCCTTGATTACCAAGGAGAGAGCAGCCTTTAACTTCTTCCGGAGAGCGCATTGCAGTAATATAAAATAATAATGTGAATAGCTAAAATGAAAAAAGGGTAAGCTTACTACATCGCACCGCTACAACCTAATACCCTTGCTTCGGTCAAGACCTGGGGGATTCTCAGGGAGCTGGTCGTGTAGGACTTACCCGACGACAAAGGTAGGCATTTTTTCTGAAATGGCAACACCCGTGGCTTGAATTTTTTCATTTTTAAGCATTATTGCGTAACTTTGCGGTATCAAAATCCAAGATATGGCACAGAAACCTTCAATTCCTAAAGGAACGCGCGACTTCTCTCCGGCGGAGATGGCTCGTCGCAACTACATTTTCGACACTATCCGTAGCGTGTTTAAGCTATTTGGCTATCATCAAATCGAAACTCCCGCTATGGAGAACCTGTCCACGCTTATGGGAAAATATGGCGAGGAAGGCGATAAGCTATTGTTCAAGATTCTCAACTCCGGCAATTATATGGCCGGCGTGGATCCCTCGCTGCTCAGCGAAGAGTGCTTCACCAAGCTCACCCCGCAAATCGCTGAAAAGGGCTTGCGCTACGACCTCACTGTGCCTTTCGCTCGATTTGTGGTGCAACACCGCAACGAGATTCAAATGCCCTTCCGCCGATTCCAAATCCAACCGGTGTGGCGCGCCGACCGTCCTCAAAAAGGCCGCTATCGCGAATTTTATCAGTGCGACGCCGATGTCGTAGGCTCCGACTCGCTCTACAACGAGGTGGAACTGCTGCAACTCATCGACGAGGTGTTCCGTCGCCTTAAAGTGCGCATTGCCATCAAGCTCAACAACCGCAAGGTGCTCGCCGGCATTGCCGAGCTGATTGGCGCTCCCGACAAGATGATCGACATCACCGTGGCAATCGACAAAATCGACAAAATCGGCATCGAAAAAGTAAATGAGGAATTGGCCGACCGCGGCCTCACTCAGGAATCTATCGCCGCTCTTCAGCCTATCTTGGCAATCTCGGGCAGCGTGGATGAACGCCTGGCTCAGCTCGACACCCTCCTCGCCTCAAGCGCCACCGGCGCCCTTGGCGTGCAAGAACTGCGACAAGTGGTCGACGCCACCTTGCAGCTTGGCCTTGATGCCGAGCTCGACCTCGACGTGTCGCTGGCTCGCGGCCTCAACTACTACACCGGCACCATTATCGAGGTAAAAGCCCTCGACTTTGCTATCGGCTCTATCACAGGCGGCGGACGCTACGACAATCTCACCGGAGTGTTTGGCATGCCAGGCATCTCTGGCGTGGGCATTTCATTTGGCGCCGACCGCATCTACGACGTGCTCAACGGCCTCAACCTCTACCCCGAAAGCCTTGGTGCCACATCACAAGTGATGTTTGTCAACTTTGGCCCCGCCGAAGCCGTTGCATCGCTAAAAGCAATCAAACAGCTGCGCCAAGCCGGCATCTCGTGTGAGCTCTATCCCGACACCGCCAAGCTCAAAAAGCAAATGGGATATGCCAACACATCGTCTATCCCCTATGTGGCAATTATCGGCGAAAGCGAAATCGCCAACGGCACAATCACCCTTAAAAACATGGCCGCCGGCACCCAGACCACCGCACCCGTGGCCGACATCATCGCCACTATCCTCGGATAATCCACCACAACATATTCACCACGAGAGCGAGGCCACCCTCGCTCTCGCTGTATATTAACCTATTCATCATTCGTCAATTTTGACTATAGTATGTGTGCCCATATTTCTTTGGCTATCCGCTCGTCATCAGAATCATTATAAGAGAGTATCAAGGAAAGCTTATCCGCATATTCAT
>CAZRCU010000159.1:0-5167 GCA_964598685.1 uncultured Bacteroides sp.
CTATAAATATATCCCGTACAGGCGCGGATGTGAATTTTGGGCAGCAGTGTATTGTGGCTAATACGTTTATGTATATGGGCTTATTTAAACGTTTGTAATGCTGTATTCAATGCTTGTTTCATATAGTAGCCGGATTGCAACTTGGTTTGCATCTGCATGGCGTTTTCTTTCATGGCGGCATACTCTTCTGCACTGACTTGCTTCAAGATATTTTCTAATTCATCTAAAGAATCGATGCAAAGCCCAACTTTATTTTCACGAACGAAATCAGCGAGAGCTGCCTTATTCCAAATAATCACCGGAAGTCCACTACGCAAATAAAGCGAGGTCTTATGTGGATTGTTATAACGCAGATACTCACCAAAGTTGCCGGAGCAAGTTGTGGTGGAATCGCCATCCCAAATTAAGCCAAAATCACCTTTCATCGTAGCAATCAATTCATCGGATTGTACAAAGTTTTGACAAGAAAAACGCTCAGCTCCATTTGCCTTTTCCACATCAAACCCAATTCCATAAAGAAATATTTTGGTTGAATTAAGTTTTGATCCTACCTGATACAAAAATGAATTCTTACGTGGAGAAAGAGCTCCGGCATACGTAATGCTATAACATTTTTTTGCCGGAAAAGCAGACGGCTCATCTTCTCGACGTTTATGACGCATAGTCACCGGCACATTCGATAGATAATCCCACACTTGTTGCGTGCCAATCGGACATTTACATCCATGTTCCTCCAGCCAACATTTCATACTATAATTGCTTGCAATGATATAGTCGGCATGGTTCAATCGGTCAATCTCCTGCTTCACGGTAAGTGCCTTGCGACGGAAACTACCCAAATCATGAATTAAAACGATTACATGCGTTCCCCTCAGATGTGCCATATTGCAAATATAAGTAAAGTATTTCTTGACAGGGTATTGCAGCACTAAGCAATCACCCTTATGGAGACGATGTGGAGCAACTATCACCCCGGCCAATGTGCGAAAGAAGCTATAAACTTGGTTCCTTGAAATTGTTTGAGATAATCCAATATTACGGAATGCCATTGACTCCATAATCTTTTCAACGTCGGTCTTTGCCTTATTTCCGGCACTCGACGTGCCTTTATAATTACGTGATATGTAGCAGTTCATATATATTAATACTAAGCCCACACGTTCGCTATTTGTTGCCGATTATCGTGTAACTTCCGACGGCGAATGGTTGGTTGGTGATGGTGCTTTGTTTGCTCTTTTTGCCGTTAATTGTTATTGATGAATAATGATTGTGGGGTAGGGACACCTGAGCGGTGGTGCCTTGTGGCACGGTAAATGTAAGCATGAAGCTCGAGGCGGTGTCGTTAAACGACGATTTTACCATCCCTTGCACTGTGGGAATTTCAATTGAGCATTGAGAAATAAGCGGATTGGGGCTAATCTCAAATGATGTCCATGCAGGCGACAGCGCGCGGATGCCGCACACATTTTCTGTGATTACTATCAACATGCCGCCGCTCCAGGCGTGGTTGGTGGAACCGCCGCCGTAGCCGCCTTCTTCCCAGCCTTCAAATAGGGTGGAGTGCTTTGAGTCGTCGATCATGTTTTTGAATCTGCGTTTGAATCGCTCGATTGCATATTGGCCGTGTCCCATTTTCATCATGGCTTCATACACATATTTTTCCATGTAGGGGCTGGCATATTCTTGAGTTTTGAATGTCTCAAAAATCTGATCATATTTTGTGCTGTCGGCCAGGCCTGACACAACGGCCATTGCCTGAACGCGATCGTCGGTGGCTCCCATATAAGAGGGATGACGATAGGCTTGGCCATACCAATTCTCATTGAATGCCTTGTAGATGCTTTGGCGCAAAGCTTGATACTCGGGAATATCGGCGTCGTTGCCGGTGAGTGTTGCTATATTTATTGCCGATTGCAAGGCCAGATAGTGCCAAGCGGCTAAGAGCATTCGCATATCCACGTCGGTGCCCCAGTCGCCCCACGCCCAATCGCCGTCGCGATTGGCGGTGAGGCCTTGCTCGTCGAGTTGCCACAGCGACAAGTAGCGGCGTATGGCGGGGTAGGCATATTGCATAAGCTCTTTATCACCGGTGTTTTGATAGTAAAACCATAGCCCGTAGGTGCTGATGGCGGTGAGCATTTGGGCCGGTAGTTCCTTAGTCCAAGTGCCCGATGGAATTGGAGAATAAAGCGCTCCCGATGGCTTTTGCCAATCAATTAATTCGCGTATGGCCTTTTGCATTAATTTGTTGGCGTCGGGCGACAGCTGATAAAAGCTCTCGGCTATCAAAATTGTGGCATCGCCCCACCACTGAGCTCGCTCGCGGTCGGGGCAGTCGAAATAATTGTCGCGCATATTCACATAAAGCGTGCGCATGGTCTTTTCCCAAAAACGATTTATTGTGGTGTCGTTGCAAGAGAATTTTCCCTGAAAATCGCAGTCGTAGCCCGTCTCGCGATATGCCAAATCATTAATGGTGATATTCACCGAGTCGGCACACATCACTCTGAGCTCGTCGCCATTCATCCATCCAAGCGATTCATAGCGCTGACGGCCCGGGGTAGTGATATATTCGGCTCGGATACACGGCTCGCCGCCACCGTTCACATGGTCGGTTTCTATATAAATCTTGTTGCCTCCATCGCGGTCGGTTACGTCGATAATTGGTGTGAATTGCATATTGTAAGGCAATCTCACGGTGTACACAATTTTGCCGTCGATGGTTGATCGCTGAATTTCTCCTGACTTTATACCATAGTCGCGCCACTGTGGGATAGGGCGCTCCACCAAGTTGCCCCATGGAGCATCGCCCCATGTGCCGTGTTGCACCGATGGTTGCAGCCTGTCGGCCTCGGCCAATCTTGAATCATACAGAATGTTTGATTCTGAAAGGCGATAATTTGGCTTTGGATTTAGAGCCGATTGATAGGCCGACAGACGACGGCTCTGCCAAGTGCTGTCGCTCACCAAATCAATATCTTCGGCATCGAAAATCATTCCAGATTGCCCGCTGGATTGGTGAGAAAATCCCGACCGGCCAAAATGCCACAGCAGCATTTTAATATTGTTGTCGCCGGCCTTCAAGTATGGCGCAATATCTACAATGTCGTAGTAGGAATCATTGGGATTAGGTCCACGCTTCAGCCCGCCCTCAAACACGGCCAATGAATCATTCACCCACAGCCAATATTTGGTGTCGGCGGCGATTTTGGCATTTACGTGTTGCCGTGGATTTTCTACGTGAAAGCTTTGTCGAAATTCTATCCATGTGTTTTGGTCGTTGCGTCGGGCATCGTTGGACGAAATCCAATAGGCTGTCTTGGCGTTGACATTTAGTGCCGACACAAATATCAGTGGTAGTAGTAAGGCTTTTTTCATTTTTAATAGATAATGTGCAAATTTATATAAAAGTTGCAATTCCAACAAAATTTTACCAACCTGCGACACGCTTTGTCATATGTTGATTCTAATTTTGCAGCGTCAACTCAAAATTACATCATTATGAATATCGCTATCGTAGGCTCGCGCAATCCCGGCATCAATTACGCTAAATTTGAAGAACTCCTTCTCGCCCGAATCAATCTCGGTGAAGTCACCCAAATTGTTTCGGGCGGTGCAAAGGGCATTGATACCTTTGCGAAATTATTTGCCGGCAAACACCACATTCCCTTGATGGAATTTTTGCCGAAATATGGAGAGCATGGCAAATATGCCACTCTGCGTCGCAACACCGAAATCGTCCGCGAGGCAAACCTCGTTGTGGCCTTTCCTACTGCCGATTCCAAGGGCACGCTCCACTCCATCAGCGAAGCAAAACGCATGGGTCGACGTCTAATCGTTGTGAAAATATGACTTTTGGCCTGAAATCATAAGATTATTTTTCGATTTAGTGTCACATTGTTATAAATTATTTCTACCTTTGTTAAAGTATGGACAAAATTAGATCGCTTATGGATCAAGAGACGCATTATCAACAGGGCATCATGCGTTGGTATGATGAAGGCTATCTTGATATTAACGACATAGAGTCGTGCTCAAAGATCAACACTCTGCTAAAGGTCTTGAGAAGCACTCCTGCTGTAGATGCGGTGAGCTCGGATTTAAAATACGAGCTCACTGATGAACTTCTTACGCCCGACTCTCTCAAGGCGCTTCTCCGCTTGGATGCTGGGGCCGACAGCCAACCATTTGCCTTTAATGCCGCTGATTATACAATCGTAGGCATTCACAGTTGGGATGAAATTCGGTCTTACAAGCCATTGTGTTCGGATTGGTGCATAGTAAATTCTGAAGAGGCTTGGTATGCTGAGGCTTTCTACGATTCAAACGAGGTATTCTTAGCCATCCACAAAGATTACAAGCAAACGCCGAGAGTCCCCGGCCCGGAATTTCCGCACGACAAGTATGGGTATTCCATCGTGTGCATAATTTTAGATGCCGACGGCGAGATTGTGTCAACCACATCTCGTTGGAATGCAAGTATTGAATGTGATGAGTTCCTCAGCCGCGACCAAGTGAAAAGTCTTCTAAAGGTATAACATCACTACCATGGAAACTATTAGCAAATATATTTGGCTGTTGGAGCTCTTGCAACGCCGACAGAGCCTGACCAAAAAGGAAATCTGCGATTGCTGGCAAGATTCCGGTCTCAACGTCACCGGTGAGAGTCTCAATGAACGCACATTCCACCGCTGGATTGCCAAAATTGAGGAACTTTTCGGCATTGAGATTGTTTGCTCCTCAGGCTATGAATATAAAATCGAAAATCCGGAAGAACTTGAATCTAATGGCCTCACGCAATGGCTAATCAAAACCACGTCTGTCAGCAATATGCTTAATGAATACAAGGGCCTTCGTGATAAAATCGTGATTGACACCGTGGCGGTTGATGCCGAGCTGCTGCACACATTCCTTGATGCCATTCGTGACAAGAAACGATTGAAATTGGTGTATCATCGCTTTCAAGAAGCCGAGCCAAGACCGGAAGGAACCGTGGAGCCGTACTGTCTGCGCTGCTTCCAAAATCGCTGGTATGCAGCCGTGAAATATCTCTGCGACGGCGCAATCAAGCTTGTGGCATTCGACCGCATTGTTTCTGCCGTTGCCACCGATGAGTCATTCGAATTGCCAACTGATTTTGATGCTAACGACCTATTCAAATATGATT
>CAZRCU010000160.1:0-5137 GCA_964598685.1 uncultured Bacteroides sp.
TGCGCTCCTACTTCACCAAGCATGGCGGCTCACTCGGCACACAAGGCTCGCTCACTTTCCTTTTTGAGCACAAGTCGGTGTTCAAAATCAAACCCAAAGATGGTGTTAGCCTGGAAGATTTGGAATTGGAACTCATCGACTATGGCGTAGACGAATTAGTAGAAGACCAAGACGAGGACGGCAACGAACTCGTAGTGCTCTACGGCGGATTTGAAGATTATTCCAACATTCAGAAATATCTCGAAGACAACGGCTTTGAAATCATCTCATCTGAATTTGAACGCATTCCTAACGATGTAAAAGACGTCACCCCCGAGCAACGCGAGCAAATCAACAAGCTCATCGACAAGCTCGAAGACGACGAAGACGTGCAGAACGTATTCCACAACATGCGCGAAGACGATAGCGAAGAATAATCACTGTCGGAAAAGATACAATTGCGGAGACCATGCGGCAACAGGCGGCATGGTCTCCCATTTTTAAGGCCTAATATTTTCACGTGATAGCAAAAAGTTGTAACTTTGGCGCTGTATTCCAAAAATCAACTAACATGAAGAAAATCTTTACTCTTTTTGCTCTAAGCGTGAGCATGCTGGGCATGGCTCAAAGCTGGAATGGAAGTGCCGAAATGTGGACAGCGGGCGACGGCAGCCAACAAAACCCGTATGTGCTGGAATCGGCAGGCAATGTGGCCTATCTCATTCAGACAGTGAATGCCGGCGAGACCTATGAAGGCAAGTATTTCGTGCTGTCGCAAGACGTCGATATGTGCAACGTTGAGACCCTGCCTATGGGCAAATTCAACAAATATTTCGACACCGACAACAACATCACCGTTGACAGCTCGACATATTTCCTCGGCACGCTCGATGGTAAGAAACACACAATCAAAAATCTCAACATCAAATATGTTGAAGCTTCCGACGGCTCGGCAGGCTCGACACTTGGCGGCACAGGCTTTTTGGCTTGCTCCTCAGAAAAGACAACAGTGCGCCAACTGATTCTTGCAGGCAAAGTGACCGGCGGAGAAGTGACCGGCGGCTTTGTAGGCCAAATGAATGGCGGCCTGATCGAGGAATGCTGCAACATGATGACAATCAATGGCGAGAGCTACACAGGCGGCATCGCAGGCGTGGTTGAGGCAGGCAAAATCGTGGCTTGCTGCAACTATGGCGAGGTGAACGGCGCAACTGAAATCGCCGGCATCGTGGGCCAAGGCGCCGAAACCGGCCAAGTGAGCTATTGCTACAACACCGCGGCCGTGACCTCTGTTGGCTTTGGCGGCGCAGGCATCGGCGGCGCGCTCTACGACACATTTGCCGTGAGCAACTGCTATAGCATCGGCAAAATCACCGGCAACTCATCGCCTTATCTCGGTTCGCCCCAAGCTATCGTAAGCGACAAGGGCTACAGCGCCACCGTGGACAACTGCTATTACATAGCCGATTACACCGGCGTGGAAGATGCAAATGCCACAGCTAAATCAGAAACCGAAATGAAGTCGGCCGACATGCTGAAACTGCTCAACGGCGACAGCGACTATTTCACTATCGTAGAGAGCATGAACAATGGCCTACCCGTGCTGAAATGGCAAGCCGAAGAAGCTGACGGCGTGAACGACGTGACTGTAGACTCCAAGCTGATTGTGGCCGGCCGCACCGTTATGGCCTCGGAAGGCACAATTTCAGTGTATGACCTCTGCGGCAAGTGCGTGGCCAATGGCAAACAAGCCACATTGGATGCCGGATTGTACATCGTTACCATCAACGGCACCGGCGCAGCCAAGAAACTGATTATCAAATAAGCAGTAGACAGTAAGATCTAATGAAACGATACCGGATTATTGCGGCCGGCGCGAGGTGCTATGCAATCTCGGCCGCATTGCTTGCAACGCTGATGCTATCAGCAAATGTAGAGCGCAGCCATTCATTGAAGCTGCGAGGCCAAACGATTGCCAAGATTGAGCAACAAGCCACGGATGCAATAATTCCGGTGTTTATCCGCGTAGCGCCCGGGGCCGATATGCAGGCCCTGGCCAAAGAGCATGGCGTGAAGTGGAACGTGGCCGCCGGCGAATGGCACACAGCTTTAGTGGCGACTAAGCAAATCGAAGCGCTGGCCGCAGAGCCCGACATTGTGGAAATTAATGCGGGTGCCGATGTGCGGCCGATGTGCGACGAGATGCGCCAACTGACCGGTGTGGAAACGCTCTACAACGGCACCGACTTGCCGACGACACATCGCGGCAAAGGCGTAATCGTGGGCATTATCGACAACGGTTTCGACTTCTCTCACCCAAACTTCACGGATGCCGACGGAAATTGCCGTATTGCAACCGTGTGGGACCAAAATTCATTTGCGGCAACAGCCACAGAATATGGCTATGGGGCAGTGTACTCCACAGCTGAAGAGATAGCAACCGCGCGACACGACAACAGCAGCGACACTCACGGCACCCACGTGCTGGGCATCGCCGCAGGCGGCAGTACGAGCCAATATCGCGGAGTAGCGCCCGAGACCGAAATTGCTATCGTGTCGACCAACAAGACCGAGGCCGGCATATTGGACGGGCTCGACTTCTTGATTAAATATGCCGAGGCGCAAGGCAAACCGCTATCAGTGAATCTTAGCTATGGCACCGTGCTCGACTACAAAGACGGCAGCAGCGCGCTGGCCCAAGGAATCGACAAGCTGTTGGCCGAGCATCCGCAATGCCTAATGGCCATTGCAGCCGGCAACGAGGGCAATCGCAATGCCAATATCTATGCCACCGAGCAGATTTCCACCATCTTGCAAATGCCAAGCTATGGCCGCGAGAACCTGTTTGTGGAGGGTGCCGCCGGCAAAAATTACACAATGACAATAAAGCTGGTCGACGGCGATGACACTCTGATGGAGCGCACTGTAAGCACCAATAAGCCCGAAAATTTCACATCCGAGGATTTTGGCTCGGGCACAGACTATAAATCGCTGACAGTTGCGGTGGCATCTGACGTGGATTGTCCGCCGGCAATACAGATCAACATATTATACTATGCTCAGGGCAATGAGAAATTTGAGATAACCGTAAGCCCCGAGGACAATGCACCTTTTGCAATTTATGCCGACTACGGCGAATTGGTGAGCGGCGGCAAGCAGGGATTTGTCGACGGCTCAAAGCAAATGAGCATTGCATCCACGGCCTGCGGCAGAGAGCCGATTGCAGTGGCAGCCTACACATCTCGCACCGACTATACCAATCTGGCCGGCAACTCATTCACAACATCCGAAACAATGGGCGAGCGCTATTCTCGCTCGGGCCAAGGGCCAACATTCGACCAACGCACGCGCCCTGAGATAGCAGCCCCCGGCGCCGCTATCATTTCATCATTCAACTCGTTTGCAGCCACCTACAGCGTGGCCGAGGCCGACAAGGTGTATAAAACCACAAGCAACTCGCGCACATACACATGGGGCGTGATGAGCGGCACGTCCATGGCCACACCGGTGGTGACCGGAGCGCTGGCTTTGCTGCAAGAAGTGAATCCCGATATTACCCTGGCCGAGGCTCGCACGCTGATTCTCGACAACGCCGTCTATGCCACAGATGCTATCGGCAAAATAGATATTTTGGCAAGCGTGAAAGCTGCAATTGAGGCCAATTCAAGCGTAGACATCTCGATCGACAGTGCCAACGGCAATCACGACATTTTCGACCTTATGGGGCGCAAAATGGATAGCTCGAAGGCGCTTGCTCCGGGCATCTATATCAGAGACGGACGTAAATTTATCGTGCGCAGGAATTGAAATCGGCCTCGATGAATCGGGCCACAGAGTCGGCGGTATTGGGGCCGATGACAATGTCGGCAATTGCCTTTACCTCGGGCAGCGCATTCTCAACAGCCACAGCCAAATCGGCATCCTTCATCATTGCAATATCATTGAGATTATCGCCAAACACCACTACGCGGTCGGCACCAATGCGGCGGCGCAAGCGGGCTATGCCGGCAGATTTCGACACGCCGTCGGCAAACACTTCGAGCAGCCAGGTGTCGGCGTTGTAATTGTCCATATAGTAGGACACATAGCAGGTGGTGGCAAGCTTCAGGCGCTGTGCCACTGATATGATGTCGGCGTGGCTGCCCATGGCAAAGAACAGCACTACGCGCTCGCGCTCTTCGGGGCTGCACATCTGCGCCAAGTGGAATTTCTTAGGAAACAGGTTTTTGCGAGCTTCTACGAATTTGAACTCGACGTCGGTGAGCGTCGGAGCGTCGTGATAAACGTCGAGAAATGACAAATCGCGCCGAAATACGTAGCAAAACGGGGCGATTGGCGAATCCTTGAAAATATCGAGGATGATATTGGTCTGGTCGAGGGGCATCAGCTGAGTGTCCTCAAAGCGCTTTGATTTGCGATTCCAGATAGCGGCGCCGGTCATGGTGACGGCCTCGGTGGCGGTTTCTACACCGGCCAAAAGAGGCTCGACGGTGGCCGGAGTGCGGGCAGTGGCCACGGTGATTAGAGCGCCGCGGCGAGTGAGGTTGGTTATGATTTGTGCCGAAGTGGCAGAGACATGGGCGTCGGCATCAAGCAGAGTGCCATCCATGTCGGAGATATACAAAGTGGTCATTTACGATAAATTAGAGCGGATGCTTGAGCGGCAATTCCCTCGCCACGGCCGGTGAAGCCAAGGCGCTCGGTGGTGGTGGCTTTCACAGATACGCGATCGAGGTCGATACCGAGATCGGCGGCCACGTTTTGGCGCATTGCGGGGATGTGGGGCAGCATCTTGGGGGCTTGCGCGATGATGGTGATGTCGACATTTGCAGGCGCAAATCCGGCTTGCGATAGAATATCCACAACAGCGCGCAGAAGTTTGCGAGAATCAGCACCTTCCCATTTGGGGTCGGTGTCGGGGAAATGTTTTCCAATATCGCCAAGGGCAGCGGCGCCAAGCAGGGCGTCGGCCAGCGCATGCAGAGCTACATCGGCATCGGAATGCCCGAGCAGGCCGCGACCATAGGGGATGTCGACCCCACACACTATGCATTTACGGCCCTCAACAAGGCGATGCACGTCGAAGCCGTTTCCTATACGTATATCCAGCTGAATCATTGTGCAAAGTTAGCAATTATCGCATTAATTTGGTAACTTT
>CAZRCU010000161.1:0-5107 GCA_964598685.1 uncultured Bacteroides sp.
ATCAGCGCTCACCGAGGGATACATTGCTTTCAGAGAGCTGTCGGTGAGGGTCTGCCAAGTGCCGTCGAGTGTAGAAGCCACTATCGACGATGACAATATCATCGAGCCGTCGTCGTAGTCTTGCATACCCACCACTGCATTATCACCGAGCCAAGCCGGAGCGTGGATATAGCCAAGCGAGGTGGCTTCGCTGCCATCGAGATTGCATACATAGCATCCGTCGCCGGCTTTGTAATAAACGATTTTGGTGCCGTCGGGCGAGATACTCGGCCACAGATAGCTGCCATGACCTTGAGGGTCGAGATTGGTGGTGACGCCATTTGCATCGGTAAGCTCAAGGTGGCCGTAATGGATGCTCACCACTGCCGACGGGGCTGCATGCGATGTGCCATTAAGCTGATGCGCGCTCATCTTGCCATTAGCGGCTAACGACAAAGCGCCGGCCTTATTCACGGAATAGGCAGCGGCATGACGTGCCGGAGCGGCAAGTGTGTGCTCGGTGCCATCTGCCAAGTTGACAGTTTCCACTGATGTGCGGCGCAAATGGTCGTCGCCGGCCAATGTCTTTTTAAACACGATAGCGCTGCCGTCGGGCGAGAAAGCCAGTTCGAGCGCAGAGCCGACCTCGGCCACCTTGGAGATTGCACCGGTGGCAAAATCCACGCGCGACAATCCGGCGTCGTCGATATGCGACACAACTGCAAACGTGGCATCAGGGCTGATTTTAGCGATGTTGACATTAATAGGCTTATCCGTGGGGATAGGCACCACTGATTCAACATTCACCACCTGGGCTCCTGCCGCCATGGTGGCCATAGTGGCCATCACCGAGAGGATTAGTTGTTTCATATAAGATAGATTTAAGGTAGTTATATTGTTTAAAATTATTCGTGCTTCAAATTTACAATCTTTTTTTGTATAAACACATCGCCAAGACAAAGTTTTTTTAATGCTCGATAAAAATTCTAAATTGTTACATAGCCATTACATATCGAGCACAGGATATTTACAAAATATGCAATTGTAACAATTTTGTCACAACTTTTGACATTTTATACATAGTTGAATTTCAATCAGTTGCGCGACGTATTTTTGCATATTTTTCTATTTAAAGTTTATTAACATCAAATTACTTGACAGATGGCATTTTAGTAGCAATTTTGACTCGTCAAATGACAAAATAACACACTAAACATCATAAAACACACCCAAAATGAGAACCGAAAAATTTCAAACAAACCTGCTGAGATTGCAAAGCAATTTGCTCAATTTCGCCTACATGCTAACATCAAATCGCGACGACGCCTACGACTTGCTGCAAGACACCACCCTGAAGGCCCTCGACAATGAAGAGAAATTTGCCACCAACACAAATTTCAAAGGCTGGGTGTTCACTATCATGCGCAATATCTTTATCAACAATTATCGTCGCGGCGTGAGAGCTGCCACCACTGTCGACACCACCGACAATCTCTATCACTTGAATCTTTCGCAAGAATCAGGTCTTGAAGCTCCTGAAGAATCCTTACACGCCGGTGAAATCACACGTGCCATTGATGCTTTTCCCGATGAATATCGCATCCCGTTCACAATGCACGTAGAAGGCTACAAATATCAAGAAATTGCCGAACATATGCACCTGCCGCTAGGCACGGTCAAGAGCCGCATATTCTTCGCCCGCAAGAAGCTTCAACACGAATTCGCCGACTATCGTTGAAAAGTTGCCTCTACGCGCAACTTTTAGCCGACGTCGGTTCTCACCCATATCTTCTACATACTATCTAACACACTGCGGGCCGGTAAATCGGCCCGCTATCATTGTATTTCGATATGTTTGTTTCAGAAATTTACGTCGACCACTTTGGATGTTGTAAACAGCGATGAGTGTGGCTTTATTAAAATGTGAGTTTCACCATCGGCGTCAACAAATTCATTGGAATAAAAACGGCTTTCACACCTGCTGCCATCATCATAAGTGACAGTAATCACAGGCGCCTCGGCCATACGGGCATCGTCAATGACAATATTGCCATGATAGATTTTAGCATTTGCCTGCGACGGAGCACACTCGGCCACGCTATCTCGATACCCTCGCATCGAAGTGGGCAGAATGCACAGCATACCCTTGCCGCCACCATAGAAATCCGAGAAATTGATGGTTGGAAATCGCTCGTTAAATTGCCGTATCGACGTCTTAAAGAGCGATAGATCAGGCACCGGATGCATATTGTCGTAATAAATCGTGCCGTGGTCCGACTTAATATATAACGTCTTTATTTCATCATATTCTCGCAAGAGCTTGGATTGCATATTGCAAGCCGCAATCAGGTTGATTATAAGAGCTAAAAATATCACGGCACGACAAGCGACAGAGAATCGCCTACCGGCACGCCACGGAAAAAGATTAGCCAGATAGGCACAACCCACGGCGCCGACGAGCTGCGAAAATGTGCCTGTTCGCGGCCCGAGATAATAAGCATAGCTAATGCACACAGCCACCGCACAGCTCACAAATATCATGGCCATAAAGGCCACATCACGCCGCGACAGCACAGAGCGGAATCTCCTGATACACACCATCACAAGCGCCATGACAGCATAAACAAAAGCCATGCAATTGAACACTGCCACATAGGCAAAGCGATGCAAGCCGGTGAGCCGCTCTAGGATAGGCATCGTTTGCGCGGCTCGATTCCACAGAGCAGGCGATATGATTATCAGCAATACGCCCACGCCGAAGCATATTGCAGGCGCTGCAACTCGCCCTGTGAGCTTGCAGCGTATCACAGCTATATAGGCTAAAAATCCGCATGCCAGTGGGACAGAGAATCCCTCGTGAAACCATCCGCAAGCCAAGCCCACAGCGCATATCCCGACCAGACTCCACCTGTTAGGCTGTGCGCCATAGCCGATAATTCTCACGGCAAAATACATAAACATCACCGTGAGCGCCGACGACGCCAAATAATTGAGCCCATAAATCACATTGTACATATATTCATACCATGGATATACAAGCATCAAAGCCGCCACAAGCAGCCATGCCACGAGGCTCGATGTCCTCACATTCGCTGCCTTTGCGGCATAAAACAGCATGGCAAAAGTCATTATCGCATACACTATCGAATATATCACTCGCGGGAATAGGCCCAAGAATAGCGGCGCCACGAGGTTGGCGGCACGGCCCGTGTCGTAGCCCCAATGTTGCAACGATTCTGCAAAAGTGGCTAAAAATGTATCAATAGAACAGCCTTCGGATCCCAACGGACGCTTATACCACAAATCATCAAAACATAGCGGCGTGAGATGAGACACCCAAGCCGACAACACCGCCAACAAAGCGATAAAAACGATAAATATAAGTTTTTGTCGAGAATTATTACAAATTTGCATCATTTATCCATGGTTTTCATATACACTTTACAAAGATAATGATTTACACCTTTCTATCAAAAATATTTTGGCCCTCGCGAGCGGGATTTTTGACTTATTAGCATGCATATTAGAGGGATTTTGCGTAACTTTGCACCTAAGAATGGGACGACTACTATCTATTGATTTCGGACGAAAACGTTGCGGCATTGCAGCAACCGACACTCTGTGCATTGTGGCAAACGGCCTCACCACCGTGCCCACATCCAATCTTATAAATTTCATAAAAGATTATATATCGCGCGAGCCGGTCGACCGCATTATCGTGGGCTATCCCACCACCTTGCGCGGTGAGCCTTCCGAATCTATGAAGTATCTCACACCGGTAATCAACCGCCTGCGCAAAGAGATTGCACCGATGCCTATTGATTTCTACGACGAACGTTTCACATCCACCCTGGCCCACAAGGCTATGATTGATGGCGGAATGAAAAAGATGGCTCGCCGTAATCGCGAAATTGTCGATGAAATCTCTGCCACCATCCTATTAAACGATTATTTACAAAGTAAATCCTGCATATAAATGAAACTGCCGATTTATCTATACGGCCATCCGGTGTTGCGCAATATCTCCACCGATATCACCGCCGACTATGAAGGCTTGGCCGAACTGGTAAAAAATATGTACGACACTATGTATGCCTCGGAAGGCGTTGGCCTTGCTGCTCCGCAAATCGGACGCAACGACCGCATTATAGTGATTGATGCCACACCGCTGGCCGATGTATTCCCTGAGCTCGACGGAGTGAAGCTCACTCTGATTAATCCCCGACTTGAGGTGTTGGATGGCGAAAAAGTCACACGCGCCGAAGGCTGCCTGAGCCTTCCGGGCCTATCTGAAGACGTGAAGCGCATCGAGCATATTCACCTGACCTGGGTCGACGAAAATTTCACTGCCCACGACGAAGAATTTTCGGGATACCTGGCACGAATCATCCAGCACGAATACGACCACCTCGAAGGCCACGTGTATATCGACCACGTGTCGCCTATCCGCAAACAACTCATTAAAGCCAAACTCAACAACATTGTGATGGGCAAAGTGCGCTGCGACTATCCCGTGCGCTATGCTCCTCGTAAAAAATAATATTTAATCATGGCCGACGACAAGAAAATTATTTTCTCGATGGTAGGCGTTTCTAAAACCTACCCTCCTCAAAAGACTGTTCTCAAAGACATTTATCTTTCGTTCTTCTACGGCGCCAAGATCGGCATTATCGGTCTTAACGGCTCTGGTAAATCATCGCTGCTGAAGATTATCGCCGGTATCGACAAGGAATATCAAGGCGAGGTGGTTTTCGCTCCCGGATATTCAGTTGGCTATCTCGAACAGGAGCCAACTCTCGACCCTAACAAGACCGTAATCGAAGTGGTGCGCGAGGGCGTTCAGCCTATCATGGACCTTTTGGCCGAATTCGACCAAGTAAACGCCGCTTTTGGCGACCCCGACGTGCTGGACGATCCCGACAAGATGGAGGCTCTAATCGCTCGCCAAGCCGAGCTGCAAGACAAGCTCGACGCTGCCGATGCGTGGAATATCGATTCCAAGCTGGAGCGTGCTATGGATGCCTTGCAATGCCCGCCCGACGACCAATCTATCGAAACTCTCTCGGGTGGCGAACGTCGCCGCGTAGCCCTATGCCGACTGCTGTTGCAACAGCCCGACATTTTGCTC
>CAZRCU010000162.1:0-5000 GCA_964598685.1 uncultured Bacteroides sp.
ATAGGATAATATTCGTCGCGCTGAGCCTTGAATGAGGCATTCTTGTAGTATTCGCGATTATCCTGTTCGCATTGGATGTATTTTGTCATTACGTCGCCGCAAATGCCCCATCTTACGAGGTCGAAATAGCGTTCGCCTTCCAAAGCCTTCTCAAGACGCATTTCGGTGCGCAGTGCTTTGCGAGCATAATCTTGATTCCAGCCGGCTGCCGGATACAATCCGATTTGGTAGTTGGCTGCATCTGCGCTCGGATTGTTGAAATCCTTCACATAGGGGCTGTTCATGGCACGTTGGCGCACTTGGTTGATAAGCTGGCGAGCCTGCTCCAGGTCGCTGCCGATTTCGATAAGGGCTTCAGCCTTCCACAGCAGAATGTCGGCATAGCGGATGATTTGCCAGTTGAGGCCTGATGCACCCCAAGGCCAGCCATTATAGATGTCGGGGCTTTCGGGCGACACCCAGAAGCGCTTGGCGCAATTGTGGCCATAGGTGCCACGGTCGCGCACCCACGACATGCACGGAGCGTCGGGATACGTTTTCCATGTGATTGTGGGGCGGCCGACTACAAAGTCAAGGCGAGGATCCACGGCATGATTGGCATTCGACAATGTGATATTATTGTCGTCGACATAATTCACCACGCTGAAATCGGGCAGTGATTGATAGTCGAATACGGGCAGACCGTTTTCGTCGGTCTGATAAGCATTGATAAGGTCTTGCGAGGGCAAGAAGAATCCGTCGCCGTTATAGGGACTTGTGCCGGCGGGCGAGTTAAGCAGATTGCTCCAGTTGACACGTCCTGCGCTGGCGCTGCCGTCGTTCATCGAATATTGGATGGCAAACACCGATTCGGGGCCGTTTTCGTTGGCAATCAGGTCGAGGCCTTGGAAGTCGGAAATCAAGGCGTAGCGGCCGCTGTTGATCACCTTGTCGAGCAATGTCACCACCTCGTTGAGCAGCGATTTGTTGATGTTTACCACTTTGTGTGTGGTCTCATCTTGCTCATAAGCTTGATACAGCTTCACCTTGGCGGCATATGCGATAGCGATGTATTTGTGGATGCGGCCCACTTCAGATTGCTGTTCGGGCAGCATATCGGCGGCGTCGAGCAATTCTTGTGCAATCTTGCCAAGGAGCTCGTCGCGAGTGTATGTGTCGTTGGGGATATTTACGTAATCCGGAGTGGCCACGTTCTCATCAAAATAGGGCACCTTGTTGAACAGGCGCGACAGTTCAAAGAAGAAGTGGGCGCGGAGCACCTTCATTTCAGCGATGCGCGATGTGCGGTTGTCCACCTCGGCGTCTGTAGCCTCGTTCAGCACGTTGAGGGCAGCGTTGCAGCGTTGCAGCGAGCAATACAGGTGATACCATTTGCTGTCCAGAAAGCCGTTGTTGGCTTCCACATCAAAGATTTCCATGCGGTGCACCTCGTTGAGGTCGCCGGTGCCGCCACCGCCTTTGTAGGCATTATCGGCGCGCACTTCGCCGTAGGTCCAGTTGGATGTCGGGTGACACCACACGCTCCAATCCTGGCCTTCGGGGCCGCCCAGGGCTGCGTATGCAGCGTTTACCAGTAGTTCTACGCCATCTGTTGAGCCCATCACGGCTTCGTTGAGCGAACCTTGAGGCTCGTTGGTGAGGAAGTCGTCGGAGCAAGCCGTTGAAGCTGCGGCCAGGCCCATTGCTATGATATATTTATAGAGTTTCATTTTTATTAGATTTTAATGCGATTTAGAAACCAAATTGAATGCCGAAAGTGAATTGTCGGGGGAGAGCATAGGGATAGCCAAGGCCCTCGGGGTCGGCGCCGGTGTAGCCGGTGATTGTAAACACGTTTTGAGCTTGGAAATACACGCGGGCGTTGCTCAGCGACAGCTTGCGCTGAATGGGCTGGGGTAGGGTGTAGCCAAGTGTCAGGGTCTTAAGTCGCACAAACGAGCCGTCTTCGATATAGAATCTCGACACTTCGTTTTCGTTGTTGCTGTTTTCGGTGGTGGGTGCCGGGGTGTCGCAGTTGTAGTAGCCTGTTGTTAGATAATTGTCATAGGCTGCTGCGGCTTCAATCAGGCGTGTAGAGTGGTTGCCGGTCCAGCATTGGAACAGGTCGGTGTAGTATTTTGAATTGTTGTAGGCGTCGCGCACCACGCTGTTGAAAAACAAGCTCAGGTCAAAGCCCTTGTAATTGCCGGCGAGGTTGAGGCCGAATTGAGCCTTAGGCAGGTCGCAGCCCAGCCATGTGCGGTCGTTGCTGTTGATCTTGCCGTCGCCGTTGGTGTCGACATATCTTACGCGGCCCACTGCCGGACGGCCAAATTCTACGCTGTATTTTGCGCAATAGTCGTCAACCTCTTGCTGTGTGTGGAACACGCCGTCGGTCTCATAGCCCATCCACGAGCCGTAGGCCTGGCCAACCAATGATTTGTCGATGCCGTTGCCGCCGCCATAGGTGTAGTAGATGTCGTCCAAAAGTGATGTTACGCGGTTTTTGGATACGGTGACATTGAGGCTAACTTCATAATTGAAGTCTTTTACATGATCGCGCCATGTGAACACGCCTTCAACGCCCTTGTTGGTCATCGAGCCACCATTATACCAGCAGTAGCCGCCTTCGCCGATAACTGCGATATAGGGCTTCTCTACGAGCATATCCTTGGTGTCTTTGTAGAAATAGTCAAACGAGAAGAGCAAGCGATTGTTGAGCAGCGCTGCATCCAAGCCCACGTTGGTTTGATAGGTCTTTTCCCAAGTCAGATAGGGGTTGGTCGAGCGAGTCTTGTAAGCACCGGCAGCTAGGGTTGAGCCATCGCCGTTCATGTTGTAGGACGCGCCGTTCAGGCTGGCCAGATATTTTGTGTAGAATGCTTCGTTGTCGATAATATCGTTGCCGTTGACGCCCCACGATGCGCGAATCTTCAAATCAGACAGCCATGCGCGAGTGTCGGCCATGAATTGCTCTTGGCTCAGACGCCAGCCGGCCGACACCGAGGGGAAGTAGTCGGCATTATTCGATGAGCTCAGGCGCGATGATGCGTCGTGGCGCAGTGTGAACGAGGCCAGATAGCGGCTGTCGTAGCTGTAGTTGAGCTTGCCAAACACCGAGAACATTGAATAGTTGCTTGCGCTTGCGCCTACGTCCTTGCCCGATGTTACCGACGACAGATACAGATAGTTGGGATCTTCGATAGCCAGATTTGTGCCATAGCCGTTGAAGGCTTCAGAGTGATAGCGCTTTGCCTCGAGGCCCAGCAGCGCCATGAATGAATTTTTGCCGAAATCAAGATTGTATTGTGCGGTGTTGGTCCACACCCAGTCGGTGTTCTTAGCCATTGACTGTGACAGCTTGTTTACACTGTCGCGCAGCCATGCGGGCTCAAAGGTCTTGTTTGTTTCGCTGTAGTAGTTCACACCGAAATTGGTCTTCAAGATTAAGCTCTTGATAGGCTCAATTTGCAAATAGGCATTGCCAAACACGCGCCAATATTCATGCTTGTTGTTGGCATTATTGTTGATGAGGCGCACATAGTTGGGCGCATCGCCGAGCACATTGTCGATAGCGTCGTTGTATTCGCCCGACACGTCGTAGACAGCTTTGGCGGGGTGCTGCTTGATTGCACCTTCCTCCACTCCGTCGGGGGCATAGTGGGCGCGCCACCAGTTTACGGCAACATTGCCGCCTGCGCGCAGGTGATTGTTCAGGAATCCGTAATCAGAGCTCAGACGCGAATTTACGCGTTGGAAGTCGGTGCCCTTAATGATACCGTCGTGGTCGAGCCAGCTCAGCGAGAACGATGATGAGCCGCTTTCAGTGCCCTTCGACAGACCGATGGTGTAGGTTTGCATCAAGGCGGTGCGGTGAATTTCATCCTCCCAATCGGTGTTGGTAGGCAGCACTTCTTGATGGTTCAGATTGTAATAGCTTTGCAATTTGGGGGTGTCGCCGTCGCCATAGATAGTGCCTTTCGGGGTAGCGCCATTGTTGGCATAGCGATATGCGGCCCAATACACTTGGCCCCATTGGTCGGCATCAAGCAGGTCGATGCCGCTATTATAGGTCTGAGCGGTCAGAGTTGCATCAAATGTGATACGAGTCTCGCCCTTTTTGGCGCGCTTGGTGGTTATAATCACAACGCCGTTGGCAGCCTGTGCACCATAAATAGCAGCCGAGGCGGCATCTTTCAGCACCTGCATTGATTCAATATCGCTGCTATTGAGGATTGTGCCCACATTGTCGCGAGTCATCACGCCGTCGATCACATAGAGCGGCCCGTTGGCATCGCTGCGAAACGACGATGCACCGCGAATAGATGTTGAGGTGGAGTTGCCGCCTGGCGTACCGTCAGTCACGATTGTCACGCCTGCCACACGGCCCTGCAATGCTTGCATCGCATTGCCTGTGGGAGTGTCGGCCACGTCCTTCATCTTCACTACTGCCACCGAACCGGTTTGGTCGGCCTTCTTTTCAGCAGAATAGCCCACTACTACGATTTCGTCCAATAATTCGTTTTGTTCTTTCAGTTCGATAGTCATTTCCGGCTGAGCCTCCACAGTGATCGACTCAAAGCCTATATAAGAAATGTCGAGTTTTGTGCCTTGGGCCACATTTAATGTGAAATTGCCATCAATATCAGTGGCAACACCGTTAGCACTACGATTAGTCGGAACCACCGATGCGCCGATTAGCGGCTCGCCATCAGTCTTGGATACGACCGTGCCGTGCACAGATATTGTCTGTGCTTGAAGAGATGCCACGCCTACGAGCATCATCATCCAAATTACGATTGTTTTTAAATTCATGGTTTATGTTTTTGGTTACTTGTTTTTCAAACATCTGCCACAAAGTTAAAACCATCTTTATCCTAATATGTAACAGCATTGTTACGTTGAATGCAAAAAATTGAACAATGAAACATCTGTTGCAATCAATGTATCATTCCTGCAATCCCCGCTAGGCACATCCACCGCCTGCTCACAAGCGTATCCACCGCCTGGGGCCCGTCAAC
>CAZRCU010000163.1:0-4958 GCA_964598685.1 uncultured Bacteroides sp.
TGAGGAGTTGCTTCGCGTCAACTACAAATTTGTTCTTTAAGGTACGCTACCATAGCATCAGGGTCTATACATCCGAGAACATACTTGTCGCCATTGTCAAGACGTAGCATGAAGCAATCTGATGCTTTACCATAATATGCCATATACAAACCGACATCACCCTCTCGGAATAAGCCCCAATATCCCAAGAAGCCACCGGAACCAAATACACGAAGGGCTCCCATTGTGGGTTTGAAGCGCTCCACACTAACAATGCGTCGCATTGCTATTGAATGGATTTTGAACGGACTATGGATATTTACAGCTTCTTCACTCGCCGAGATTGAGAGTGGAGTGTAGAACAAACAAAAGCACAACACCGCAATAATTATCACGTTGAGAATGATAAATTTACCTGTGCCATAGCTTGCGTACAATACGGCAATTAATGCGCAAATCACCACAATAGAGATGATAAACGAAAAGGCACTTTGGGATACTGTCGATTTCATAAGTAGTAGATGTTTGTTTTTTGCGTTGTTGTTTGATTTATCAGGATCAACAAATGTAGCTATTTTTTAGCAAAGGACTACTAACTCTGCTAAAAAATATGCAGTCGCAAGATCTCCCTCGATTGCTCGATTGTCTTGCTCGCATCAAAGAGGAAACTATGTACCCCGTCGATAATCATTCGGCAGCATTGATTTCGGTGCATATTCAAGTGCTTCTTGAATATCCAGCTCACTTCTCCAGAATGTTCAAGCGCATCGCCGGACAGAGCCCGAGCCAATTCCGCGCCGAAATGGCAAATGAGCGATAAAGATGATACTTTTGTATACCTTTACCGCTCATTGCGAGCACAATGCCTGTCGTCTAATATATGCCAATATTCTTTTCTAACTCCTCCACCGTTGTATCCTTGAGGCGAACGATTCGTCTTGATTTTGGATAGTAGATTATGTCTTCAGGAAACATTTTGCCGAATACCTTGTCTTCGAAGTCTTCGAAGTCAAATCCACTCGGCAAATCAGGATTTTCAGTCTCAACCTCCATGCATGCCACAGCCGAAGCATACTGATCCCTCCATGTGCGCTCAGGTAGTGGAGTGCCATGTTCTCTGATTTTATAGAACAATTTACAGAACCCGTGAAAGCAATGTTCAACATCTTCAGGGAATTTTTTAGTCACCTTATCAGTGATATCCACAACCTTGTATTTTTTGTACAAAGCTTCACGTTCGAACAATTCTCCTAAGAAGAAGGTTGTTGAGTAGTAAGTGTAGGTGACATTTAAGCCTATCACCATTCCGAGTTCGGAACTTAATCGTTTGTCCATTTCATCCATATAGATTTATTTTTTAATCACGGCACAAAAATACAGATAGTGGCAAATTTATAACAGCGTAAAATAATTTTTATATTTTTACGCTAAATCAAAAATTGGATTATGGATAATATTAACACCTGTTAATCATGTAATTAATTACATCATCGCGAATTATCTTGGGCTGAGATTTGCCGGCTAAAACCAGAACTTTCTTGCCATTGCGATAGATGTGAAGTTGCCGTGAACGCACCACCGCCGTCAGTGTATCATCGCTCTGAATTGCTTGCCAAATCGGATAGTATTCCCCACCCGATTCAAACAGCTTCTTCTGAAGATGCGAACACAGATTTGTAGTATCAATCATTTCAGATGCTTTATGATTTTTGCCGGATTGCCGGCCACTACTACGTTATCGGGAACGTCCTTGGTGACTACAGCGCCCGCACCAATTGTCACTCCGCTGCCAATAGTTACTCCCGGCAAGATTGTTACCGAGCCTCCAATCCATACGTTGTCACCGATTGTAACAGGCTCTGCCCACTCTCGACGAGAATTGCGTTCTGCTACGTCGGTTGAATGGCAAGCTGTATAAATGCTTACATTTGGGCCAATAAAGGCATCGTTGCCAATTGTCACCGGCGCTTCATCAAGAACAGTGAAATTGAAATTGGCAAAGAACCGCTCGCCAACGCGGATGTTGCAACCATAGTCACATCGAAACGGCTGATTGATTAAAATTTCTTCGTCACAAGAACCTAACAAATCTCTCAGAATGGCGCGTTGCTCCTGTAGTTGGGTCGGATGCAGCTGATTAAACTCGTATATCTTCTCGCGAGTAGCGACAAGTTTTTCAATCAGAGATGGATAAGCAGCGTCATAAATCTCACCGCTCACCATCTTATTCCATTCATCATCATTCTTTAATCTACAAGCTTCCTTCATCTCAATTATGTTATATATATTATAGCAACTACAAAGATAATGATTGTCCGAGGATAAAACCGCAAAAATGGTAAGTTTTAATGCGATTTGTTAAACCTTGATTAGGCGGGAAATTGCCAACTTTGCATATATAATATAAGAACCAAAATATAACAAGATATGAACCTTAACGACCTGCATTCTCCGGCCGACATCAAGGGATTGTCTGTCGATGAACTTAATAAACTTGCCTCACAACTGCGTGAAGCTCTGCTCGGTAAGCTGAGTCATCATGGCGGGCATGTTGGCCCAAACCTCGGTATGGTGGAAGCTACCATTGCTCTACACTACGTGTTCAACTCACCTATCGACAAAATCGTTTACGACGTTTCGCACCAATCTTACGTCCACAAAATGCTTACCGGACGTATTGATGCTTTCATCAACCCCGATCGCTACGACGATGTTAGCGGATATTCCGAACCTAGTGAGAGCGAGCACGACCACTTCATCATCGGCCACACTTCCACTTCCGTAAGCTTAGCCGGTGGACTTGCCTATGGTCGCGATCTGAAAGGCGGAAAAGAAAACATTATTGCTGTGATTGGTGACGGATCATTGAGCGGTGGCGAAGCTCTCGAAGGGCTGGACTTTGCAGGAACACTGAAGAGCAATCTAATTATTATCGTCAACGACAATGAAATGTCGATAGCCGAAAATCATGGCGGC
Organism: uncultured Bacteroides sp.; assembly: GCA_964598685.1. GTDB lineage: Bacteria > Bacteroidota > Bacteroidia > Bacteroidales > Muribaculaceae > CAG-873. The sequence goes on from CAZRCU010000163.1 coordinate 2,956, forward strand.
CTCTACGATAATCTTCGACTGCTACGTGCAACCAACGGCAAGGCTGAAAATAACATCTTCCGTGCCATGGGGATGGATTATCGCTACGTGGCCGATGGCAACAACATTGAAGCTCTGATTGAGGCTTTCAGCGAGGTGAAAGATACCGACCATCCGATTGTGGTGCACATACACACCGAAAAGGGAAAGGGCTACGATCCGGCCGAGAACAACAAAGAGCTCTATCACTACAGCGGACCTTTTGACATTGCAACCGGCAAGCCGCTCGACGATGATAGCGAGGACTATGGCAACATCTTCGCACAGCACATGCTCGCCCGAATGAAGGAAGACAGCAATATGGCCGTCATCACAGCCGGCACTCCGGGCGTTATCGGCTTCTATCCTGAACGCCGTAAAGCTGCCGGGCGCCAGTTTATTGATGTAGGTATAGCCGAGCAAGAGGCCGTGGCTCTCGCTTCGGGCTTGGCAAAGGCCGGTGCACGTCCATGCTTCGGCGTTGTCAGCTCGTTCATCCAGCGCGCCTACGACCAAATGGCACAAGATGTTGCCGTGAACAATACTCCCGTAGTGCTCTCAATATTCTATGCAACCATTCTTGGCATGAACGATGTTACCCACCTCGGGTGGTACGACATCTCACTCATTTCAAATATCCCCGGATGGGTCTACTTAGCTCCTACATGCAAGGAGGAATACTTGGCAATGCTCGATTGGGCTATGACGCAGACCGACCATCCGGTAGCTGTGCGCGTACCCGGTTGTCAGGTAACGACGAGTGGCAAAAGCTTCCCTACCGACTATTCAGACATCAACAAATTTGCCGTTGACCATCGCGGAAAGGATGTGGCAATCATCGCCGCCGGCAACTTTTTCAGCATGGGCGAATCGCTGGCAAAGCTACTCAAAGCCCAGGGTATAGATGCCACTCTCATTAACCCACGCTTCCTATCGGGTATAGACGAGCAGCTTCTTAATAGCCTAAAATCAGATCACAAATTAGTGGTAACAATCGAGGATGGCATCCTTGCCGGAGGTTTCGGAGAAAAGGTGGCCCGCTTCTATGGCGACTCTGATGTGGCGGTTAAATGCTATGGCGCTCCAAAGGAATTTGCCGACCGTTACGACTACGGCCAAATACTCACAGAGTGCCGACTCGTGCCGGAACTCATGAAAGAAGATGTGATTCAACTGCTTGGGTAAATATTTGCCTTATCCGGCACTTCGGTTCCGATACAAGCGGTAACACATTTATAGTCAATATATTAACAGCAGGGACGTACAATAATACGTTCCTGCTGTTTGACGACTACCTGTTTGCTAATAATCAATTAGTTCCAGGTTTCATAGTGAACGTTTTCGGGCTTCCATTTATCTTTGGGTTCGGGGGTCTCGGCAGGATACCCGATGGGGACGACGTTCAATGGGATAATATTCTCAGGTAGGTTAAGTAGCTCGCTCAGTGCCTTCACACGTTCTTGTACCGGATAAATACCACACCACACAGCGCCAAGGCCTAAACCATGAGCCGCCAAGAGCATATTCTCGGTAGCTGCTGACACATCTTGAACCCAGAAGTCTTTAGCATCCTCTTTAAGCGTCAGTTCCATATCGCCGCATACCACAATTGCCAAGGCTGCATTTTCTGCCATCTTCATCGAGCGGAAATTTTCTGATATGGCTTTCAGCGTTTGTTTATCTTTTATAACGACAAATTTCCAAGGCTGCAAATTTACAGCTGTAGGAGCTGCCATACCGGCACGCAGAATTGTCTCTATTTTAGCATCTTCCACCGGACGATCATCATAAGCACGGACACTGGTGCGTGTGATAATGTTATTAATCACCGCTGCGCTGTCAGACGAAGCGCATTCGGTATCTACCGACGTTGAGCAGCCGTTTTTTCCTAAAATGAGATAGCCAATGACGGCACATAGCGCCACCACGACAATAATTAATGTTACCTTTGTTTTATCCATATTGGTTATTTATTTAAGGTTAGT
>CAZRCU010000164.1:0-4917 GCA_964598685.1 uncultured Bacteroides sp.
ATTGGCATACACCATGCCGATGAGCAACCACGCTATAGTCATTATGAATCGCATCTGGAGTTTCATGTTATCAACGGACCAATACAATATTGCAGTTTGCCTCCTGCACATCCTATCAGGCAAAGGTACATATTATTTATATTCTCTGCAATACAGATTGTTTTGTTGTTGCAATTTGCGGCGTGTGTCACTTTTGAGTTAAAAAACGTTGCAAAGTTGCGATTTAGATGCTTAATCGCTAAATTCGCAAACATCTATCTAACAATGCCTCATTTCGTGTATCATGAATAAAACTATCGCATTAAACAAGAATGCCGTAGTGGCCTACTTGCAAAAGGCGGCTGCTGAATTTACTCGACAAGACATTATCAAATATATTGTTGACAACAATGTTGAGATGGTTAATTTCATGTATCCTGCTGCCGACGGGCGGCTGAAAACGCTCAACTTTGTAATCAATTCGCTTGATTATCTTGAGACAATATTGACGCTGGGCGAGCGTGTCGACGGTTCGTCGCTGTTTCCGTTTATCAGCGCCGGCTCGTCCGATCTTTACGTAATCCCACGCTATCGCACGGCTTTCGTTGACCCCTTTGCAGAAATCCCTACGTTGACGATGCTTTGCAGCTTTTGCGATAAGGATGGGCATCTGCTGGAATCGTCGCCGGAATACACTTTGAGCAAGGCTTGCCGTGAATTTACCCGTGCCACCGGAATGAATTTCCGCGCGATGGGTGAATTGGAATATTATGTGATAGCTGCTGATAGCGGGCTGTTTGAGGCTACCGACCAACGTGGCTATCATGAGTCGGCTCCATTTGCCAAATTCAATGATTTCCGTGCCAGGTGTATGCATCTGATTGCCACCACCGGCGGACATATCAAATACGGCCACTCGGAAGTGGGCAATTTCACGCTGCATGGCACTATCTACGAGCAAAATGAGATTGAATTTTTGCCCGTCGATGCTGAAGATGCCGCCGACCAGCTGATGCTGGCCAAATGGGTGATTCGCACGTTGGCTTGGAAGGAGGGTCTAACTGTGACTTTCGCCCCGAAAATCACTATCGGCAAGGCCGGCTCGGGCCTTCATATCCATATGCAAATGACGCGCAACGGCCGCAATTGCATGCTCGATGAGCACCGCGAAATCTCGAATGAAGCGCGCCGCGCTATTGCAGGCTTGATGAAGCTGGCACCGGCGCTCACCGCATTTGGCAACACAAATCCAACGTCGTATTTCCGCTTGGTGCCGCATCAAGAGGCGCCCACCAATGTGTGCTGGGGCGACCGCAACCGCTCGGTGCTGGTGCGTGTGCCGCTGGGCTGGACTGCCAAGGCTGATATGTGTGCGGCTGTGAATGTCGGACAAGCGACGCCGGCCGATGTAGACCCCACGATGAAACAAACTGTGGAAATCCGCTCGGCCGATGGTTCGGCCGATGTGTATCAGTTGCTGGCCGGATTGGCTGTGGCGCTGCGCTATGGTCTTGAAAGCGAGGATGCTCTTGAGGTGGCTGCGCGCACTTATGTGGACGTTAACATCCATGCTGAGGAAAATGCCGCGCGATTGGCCGCATTGGATAGCTTGCCAACTAATTGCGCTGAGAGCGCCGACTGCCTGGAAGCTGCGCGCAGTGTGTTTGAAGATCGCGGAGTGTTCTCGCCCGGCATGATCGACGGCATTCTGAAGCGTCTGCGCAGCTACGACCAAGCTGAGGCCGCGGCCGCCATGACTAATCCCGAATTAATGCAGGAAATTGTCACTCGCCACTTCCACTGTTAGAATATGATTTTCTTGCCGCGGTGGATATAGATTTGTCCGGCGGTGGGGTTTGTCACTCGAATGCCCTGGAGATTATAGTAAGTGTCGTCGGCTGCGGGTGCATCGCATTCTACATTCTTCACGCTGTCGAAATTGCCGTCGGGCGGTAGCGCAAGGAAGTGTCCGGGGTTGATGTACACTTTGTATTTATCTACATATTCGCCGCTTGGTGTCCACTGATATAGGGCGCCTGCGCCGGAGAATGAAGCCGCGTCGGTGGCATAGATGTATCCGGTGTAGGGGTTGACGTAGATCCCGTAGGGCATGGACATTTTTTTGATGTAGTCGAGCACGGTGCCGGGCAATGATTCGCTAAAACCGCCGGCGCCTTTGGTGGCGATTGCCTCTGACGGATTTATTGTGGTGTAGTTGAATGTATATTTGTAGGTGTTATAGGAATATTGCGAGCCGATCACGTAGAATTGACCGTCGGTGGCTGTGCAGCTATAGGTAGAGGCCTTGTCAAGCACTGTGAAACAATCATCGCTGCTAAGGGCGGCCTCACAGTCGAAAATTATAGTGGCGGCCGAGATGTTGCGGTAGTCGCCGAGCGAACTGATACATAGATATTTGCCGCTCTTGGCCATGCCGTAAAGGTTGATTCTGCCTGTGTCTACGTCCTTTAGCTTCGACATACTTTCGGCTTTGATTATGCTAACGGTGGTCTCGTAGTCGTGTGATTCGCTGAAGCTGTAGCCGCCGGAATTTGCCACGTAGAGATAGCCGTTGTGGTAGGCAATGCCTTCGGGCTCGTAGCCCACTTCGCAGGTGGCCACCACCTTGAAAGTGGTAACATCTATTTTCGCCACAAATCCTTTGGTAAATTTCACAGTGCCGGCGGTGGTGAGGCATTCGTGGCCATACGAGGTGACGTAGAGATACTTTCCATCGCAGGCCATGCGGCGATTGTTTGGAATGTCCTCGGTGGCGGCCACGTCCTTGCCCTCGGGCGTGATAAATTGCACGATGTTCGACGTATTGATTGTGATGGCAATCAGGTCGTTGCTGATTTGTATAATATCGTTGGGTGTGTCGCCAAGCGTGGTGCCGTTCACATCCAGAAACCATGAATTGGTTTTGATTGTGCCGTCTTCAAAATAGGATAATTGGCCGTTGTTTTGATCCCAACCGCCTTCATTAACGATTATCAGCTTTTCCACGGCTGCGCTGTGCAGAGATGTCAGCAGCGAGAGCGCCAGTGCTATTATGTTGTGCTTCAGTTTCATGTTGTGAGATGCTTATATTGAAATTGAGAGAGTGATGCGAAAGTTGCGGCCGGGCATAGGATAGCGCGGAATGTGCTCGTATTGCTTGTCGAGAAGGTCGAACACCTCGACTGCCGCGCCATATCGGCGCCATTTATATGATAGCTTTAGGTCGACATTGTTATATGGCGAGAGCATGTCTTTGGGGTCGGCATACGACCACATGCGCTTGCCAACGTGCAATTCCGACACTGTGAGGCTTAAATCGCGCCAGCCCACAATGCCTGTGATGCCATAGGATAGGGTGGGCGAGTAGCAAATAGGCTTGTTGTAGGTGTCTTCGTCGTCGGGGTCGGTGCGGTTGAGATCGCGCTGCCATGTGAGCGACATCAGCAGCGAAAAATTCCAATCGCCCACGTGATAGCGACCTGAAATGGTTGAATTAAGACCGCGGCAGAATGTCTCGCCATAGTTCATCATCGACCATGAATAGGTGCCCTTGAGCGGCAGACACACGATGCGGTTTTCTATGATGTTGCGATATATGTCGGCTTGTGCGGATAGATTCCAGTGGCGTGTGTCGTAGTGATATTCGGCCCCGAAATTCAGCTGCTTGGTGTATTCAGGTTTTAAGTTGCGATTGCCCACTTGGGTGTAGTAGAGGTCGTTGAGAGTAGGGGCGCGAAAAATGCTTTTGTACCAGCCGCGCAGAGTGAGACCGCGCAGCGAGTAGGATAGCGACACGGCCGGCGTGAAGCGGCTCAGCGGGTCGGCGGCGCCGGCGTTCACGTTGGTGTGGTCTTTGTAGTGCTGATAGAGCATTGAAGCGGCAAATCGAAAGTCGGCATAGCTAACTTGTGCGGCCACAACGGCCTTTTGGTCGAGGCGTCTTACGGGCTCAAACATTTTCAAATCGGCATTCATCCATGAAATGCGGCCATCGTAGCCGACATTGAATGTGAGCCAATCAAGCGGAGTGTAGGCATAGGCCAGCGAAGCATATGCGTCGTTCAAGCGATAATGGTTGTCGACTCTCGCTGTGTTTTGATTCTCGGGGTAATCGGTGCAATAGCGCAGATATTCATTGGAATATTTTGCGTTTACCTTGAATTGATGAGCATTGCTTAGCGATTTTTTATAGGAAGCTTGCCAGAAAAAGTCGCGGTCCCATTCGCGACCCACATTCACATATCTATCTGATAAACGGCGCACGATGCCGCCCGGGCAACCGCGCGAGGATATATAATAATATATGTGGGTGGCAAAGCCCTTATGAAAAGCCGCTGCCTCGATGCGTCCATATTCTATGTCGGAATTGGCGCGTCGGCCCACGGTGTCTTCATATTGCGACTTGTAGCGAAATTTATAGTCGCCCTGCGAGTTTAGGTATTCTCCGTCCACAAATCCGCTCCAGCCGCGGCGATTGAATTGCGCATTTATGCGAGCGGTGTAGGTGTCGAACGAGCCTGCGCGCAGCATCACGCTTAGCGAATCGGATGTGGGGCGGCGTGTGCGCATATACACAGTGGCTCCAGATGCATATTCCGATGCCGATTGGCATGCCTCGAGCTTATTGGCATTATATAGCGACACAGATTCAAGCGTGGAAAGAGAATATTTACCCAAATCCACAGTGCCGTTTTGTGCATTTGTGATGCGGATGCCATCAATATACACGCCCACATGTTGAGCGCCCAGCGAGCGCACATTGATTGTCTTTACGCCGCCCATGCCGCCGTAGTCCTTGATCTGAACACCGGCAAAATATTTAAGAGCATCGGCAATGGATGTGGTGGATAGCGATTGCAGTTCTACGCCCGAGAGACGTTGGACTGTGGCAATAGGGCGCTTCTCGCCCGTTACGGTGACATCGTTCAGCATCACTGC
>CAZRCU010000165.1:0-4914 GCA_964598685.1 uncultured Bacteroides sp.
AAGTTGAAAACTTCCCCGCATTCATCCTCGTGGACGACAAGGGCAACGACTTCTTCACCCAGATTTCAGAAAAATGCTCTAAGTGCGGATTGAAGAAATAATACCCGATCAAACCAACCATCAAAAAAATCGGCGCCCGAATTGAGCGCCGATTTTTTTTGATATGATATTCAGCTTATTTCAGCAAAGCATCGTAAGATGTATAATCAAGTGTGACATTAGCTGTGTAGGGGGTGCCCATCACAGTGCATACATATTGCAAAGTCATGCCTGAGCCGGGTGTAAGCGTTGCGCTTAGGTTAGTGACAGGGAACGAAGGCTGCGGCACATTTGCCAGTTTGGGCTCAATTTGGGCGGCTGACATAGAGATAACGCCGGTGTCGGCTACTGTGAAGTCAATGCCTTCAAAAGTCATGTTATCAAATGTGGGCATGCCATCGGCAAAGCAGCAATTATAGATGCTGATTGTGGCCTTATTGGTGGAGAAATCAAGCTTCACGCTGTAATAAGATTGCTCGGTGGTATATGGCTCGGTGGCGCCGGCTTTCAATGTAGAAGTAGTGCCACACAGCACAATCGGGTTGCGCGAGCCCACCACGCGATAGCGGCCGTCGATAGTAAATGAGAAGGCCAAGCCCGGGTCGTAGGTGTCGCTGAGCACTGTGGCAAAGTCGAGACGGTCGAGCCAGCGGAAGCTAAAGTCGCTCACCGACACAGAGCCGGTAGGGAGCGATGCAGTGGGGTTAGAGGTAGATGTGTAGCACCAACCCGAATTTTCTGCATTCCATTTAGCATCAGAAATGGTGAGCATGGGGTATGTCGACGATCCGATTTCGAGACCGGTAATTGTAGCCGAAGCCGTAAGCTGACTCCAATTCAATGTAAGCTTAATTGTTACAGGAGTAGAAGCCGACTTGGTAAGTCCTTGTGTGTCTGTTACAATGGCATAGCATTGCTGAAAAGTTTGCTCAGTAATTGTGTCGGGAGCATCGCCACTGTTGCATGAAGGCAACGACAATGTCATAAATGCAGACATTGCTGCGACAGCAAAGGTTTTTAGTTTATTCATTATTATAAGATTGATTTATTTTTGCGAATTCAAAATTAATAAAAAGATAACAACGAGCTATCAGATTCGCGCCGATTTTTCCTTAATTAATATTAAGCCGTATTGTAGCGCCGTAAGTCACTGGATTCCCTCGCTGCACAAAGGCATTGCTCATTGACACGAAATAGAACGAATCATATCTTGTGTTGGTGATGTTTTCGCCCCAAATTTTGAAGCTCCAGCCATTTCCCTCAAAGGCCAACGATGCACCGGCCAATGCGTAGAAGGGCTGGCGCACGGTGTTTGCCTCGTCCCACATAATGTCGCCGGTTCCGCGCATATTCACGTTCAGCACAGGCGTGAGCCCGGCCACTTGCACAGGCATGCGCCACAGCGCCGATGCAAACAATGTGTGCGCCGGAGCGTAGGGGACACGCTTCCCGCTATAATCGGCCTTGCCATTATTATATTCGCTAAAAGTGGCATTAGTGTAGCCATACGAAGCCGTGAACGACACATCCTCGATAGGCGAATATTTGGCCGTAAGCTCAGCGCCAAGACTGTGTGTGCGGCCGGCATTGGTCATAATTCGGCCGGTCACCATGCCCGGAGGGAACACTGTGAGTTGGCGGTCGCGGCAATCAATGAAAAAGCCTACCGCCTCGGCCGTGAGGCGTCCGTCCAGCAAATGCACCTTAGTGCCCACTTCATAGTTGTAACTCTTTTCAGGACGATACGACACGATTTCATCCACAGAATAGGCCATGCTCAAGCCCATTGTCGACATTACTCGCTGCTGCAACACATCGGAAAACATTTGGGTGTTGAAGCCGCCGGCCTTATAGCCCTTGGTAAACGAGGCATAGGCATAGCCTTGATTAAAATTATAGGCAGCTGTCACCTTTGGCAGCAGCTGATTAAAGGTCTGAGAGAGCTTGCCGCTATCATCAATATCCACGGGCGTCACATTATATACCTCGCGCGAGCCGTCGTCAAGTACATGCCAAGTGGTGTAGGATGCGTCTGTCACGCTGCGATAATTACAACTGATATGCTCAAAATCCCAACGCAAGCCGGCCTCAAAGGTCCAATTTCCTAATGAATATTTGCTCTCGTGATATAAAGCAATGCCGCCCGATGGTGATTTAAAATCGCTGCTCAGCAAAAATTCGCGATTATTCCACTCGATTGGATATGTAGGATTCATCTGATTTCGCTTTGCCTCAATCAGATTGGCTATGCCGGTGTCGAAAAATGTGACCGGTGCACTCATATTTGTGTGGCGATAGAAGCCAAAAACGCCGCCAAGCCATGAATAATTGCCTCGGACTCCCTTTGTAAAAAGGTCTTCTGTAAAATTAAACTCGTGGCGGCGCTGAGTAAGCGTAAAATAATCGGCAGGGGTGAAATCCTGATCAAGCGTCATGTCGTCGTCGATATATTGCACCGACGTAAGAGAGGTGACAACCACACGCTTTCCGGCCCAGGCCACTGTGAGGCCGTCGCTAAACACATTGCGCTTATAATAGCAAGTGTCGTTATAGGCAATTTGCCCCGTTGCCACCGACGCATACGGATAGCCGCTTTGGCGCGAAATCGACATCGACGCAGTGTTGGTAATCGAATGCCAGGCAGTGGGGAGAAACACGGTTTTCCATCTCATGGCGCCGGAATTTTCTGCGCCTACGCGCTTATTATTGTAGCCGTTGCGCCAAAATCCATCGGAATGTGTATAGCCACCGGTGAGCGATGAAAACAATTTATCGGTGATTTTGGCATAATATCCCGCCGAAGCCTTAGTGGTGTTGGCGCGTCCATACTCCAACATAGCGCGGAATCCCTGATAATCACGTGGCGACAGCGTGTACACATTGATTTGTCCGGCCATAGCATTTCGTCCGTTTAGCACACTCTGAGCGCCGCGAGTCACCTCCACCGACGCTATATCGGTGATATCAAAGTCGTAGGCATCCTTATTGAGATACGACACACCATCCACATTCAAGCCCACCACCGCTTGATCCATGCGCGAGCCAAGGCCGCGCATATAAATCGACGATGTCATTCTTGAGCCGTAGGCCGGTGAATACAGGTTGGGCACAATTTCTCCAATATCTTTTATAGCCTCGATGCCAAGGCGAGCTATTTCGGCTCGATTGATACGAACCACGGGCGAGCTGCCGGTGCTTGGCATTTGCTTCACACCGAGCACCTCTATAGCATTCAAGCTATGCACGTGCATCGTAGAATCGGACAATTCATTTGCCGACACCACAGGCACACTCAACAATATAGCTCCTAATAAAATACAACAAGCTTTCACACTGCAAATTTAGCACTTTTTCGTCACATAATAAAATGGCGAGTGGGGGCGAATTAGACGGCGGCCCTCCCTGAGAGGGAAGGCCGCCGGAAAATGTGTTAGATCTTCAGAATCTGTGGTGGATGATTCCTATTTACTTGTTGTACGTTTCGCACGCCGATGATGATTGACGAGCTGTTGGGTGAACTTTCGTTCGGCGTTTTTGAGCATTAAAAGTTGTCGAGGAGTGAGGATATCACGAAACTTATCAAAATAAGTCATTTCTATTTGACCCTCGGCACGCTTGAGTTCAAAGATAGTGCGTGCGGCATTTGACAGTTCAAGGTCGGTAGCGTCCTTGTTGTCAATCGCACGCTGCTCGGTGTCGCGTGTATCGGAATTGAGGCGTTCCACTTCGTCTTCCATACGGTCGTAGAGCGCAAAAAATTCGCGTTGCTGGTCTTTGGAGAGTGATAGCTCCTTGGCAAGGAACTCATGTTTGTATGTGCGAATCTCCTGAAGCCAACGTTGGCGGTCGGTGTCGGAAAGATTGCCTTGTGCAGCAGCACAAAAGGCCGACATCAACATTAGCACGAGGACTAAAGAAGATACAAATCTACGTTTCATTGTTGGTCGAAATTGTCTAAATTAAGGTCGTTGAAGGCTAACGAATCACAGAAAGATTCAGGGTCGACGCCCTCGTCCATTAGCTCATCATACAAATCCCACTGATTCACGTCGCTGATTACATAGTCGTTGACAAAAGTTTCATTGCCGAATGCCTCGGCGAGCACGGGATTCGATTCAAATTGCTGTGTTTCGGTAGAGCCGATAAGTGTAAACATTTTCAACATGCACCACACGCCTGCAAACATAGCGGCCATATACACATAGGGGCGCACTCGCTGCCACAGGCTGCGAGGTGCCACATAATCGGCTGCCAATTCGGGGCGCTCAGGCAACATTTTATCCATGCGGGCTGCAAACTTTTCGAAATAGCCCTCAGGGACGGTCATTCCGTCGTGGTGATTGAGATGGGTTAGTATGTCGTTGTCTTTATTCATTACGTATTTTCAGATGTTTGTAATAATTGACTTGCTAAAGGGCTAAAGGTTTAATCTGAATTTTTAAAAATTTGTTCAATTTTTTTCACAGCCAGATGATACGACGCTTTAAGAGCCCCAACGCTGGTGCCAAGTATCGAGGACATGTCCTCGTATTTCATTTCATCAAAATATTTCATATTAAAGACTAAGCGCTGCTTTTCGGGCAATGAGGCGATGGCTTTGCGCAGGTCTTTGGCCAATTGATCGCCGTCGATATCTGGGTCGGCTTCGATTGTGGCAGCTATTGCGGCTTCTTGATCATCGAGCGACACGCCCAGGCGCTTGCGCTCCTTGGCCAAGAATGTGATGGCCTCGTTGATAGCTATTTTATAGAGCCATGTGGACAGGCGGGCATCCCCACGGAAATTTTCGATATTTTGCCAAGCTTTCATAAATGTGTTTTGCAGCAAATCATTGGCATCATCGTGGCTCTGCACCATGCGACGAATTTGCCAATA
>CAZRCU010000166.1:0-2034 GCA_964598685.1 uncultured Bacteroides sp.
CGGACCGGAGCATTATCATATTGTAACAGCAAAGCAAAGCTTCCATGGACGTACCTATGGAGCGTTAAGTGCGACGGGACAGCCGGAAAATGGATGCCAGATTGGTTATCATCCGATTTTACCGGGATTTTCCTATGCTGATTTTAATGATTTAGAATCATTTCAGGCGGCATGTACGGAAAATACAATTGCAATCATGGTAGAACCGGTACAGGGAGAAGGCGGTGTATATCCTGCGACGGAAGAATTTCTGACCGGACTTCGGAAGTTCTGTGATGAAAAGAACATTTTCTTAATTCTGGACGAGGTTCAGACCGGATGGGGACGATGCGGAGATGTAATGGCATATATGTCCTATGGTATTAAGCCGGATGCTGTAACGATGGCAAAGGCGATGGGCGGTGGAATGCCGATATCTGCCTGCTGTGCGACTGCTGAACTGGCAAGTGCGATTATACCGGGTGCGCATGGCTCAACCTATGGCGGTAATCCGGTATGCTGTGCAGCGGCCTATGCATCCATTACAGAGATTCTGGGACGGAAGCTTCCAGAACAGGCGAAGAAGATGGGTGCTTACTTCATGAAGAAGCTGGAGGCACTTCCGAATGTCAAGGAGGTACGTGGACGTGGTCTGTTAGTTGGTGTTGAATTCAAGACACCAATTGCTATGACCGTGAAGCATGACTGTCTGGACCATCGGCTGTTGATTACAGCAGTGAGTGATTCCACAATTCGAATTGTACCACCACTGATTTTGACAGAAAGTGACTGTGACCGCGCAGTTGCTATCTTGCACACTGTAATTAAGGATATTATGGGATAAATGTATATTGATGTTTGAAATGAAAATGGAGGCGTAACATGACAAAGGTAGATATTGTTTCAGGATTTCTTGGAGCAGGTAAAACAACATTAATTAAGAAGCTGATTGCGGAAAGCTTTCAGGGTGAGAAGCTTGTGTTAATTGAGAACGAATTCGGTGAAATCGGTATTGATGGCGGTTTCCTTAAGGATGCAGGTATTGAGATTACCGAGATGAATTCCGGATGTATCTGTTGTTCTCTGGTTGGTGACTTCGGCGAAGCCTTGATAACCAAGGTGTTGTAATTGGCATCTCTCAGATTCACATTTTCGTAGTTGTCAAAGTTGAATGTGATTTTGCCGGCTAGCAAATCTGCCGTGGTTACTTCAATTGTAGCATCGCCGCTAATGCGATTTTCATTAGCAGAAGATGCGCCTTGGCTTATTGATTCCACATCAGTGCCATTAATTTTGATGCTCGAGATTTGATAATTTGTTGGGTCGCCATTATTGATATATATAGCGGTGCCCTCGGCGGATTTAGGATAATATATTTGTGTGGAAGCGTCGCTGCTTAGGGTGTAGGTGTTGCCGCCGGTGGTGATGTTGGCCGAGCCGCTTTCACCTATTAGCGTGGCTGTGATTGTATATACATCCACTGCGCTTGCCGTAGCGGTCACTTTAGTGTTGGCGCTGATTGTAATTTCCCATGGATCTGAGTAGGCATTATATTTGCTGTCAGGGTCGGGGCTTACGCTGAATGCCGAGAATTTATACTTGGGGCTTGGCGTAAATTTGATTACGGTGCCCATTTTGTAGGACGACTTGAGGTCGCTGAAGGCCACTTCCTCGCCATCTACCAAAATGCTTAAAAAGCAGTCTGTCGGTGTGTTGTTACCCAATGTTATTGAGAAATCGTAGTTGACCTCGGGATATTCGGTGGTGATTGACACAGTGGCGTCGTCGGCAAGTGCGCTGCGTTCAAGAATGTATTGCGATACGCTTGATGCCACGCTGGTGCCGTTTACGGAAACGTCGACCAGGCTTTTGCCGTCGGCAGCCGAGATATAGTATTGCTTGTCGTTTGTAATGTCGCCATACTTAACGGTCTTGCTGTCGGCGCTGAGATCGATGGCCGTGCCGTCGTAGCGAGTCATTGAGAAGTTGTCGTAGTTGTCAGCTTCAACTGTAAACGATTTATCGCGAGCACTGTCAATCGTGGCCGTTGTTACT
>CAZRCU010000166.1:2134-4894 GCA_964598685.1 uncultured Bacteroides sp.
GCAGCTAGTGCCGGTAAAGCGAATAGAATGCTACATACCAGCATCAAAATTAGTTTCTTCATAAGTGAATTAGTTAGGAAATGGAATGAATTATTTAATAAGTACCTTTGCACCGTTTATTATATATAAGCCTGCATCCGGACGGCCATCAATGCGGCGGCCGTTGAGATCATAGATTGTTGGCTCGGTGGTGATGTCGTTAATGAGAATAGGCGCGCTCACCGATGTTGAATCCACAGTAATTTTTATTTCGATAGGACGATTGGTGTAGGAGCCGCCTTCGGCATCTGTGATTGTGAACGATTCAGTCGGGATAGATAATGTGTAGAGGCCGTTTGTTAGCTCGTCGTTGACCGACACAGTGACTTTTCTGCCCGAAAGGCTCATTGACACATTATATTTGGTGGCAAAATCGTCGGTGAGCGATACTGATGCCGTTGATGTCTTTGCCACGCCGGCAGCGTTAGGGAATGTGATCTCAACCGAGGTGAGTTTTGTTACTATATCCTCGTTGGCCGGCACTGATTCCCAATAATAGGCATCATTGTTTTTCACAATTGTGTATGTTGCCGAGAGGTCTGAGCCGGCATCATCGCCAATCTTATAGCATGCGCCGGGCACCACCAGCTGATAGCTGCCGATGGTGGTGATTTCGTCGTCGAAGGTAAACGATAGCAAGCCGCCATCGCCGGTGGAGTTGGCTTTGGTGCAAGTGGCTGCCACCGTGTTTGTGTCGGTGTTGAGCAAATATGGGCATGCGTCGGCGCTGAAATTGGCCGAGATGTTGTCGTAGTCGTAGAAGCGCAATTCAAAGTGCTGTAGCGAGTAGTATTCGCCCGGGGATGGACTGAAGGCAGCGATTTCCGACACGGTGTGCTTCACATTAAATTTGGCTGTGATTTCATCGTTGGTGTAATCGCCGCTGAGCGATATTGCGCCGGCGTCGATTTTCAGGGTGTATTCACCATCATCTGCGGTAGCATTGTCTTGAGGCAGAATCAGCACATAATTGCTATTTGATTCCACGTAGACCTCGCATTCGCCTTTAGGACCTTCCAAGGCCACGGCAAGCCCGTCGGTGAGGTTGGCGAAAGCAGAGTGGGGGAATGTCACCACAATGCTGCCAAGGTCTGTCTGGTCGGCAGCGGGGTCGGGCGTCACTGTGTATTCCTTGATCTGGTCGCCGGCCACGATGCGATAATGGAAATTAAGCTCTTCGCTGGTGCCATCCTTTACAGAATAGCTGTTGGCGGGGACGTTGAGCGTGTATTCGCCCGGAAGCGACACGCCTACATAGCCAAGCTCAAATTTCATTACATTGCCTGAAAATGAATACCCAAACGGTTTCATGGAAGCGCTCTCCGGGCCGCTAATAGTGGGGGTAGAGCGTGTGGCGGCTCCGGTAAACGAGATGTCGTAGCCCTCTGGAAATGTGATAGTGATATCTTTGATTGTGCCATAGATATCGCCTTCCGGTGGATCGATGCTCACCTCCACTGCATGAACTGTAGCAAACGTCATTAGTAGAGACATCGCAATCCCAATGCGTAGAATTTTGCTCATAGGATTTGTTTTGTTAGTTGTTTATATTGGGCCGATTGGCCGTTGTTTTACTTGAAATTGCTCTGAAATGGACAACCGAATTTTGAGTTATCTATCACAGCTGATTTGTCGTTAGTTGGAAATGATGAGCAAAATTACGAAATTTTTTGGAAACCGTAACAAATAAAATCAAAAAATGTTCAAATTATTGCAATTTTTGTCCTCGTAAAAATCGCACATTTTGGTGATTTATTGTTTGAAAATTTGTCGACTTATAAAAAAATCGGTAACTTTGCGATAGAATATAAATATAATGTAATACCTCATAACTGCTATGGAAACCCAACAGGAACTTCTCAACCAAGTTATGGCTAAGGCCGAAAAGTGGTTATCTGAAAGCTACGATCCCGCCACTCGTGCAGCTGTAAAAGCTTTGATCGACGCCGAGGATAAAACAGAACTTATTGAATCTTTCTACAAAGACCTTGAATTTGGCACAGGCGGCTTGCGCGGCATCATGGGCGCCGGCTCCAACCGCATGAATATCTACACTGTAGGCTCGGCCACTCAGGGTTTTGCCAACTACCTTAAGGAGGCTTTCAGCGACCGCAAAGAAATCGCTGTCGTTGTAGGCCACGACGTTCGCAACAATTCTCGCCTATTCGCCGAAACTGTAGCCGACATCTTCTCGGCCAACGGCATCAAGGTGTATCTCTTCGATAATTTCCGCCCGACCCCCGAGCTTTCCTTTGCTATTCGCCACTTTGGCGCTCAGGCCGGCGTGAATATCACCGCTTCTCACAACCCCAAAGAATACAACGGCTACAAAGCTTATTGGGAAGATGGCGCACAAATCATCGCCCCCCACGATGTCAACATCATCGACAATGTGAATCGCATCAAGGATGTGGCCGAAATCAAATTCCAAGGCGATAAGTCTAAAATCCAAATCGTTGGCAAGGACGTCGACGACGCTTTCCTCGCCGCTATCAAGGGCCTTTCTCTCGATCCCGAAGTGATTAAGCGCCACGCCGACCTCAAAATCGTCTACACTCCGATCCACGGCACCGGCGTGAAGCTTATCCCCGAATCGCTGAAAAACTACGGCTTCACCAATAGCATCCACGTGCCCGATCAGGACGTGCCTTCAGGCGATTTCCCCACTGTGGAATCTCCCAATCCCGAAGTCCCCTCGGCTATGGCAATGGCTATCGCCAA
>CAZRCU010000167.1:0-4882 GCA_964598685.1 uncultured Bacteroides sp.
TGGGTGGTGGTGTTTTGAGCCTCATCGAGCACGATTACGGCATCGTTGAGCGTGCGGCCGCGCATAAATGCAAGCGGAGCTATTTGTATCACCTTTGATTCCATGTATTCGCGCAGCTTTACAGCCGGAATCATATCTTCGAGTGCATCGTAGAGCGGTTGCAGATATGGATCGATTTTATCCTTCATATCGCCGGGCAGGAAGCCCAGCTTTTCGCCTGCCTCTACAGCCGGTCGTGATAGGATAATCTTGCGCACCTCTTTGTTCTTAAGCGCGCGCACAGCCAGAGCTATGGCTATATATGTTTTGCCGGTGCCGGCAGGGCCCAAGGCAAATGTGAGGTCGTTGGCGGTAAATTCCTCTACCAGGCGCTGCTGATTGGGCGTGCGGCCTTGTATGGGTTTGCCGTTGATGCCATAGATAATGGCGCTATCCTTTTTGAGCTCCTTGGGCGCTTGGCCTTTCACAATATCCAGGATGGCATCCTCGGTGAGGGTGTTGTGCAGAACGGCAAATTCCTCCAGTTCCTTGATTTTGCGCTCAAATTCGGCGGTCTCCGACTCCTCGCCAATCACTTTGATCACGGAGCCGCGAGCAGCAATCCGCAGCTTTGGGAACAGGTTGCGGATCAGTAGCATGTTGGCGTTGTTCACTCCGTAGAAGTTTACGGGGTCGGCATTGTCGATTATAATTATTCTTTCGATCATTTAGAAATAGTCACTTTATATATTAACGCCATTGAGCTCCAAAGGTTGGACCTTACATGGCGGTGAGGCCACCATCCACGGGATAGAGGCCGCCGGTGCAGAACGAGGCTTGATCTGATGCCAAGAAGTAGACCAGCGAAGCCACCTCGTCGGCGCGTCCCATTGAGCCGCGCAAAAACAGGGCATCCTCGGCGCGACGCAGTGCGTCGGCATCGGCATGTCGTGATGCACACGATGCAAAGCAGCGGTCGACCAGCGGAGTGTCGATAGTGGAGGGGCACACAGCGTTCACTCTGATGCCTAAATGGCCCAGGTCTATTGCGGCGCTGCGTGTGAGTTGGCCAAGCGCTCCCTTGGTGAGGCCATAGCCGAAATTGCCGGCTTTGCCAATGAAACATTGGTCTGAGGCATTGATTACAACCGCTGCGCCATCGGCCGCGTTGGCCAAGAAGGGGATGGCGGCTTGCAGGGTGTTGACAGTGCCCACTATGTTGGTTTGTATTAGTTCGTCGAGTTCGTCGGGCTCAATATCTATCACAGTGTTTTTGCGGTGAATGCCCGCATTGGCAAATACTGCATCTATGCCGCCCATATCGTCGGCGGCCAGCTCAAGTGCTGCATCCAAGTCGGCGCGAGAGCGTGTGGAGCCCTCAAAAAAGCACACAGGCTCGGGCGAGTCGATTTCAGCTATTAGGGCGCGAGCCTCTTTGGGATGAATATCCATGAATGTTACGCGCCAACCCTCGGCAGCAAATCGTCTTACGGCTGCTGCTCCGATGCCCGAGGCACCTCCGGTGATAAATACAGAATGTGACATGCCAAATTTTTCCACAAAATTAGCAAAAATCCCGCACCCCTCAAAATTTACAGCACACTTACTTATACTGATTTCAAGCCCATGTTGATTACGATTAAAAACGAGGCTACCACCACCAGCAATATGCCGGCTGCAATTATCGAAGTGATAGAGATGTTGCGTGTGAGTGCGCGATGCGACTTTAGCGCAAATGCCCCCAGCACGATTGCTATCGCGCTGATGCACACTGTGGCTCCACCGTTAATCGTGGCTACAATCCAGGCTATGATGGTCACGATTAGCGAGCCTACGGCAAGCCAAATCAAGCTTTTAGGCTCTTTGTTGCGCTGTTCTGCGGCCTTGTCCACTTTGGCCTCGGCAGCTATATTGTTGGTGATATTTGTATCTGACATGGGATGAAAACGACAATGTTAACAGTTGTTTATTATTTAAGACAACTTTTATGATTAAAAGTTTAATCGACTTGCGAATTTTTTTTCATCCACAGAGTTTAGTGGGCCTCAAGCCAGTTGTTGCCGGTGCCTGCCGACACTTCCAATGTGACGCGTCCGCTATAAGCGTGCTCCATCTCGCTTGTCACCATTTCGCGCAGCTCGTCCATCTCGCCGGGCACCACATTGAAGATTAATTCATCGTGCACCTGCATAATCATGCGCGATTTCAAGCCGCGGCGGCGAATTTCAGCATCAATGCGTATCATGGCTATTTTGATAATGTCGGCTGCCGAGCCTTGCAGAGGCGCATTAATGGCATTGCGCTCGGCATAGCCGCGCAGTGCGCCGTTGCGCGATGTAATATCGGGCAGAAAGCGCTTGCGGCCGTGGATTGTCGACACATATCCCACCTCGCGGGCCTTGGCGATGCATTCGTCCATATATTCCTTGATTCGCGGATATGTGGCCATATAGCCTTCGATTAGCTGCTTGGCTTCTGTGCGCGAGATGCCAAGGCGCTCAGACAGGCCAAAGGCTGATATGCCGTAGATTATGCCGAAATTGGCAGTCTTGGCATTGCGTCGCTGGCTGTCTGTAACCTCGTCGAGCGGCACGCCGTAGATTTTGGCGGCAGTGGCGCGGTGGATGTCCTCGCCGGCGGTGAATGCCGCAATCATTTCAGGGTCGCCGCTAATATCTGCTATCAGTCGCAGTTCAATCTGCGAATAGTCGGCCGATAGTATGGTGCAACCTTGCTCGGGAATGAATGCACGGCGGATTTCGCGGCCATCCTCGGTGCGCACCGGAATGTTTTGCAAGTTGGGGTTGGTAGATGAGATGCGGCCTGTGGCAGTCACAATCTGATTCAGGGTGGTGTGAATCTTGCCGGTGGTGGGATTGATCAGCGTGGGCAGCGCGTCAACATAGGTGGTGAGCAGTTTTTTCAGCCCACGGATGTCGAGAATTAGGCGCACAATCGGATGCTTGGGCGCGTATTTCTCAAGGATTTCCTCGGTGGTGCTCCACGCACCGCGTTTTGTCTTTTTGGCTGATGGGTCGATTTGCAGACGCTCAAACAGTACCTCGCCCACTTGCATAGGCGAGCCCACATTGAAAGCTCCGCCGGCCATCTCATAGGCCTTGCTCTCAAGCTCGGCAAGGCGTGCCGACAGTCGTCGCGACATCGCATTAAGCTCTTTTACGTCGATTCTCACGCCCTCCTGCTCCATCGCGGCCAGCACGGGGATAAACGGCCCCTCAATGTCGTGATAAAGCTTATCGAGCGATTCATCGGCCAGACGCTTGTGCAGCGGCTTGTCGAGCAGTAGCGCCACAGCGGCGCGTTCGCCCACATTGGCCGCAGCTTGCTCAGGCGTGGCGTTCACCAATTTTTTGCGTTCGGTGGCCGATAGCCCATAGTCTGCCGTGCGATATGATAATATGGCCGACGCCACCAGCGATAAATCGTGACTGCTCTCAGGCGACAGCAGATAGTGGGCCACCGCAGTGTCGAAATATGGTGCTGTCCATTTGATGCCTTCGCGATTCAGCACCACCATGCTGCGCTTGGCATCGTGGCTCACAATTGTGAGGCTCGGACTGCTGAATACGCCTTGCAACAAGCTCAACACAGCCGCTCTATCTTCGGCAAAATCGGGCAGCGAGATATAGCGAGTGTCGCCGTCAACTGCAAATGCAATGCCACAAAGGCGGGCTGTCATGGCTTGCTCGCCCGGAGCTTCAATGGCCATGCCCACGCGTTCGCTGCCTGCCACTCGCGCCAAAAATGCCTTGATATCGTCGGCCAATTCAATGAGCTTTGCCGGCGCTATTTCAGCCACTTCGTCAGTTTCTTCCTTTGGCGCTTCATCTTGTGCTTGGTCGAAATCGTCGAAGAGCGAGCCAATCTGTGCCGGCTTGCTCTTGGCCGTTTCCGGCTCGGGCTCGGGCATCGCGATGCCATACGTGGCCACTAGCTTGGCTGTCATTGTGCGAAATTCCAGTTTGTCAAAGATTGCCGCGAGCGCCTTTACGTCGGGCTCTTGGCGGCGCAGCTCTTCCGGCGTGATGCCCACCGGCACTGAGGTGTTGATCGTAACAAGAAACTTCGAAAATCTGATTTGCTCGGCGTTATCAGCCACCTTGGTGCGCAGCGCGCCTTTGAGCTCGTCTACGTGTTCGAGCAGATTCTCCACAGAGTCCCATTCAGCGATAAGCTTTGCGGCGGTCTTTTCGCCCACGCCCGGGCAGCCGGGCACGTTGTCGCTCGCATCGCCCTCCAGAGCCAGCAAGTCGATCACCTGCTTTGGGCGGCTGATGCCATAGCGTTCGCACACGCGCTCGGGGTCGCGCACCTCAAATCCCTGGCCTTTCAGCGCCGGACGATACATGAAAATGTGGTCGCTCACCAGCTGACCATAGTCTTTGTCGGGCGTCATCATATAGGTGGTGAAGCCCTCGGCCTCGGCTCGTGTGGCCAAAGTGCCGATCACGTCGTCGGCCTCGTAGCCCGGCACCTCTACCACCGGAATGCGATATGCTCGCAAAATATCTTTTATATAGGGAATGGCAAGAGTAATATCCTCGGGCTGCTTGTCGCGTCCGGCCTTATATTCGGGGTACACCTCGTGGCGAAATGTAGTGCCGCCTACGGGGTCGAAGCACACAGCCAGGTATCCCGGATTCTCCTTGCGAATCACATCCTCCAATGTGTTGCAGAATCCGAATATCGCCGAGGTGTTAAAGCCTTTGGAAGTGACACGCGGCGTGCGCATTAAGCCGTAATACGCACGGTAGATCAGTGCGTAGGCGTCGAGCAGGAATAGTTTTTTCTCCTCCATTACTGAGTTTTCTTGTTGGTTTTAGCCACAAAGTTACCAAATTAATGCGATAATTGCTAACTTTGCACAATGATTCAGCTGGAT
>CAZRCU010000168.1:0-4848 GCA_964598685.1 uncultured Bacteroides sp.
TCAACTGCCTCAAAAGCGCCGAAGTTGAAACACTCGCCGAACTCGTTGTCTTTAACAAAACCGACCTCCTTAAATTCCGTAACTTCGGCAAGAAGTCGCTCACTGAGCTCGAAGACCTCCTTAAGAGCCTCAACCTGTCGTTCGGTATGGATATTTCAAGATACAAATTAGATAAAGAATAACTCCGATGAGACACAATAAAAAATTCAATCACCTTAGCCGCACCAAGGCCCACCGTGACGCCTTGCTCGCTAACATGACTATCTCGCTCATCCTTCACAAGCGCATCTTCACCACGCTCGCTAAAGCTAAAGCACTCCGTGTCTATGCTGAGCCCCTGATCAACCGCGCTAAAGAAGACAACATGAGCAACCGCCGACTCGTCTTCCAACACCTCCAAAGCAAGGAAGCTGTCAAAGAACTCTTCGGCGATATCGCCGTTAAGATTGCCGACCGTCCCGGTGGCTACACCCGCATCCTCAAAACCGGCAACCGCCTCGGTGATAACGCTAAGACTTGCTTCATCGAACTCGTTGACTACAACGAAGCAATGCTTAAGGACAAAAAAGCCGACAAGGCTAAAACCACCCGACGCTCGCGCAAAAAAGCTGCCGCTGAAGCACCCGCTGCTGAAGCTCCCGCAGCCGAAGCACCTGCCGCTGAATAAGCTTAATATATTTGCTTATATAAAAAATCCCGCGCTCATTGAGCGTGGGATTTTTTATAGGGTGTATTCAGCAAAAATTATTTCTTTTTGTTGATGGCGTTGCTGATAGCGTTTGTAGCGGCATTCGCTGCATTGTTGGCAGCGTTGTTCACTGCGTTGGTTGCCGAATTTTTGGCTTCGTTGACAGCATTTGTTGCGGCAGCGTTTGCGGCATCCTTTGCATTGTCCACAGCATCTTTTGCAGCTTGTTCGGCTTTTGCTTTTGCAGCTTCACCTGTAGCCTTAACAGAGTCGACCACTTCTTCAGCGGCACCTTCTACAGCGTCTTTTGCAGCGCCGGGGACAGCCTCTAATGCAGTCTTGGCAGCTTCCAAAGTTGATACGAGCGACGGAGCTTTCTCTTCAACCACCGGAGTGATTTCATCAAGATAAGCCTTGGCTTCGTCCACCTTGCCTTCGTCGATCAGCTTTTGAGCATAGGCTTGAGCTTGTTCAACGTAAACGCTGAGTGAATCGGGGTTAGTGCAATTTTCGATTTTGTCTTTCAGGCCAGCACCGTCGGCCTCTTCGTTGGTGGCTGCGCTGTTGCCGCCACACGACGACATCATCACTGCGGCAGCTACGCCAAGCATCATTAATACTTTCTTCATAATTTTAAAAGTTTGCTTTTATTTGATTTTTGGTCTTTTTTTCGGTGCGGCAAATGTAGCTACATTCCGCCACACTTCCAAATAAATATTATCAAAATCATTTCTCTTAACATTACAATATTATGCTTTGACTTTCGTTATATTTTTGCACTCTAATCCTTCTACGCTTAATGCTGTTAAATTCATTTCGGTTTATGTGTGTTGTTGCCGTTGTAGTAGTGATCTACTTTGGCGCCATGCATTCTGTCTTTCGCAAGCGCCCGCGGCTCGCAAATTGGTTTTTGCTGATTATTTCATATGCCTTCTTTGTGGCATACAGCCCTGCGGCTGCGGCAATTTTGTTCGTCGTGTCGCTTTTAGCTTATGCTGCCGGCATCATAATCGAGAATTCTCGTCAACGTCCGTTCCCACGATATGCTAAGATAGCCACATTGATGGCCGTTGCTGTAGTCGTGCCTTTGCTTGTCTTTAAGTATTACAACTTTGTTGTTGCCAATATTGCCCACGCATTCCGATTTGTTAATGTGGATTTTTCAGTCGATCCTGCCAATTGGATAATCCCTTTGGGTATATCATTTTTCACCTTTCAGGCATTGGGCTATGTGCTCGATGTGAGAGCCGGACGTGAAAAAGCCGAGCGCAATTTGCCCGACTTCTTGCTCTTCGTGGGCTTTTTCCCACAGATTGCATCCGGCCCGATTAGTCGTGCATCCGAACTATTGCCGCAAATCAAATCAGAGCGGACTTTCAACTACGACCTCGTGGTCTCCGGCCTGCGTATCATGCTTTGGGGCTATTTTCTAAAGGCTGTCTTTGCCGACCGCCTTGCTCTCTACGCTAATCCTGTTTTTGCATCTTATCAAAATTTCTCGGGCGTCACATGCCTTAAAGCTTCGCTCTGCTACACCCTGCAAATCTACGGTGACTTTGCGGGCTATTCGCTCATGACCATCGGCCTTGCTCGAGTGTTCGGCTTCCGAATTGTCGACAACTTTATGCGCCCATACTTTGCCGTAAGCGTCACTGATTTCTGGCGCCGCTGGCATATCTCGCTCTCGCGTTGGCTTCGCGACTATATTTACATCCCGCTTGGCGGCAGCCGATGCTCAAAGCCCAAGACCTATCGCAATATCCTGGTAACATTCCTTGTGAGCGGTATTTGGCACGGCGCTAATTGGACCTTTATTGTATGGGGTCTGATTCACGGCGTGGTGCAAGCTATCGAGAAATTCCTCGGGCTGCAAAAAGCGCCTTCATCCAAGGTCGTAAAAGCTGTGAGAATTGCTATCACGTTTCTCATCGTGAATTTTGCTTGGATATTTTTCCGCTCTCCATCTATCGCCGACGCTTGGCAATTTATAGTGAAAATCTTTACTGCCGCGCCGGGCTTGTCTCTTGATACGGCCAAAACAGACGTCCTATTCATGGCGATGTCTGTGGCGATTGTCTTTGTCAAGGAGTTGGTAGAGGAAACCGTCGGCGACTCGCACAAAATATCGTTGTTCTCCAATCAAAACATTGTGGTAAGGTGGACGTCGTATTTTGTCGTTGTGTTTCTCATTTTATTGTGTGGCGTGCTTGATGCCGGCCAATTTATCTACGTAAATTTCTAATGCCATGCGAAGATTCTTTCTAAAAGTTGCCATATTTGTTGCAATCTTCTTTGCAATTGATGCTGCGCTTGGCTACTCAATCGGGCTACTGCATTCCAAGGTGCGCAGTGGCGACCACAAGCGCTACACTCTTATCAACGATTCAATCACATCGCAAGTGCTGATTTTTGGCTCGTCGCGCGCCATCCACCACTATAATCCCGAAATTCTTGCAGATTCTCTTCATAAAACGGTGTACAATTGCGGCAGCGACGGCAATGGCATTCTGTTGGAATACATGCAGCTTCGCAACGTGCTCTCACGCTACACCCCGCAGCTCGTTGTGTATGATTTCTTGCCTACGTTTGATGCGTTGGCTTCGGGCGACAATTCCAAATATCTAAATTGGCAGCGTCCCTTCTATGGCAGAAACGCAGCAGCCGACTCTGTTTTTGGTGATATTAGCGATGTAGAGCCAATCAAAATGAAGATATATTCCTACCGCTATAATTCAAAATTGCCTCAATTTTTGTTTGGCTATCTTGCCGCAGCCGAGCCCGACAACAATGGCTTCCGCCCCGAGGACGGCGTTATCCCCGATGATTTTCCCGAGCCGCCTGTAAATCATTTCGCCTCAGATCCGATTAAATTGAAATATCTCGACAAATTTGTCGTGTCGTGTCGCGAGGCCGGCGTGCCGTTGGTGTTTGTCGTTTCGCCTTATTATTTCAAATCTACTGCCGACACATTTGCCGACCTTTTTGCTGTGGCCGAGAAATACAATGTGCCGGTGTTGTATCACTACGACGATGCGCGCTTTATCGCGCAATCTCGCTATTTCTACGACTCTGCCCACCTAAACAGCACCGGCGCCAACTTTTTCACTTCGATTATTGCATCGGAATTGCGCCATTTATTCGCAATTGAATGATTTTGTCCTCTCATTTTATTGATTTTGTGGCACAAATTATGTAACTTTGCACTTGCATAACCGACACCTGTGTTATTCGACTTATATATCAATACATCATACTTTTAACTCCAAAAGTAACAATCATGAAAATAGAAAAAATTATCGGTCGTGAAGTCCTCGACTCACGTGGCAATCCTACCGTCGAAGTTGACGTTATCCTCGAATCTGGCGCAAAAGGTCGCGCTTCTGTTCCCTCCGGTGCTTCTACCGGCGAAAACGAAGCCCTCGAACTTCGTGACGGCGACAAGGCTCGCTACATGGGCAAAGGCGTTCAAAAAGCTGTTGCTAACGTTAACGGCCCCATCGCTGAAGCTCTCGTTGGCATGAACGCCCTCGACCAAGTTGCTATCGACGAAAAAATGCTCGCACTCGACGGTACCGACACAAAAAGCAACCTCGGTGCTAACGCCATCCTAGGCGTTTCTCTCGCTGTAGCTAAAGCTGCTGCCGACTACCTCGACCTCCCCCTCTACAAATACATCGGTGGTTGCAACACCTACGCTCTCCCCGTTCCTATGATGAACATCATCAACGGTGGTGCTCACTCTGATGCTCCCATCTGCTTCCAAGAATTCATGATTCGCCCCATCGGCGCATGCTGCTTCAAGGAAGGTATCCGCATGGGTACAGAAGTGTTCCACAACCTCAAGAAGGTGCTCCACGACCGCAACCTCTCTACTGCAGTAGGTGACGAAGGTGGTTTCGCTCCCGCCCTCGACGGTACAGAAGACGCCCTCAACGTTATCATCAAAGCTATCGAAGCTGCAGGCTACGTTCCCGGTAAGGACGTTACCATCGGTCTCGACTGCGCTTCTTCTGAATTCTTCAAGGATGGTCTCTACGACTACACTTGGAAGCAGGGCACCGACGCTCCCAAATACACTTCACAGCAGCAGGCTGAATACCTCAAGACCCTCGTTGAAAAATACCCCATCGACTCAATCGAAGACGGTATGGCAGAAAACG
>CAZRCU010000169.1:0-4789 GCA_964598685.1 uncultured Bacteroides sp.
ACCGTGGGCGACGCATTCTCCACCATCACCTTCCACCAATCCGCCAATTAGCCCACACCCGAATCTTAACTAATCCTCAAAAAAACACCTCAATCAATGACAACTCGCGCAATCCTATTATTTATTCTGACATTCTTAGTTGTCGGCTGCTCCAATCAAAAATCTGATGAGCAACTTGCGCAAGTGAATGAATTGGCGGCAGTAGCTCCACACGACGCATTCGACTCTCTAAAAGCAATCAACCGCGAGCTGCTATCAGAGCCCGATCGTCATTTCTACGACTTCCTACTTGTGAAGGTGTCAGACAAGGCATATATAACACACACGTCCGACAGCATTATATTAGATGTGATTTCCTATGAATCTGCCCACAAGAAAAACGGCAGATACATAGAATCATTATACTATGGAGGCCGAGTGTATAGCGACCTCGGGGACTATCCCACAGCATTAAGATATTTTCAAGAGGCGTTATCTCTGCTCCCGCCCAAATCCGACATTCATCTGCAAGGGAATATTTTAAGCCAAATAGGCCGACTGCTGAATAAATTACGACTATACGACGAGGCAATCCCATATATCGAAAAGACTATTCACATTGACTCCATCGAAAATAATAAATTCAATCTGGCATATGACAATCAACTAATTGGCTCTATCTATCTTCACGACAAAAAGCCGGATATAGC
Organism: uncultured Bacteroides sp.; assembly: GCA_964598685.1. Taxonomy (GTDB): domain Bacteria; phylum Bacteroidota; class Bacteroidia; order Bacteroidales; family Muribaculaceae; genus CAG-873. The sequence continues at coordinate 690 of CAZRCU010000169.1, forward strand.
CGAGCCATATTTCCGCAAAGCGTTAGAATTGGCTTCTACATTATCAGCTGAAGACCGTGCTCATATGTCAATGTATCTGGCCGCTTGCAAATTTGAATCTAACAAATTGGATTCCGCCCTATCTCTTATTAGAGGGATTCCCGATGCCGTAGCCCCAATCTACCGAAACATCAGTTTGGCCTACGCATCTGATATCTATCTAAAATCCGGCATATCAGACACCGCATATCGCTATGCATTTGAATTAGCCCACAGCAGCGGCCACGACAACCGCAAATCAGGGTATGCCAATCTCTTATCTCCCGAGTTAATATCGCTCTCGAGCCCCGACTCAATATTAAAATACATAGCTGATTACAAGAATATACTTGAACAATACTACGACGAGCACGAGGCCCAACAAGCGCTCATCCAAAATTCGCTTTATAACTATCAAATTCACGAGCGCGAAAGATTTAAGGCTGAAAAATCTCGTAAAAACGTCATCATCGGCTGTTGCATCTCTCTGCTATTCATCCTCTTATTAGCCATTCTATTCCTGATATATCGTATTAAGGCCAAGCAGACAATTATCAAACTGCACGAGACTATTGCTCGCCTCGACTCTCTAAAGCAAATGATGGCCGACTCCAAACAACAGCCACAAAACATCCGCGCTATATCGTCCGACCCGCAATCACTTCGAGCTCAGCTGAAGCAACAGATTGCTCAGCTCGACCTATCTAACCAAAATGAATATATCCCATACGATATTATTGATTCCGACTGCTATCGCTCTCTCAAAAAATTTATCGACGATAAAAAATTCCTCCCTGACGCTAATCCTCTTTGGGACGACCTTTACAATCTAATTACCGGCAACAATCCCGACTTCCCGAACAAATTACATCAACTATTCGGCGGAAAATTAAAGCGCCACGAACTGCAAACAATTATCCTCATTCGATGTGGTGTTACCCCCACACAAATGACTTTCCTGCTCGGAAAAACTAAAGGCAGCATCTCGTCGCGTCGCGAATCCTTAGGCATTAAGATTGTTGGCGAAAAAATCAGCCTAAAGCTCGTAGACGCAATAATACGCTCTTTATAAGCAGCTTGCCCCGTCGTGATTAGAACGGGAAATGTTATCAACGCATTTTCCGCACATTTTCCGTTCTGCTAAATATTGTCGGAAACAACATTTTGCCGACCTTTACGCACCAATCAATCTTCAAAAACACAGCTAAATGAAAACACAAGCACGACGGCTATTCCTGCTCTTTACCTTATCCTGCACATTTATCTTCTCTATTGCAGCTCAAACCACCTACCTTGGCTCTGTACTATTTCCCGACTCCTTGTCATATCCCTACTCAATAACCCTTTTGGACGGTCCGACACCAATACTTACCAAGAACTTCGCCGGAGAGCACTTCTCCATTCAGGCAAGCAAGCGCATCACAAATCTTGCGATTTCGTCATTGGGATTTGAGTCTCAAAATATTTCAATCAATGAATCGTCGCTCGACACAGTGACATTAAGCCCGATTTACCTGGAAGAATCTCAGCTCCTGCTCAACGAAGTGGTAGTCACGGCTAAAAAAGCCGTTATCAGAAACACCGGCATGAACTACACCATTTCCAATATCAAGGGCAGCTATATCGGAAATGCCGGAAATCTGATGGACATGCTAAATTGGACACCCGGCATCTCTGTCACCAACGACGAATCAATAAGCGTACTTGGCCGTGGCGGCAGCCCTCTCATTTATGTAAACGGTGTAAAGATCATAGACCAATCCGAGTTGCACGCCCTCACAGCCTCAAATGTAGATAAAATAGAAATAATTCGCGAGCCCGGCGCAGAATATCCCGTGGGGACTTCCTCGGTGATTCTAATCACCACATCTAAATCAATTAGCGAAATGGTAAATGGCGAAATCTCTGAAAACCCCATCCTTAGGCAAGCCTTTTCCAATAAATTAAGGGCCTCTACCTTTGGAAAAATCAAAAAGGTGAGCTTCAATGCATCGCTAACTTATGGGCTAAATCAAAGCAAGCAAAGCTCCGACTATATTTTGGACGTGTTTTCCGATACGCCCATCAATGCCTATCGTCAATCATTTGCACAATCTTCACGATATAAAAATCATTCAATATTATGGTTTGCCGGAGCAAATTATGTAACAAAGAATAAATCCACATTCTTGTTGCAATACTCGGGCTCGTATGGCAACAATCATGATTCATTCAACACATTTCGCACAATTACACACAACTACGATACTCAGGATCAGCAGTATTCCACAAATTCAGGCTCCGCGCCGCTGAAGCACAACTTCCTTGGGTCGGCATCAATGCGCGTATCAGGCGGAACTCTCAAATTCACAGCCACATATAATCACTTATCCAACTCCTCCACCGACAGCTACCTAATATCCAACATTGAGCAATCCGAATCGTCTGATTACGACTATAAATACAACATGGTCACCCTGCAAGGCGACTACTCTCACAGCCTCTCATCTATCGGAAAGCAGGCATTTGGATTCTATCTCGGATATAGCGACAACTATATGCACCTTGACAATCAAGCCGGACAAAGCAGCCAAAATGTCAATGGCGACAACAAATGGGCTGAAGCATACTACTCCTTCAATATAGCACATAAGCAGCTGAGCCTTCAGGGCGGATTACGCGGCAGATACGAATTCGACACCAGCACCGAAAATGCGTCGGAAAGGAAAACACTATCCTACACTAATTTGGCGCCGAAGTTCACTCTCAGCTACGATTTCTCCGACAACTATATTCTTAGCGCATCGTATGCAATTTTCTACGACCTCCCTACATTTCGACAGATAAATCCCGCACTTCGCCTTTCCAATTTAATATTTTATTCTCAGGGCAATCCCGATTTAAAAAAGGCCTACACCAATCGCTTCAACATTACGGCCAACCTCAAGAACGTTACCATTATATCGGAATTCTACGACAGCTACAACAGCATTTTCAATGTTACAGAGCCATACAACAACGGCACTTTTCTCAGACGCCCTGAAAACATGGGCCGCACAAGCGACCTCCTGCTAAGTGCTGAATACACCGTAATGCCAATCTCTAATCTCCGCATATACAGCCGCATACTTGGCATTCGCTCAAACCTTAAATATATCTGCAACTATGAATTAATTAAGGACACCGGCTACACCATGGAACTCGACCTCAACGCAGCATACCGTATCGGCAAATTCTCACTTTTCCTTAATGGGAGATACAACACCCCGCAAAAAGTGGACACTCGCCGCCTATCATATCGCCTTGCGCTCAACGTTGGTGCCGATTGCAGCTTGATGAAAAACAAGCTTTACATCCGCCTGGAAGCCCAAGACCTCTTCAACAGAAGTGTCACTCCCTCGTGGGAGGAATATTCCCCATTGCTATATCAATATCGCAGAAACAAATACGACACACGCGGATTATCGCTCACATTAAGATATAAATTCACCTCAGCAAAAACCGGCTTCAAACAAGCCTCCGACGCCTCCGACGCCAACCGCTTGGAATAAGCCCCACCACGTCAGGAGACCATCCGCAACGCATCCGCTAAAAAAACTCAACACCCTGTAAATCACCATCTTGCCCACACGCGTATCCATTGCCGGTAGGGATGCACCATGGTGCATCCTCAATCCAATATGCTGTAAATCAACATTGTAGCTCTGAAAACGCGCCATGGTCGAAGACCATCGCAGCTCGGCGAGCTGCGGCCCACATTAACCTCACGTGAAAACGTCGGAGACGTTGCACACGTGGGGCCCGTCAACACGTCCATTGCCAGTAGGGATGCACCATGGTGCATCCTCAATCCAATATGCTGTAAATCAACGTTGTAGCTCTGAAAACGCGCCATGGTCGAAGACCATCGCAGCTCGGCGAGCTGCGGCCCACATTAACCTCACGTGAAAACGTCGGAGACGTTGCACACGTGGGGCCCGTCAACACGTCCATTGCCAGTAGGGATGCACCATGGTGCATCCTCAATCCAATATGCTGTAAATCAACGTTGTAGCTCTGAAAACGCGCCATGGTCGAAGACCATCGCAGCTCGGCGAGCTGCG
>CAZRCU010000170.1:0-4624 GCA_964598685.1 uncultured Bacteroides sp.
ATAGGTGCAACCTATCAGAAAAATCGTTATCTTTGCAATCTCATAACTAATCAACTCATAACTATAATAAAACGCACCTAAAATTAATCCCCGATGAAAATTCGAACGCTTATTGGCACTACGCTATTAATAGCAGCCGGTGCTATGTGTCCGGCCATTTATGGAGAGTATGTGCTGCCCACAGCCGCAGATGCCGTGCTGTTGTCGTCAACTGCCACAGTGACAGCCGATGATGCCGAGGCCGGTTCAATCAGTTTTCCAATTTATTATCCTGAATCGTTGGCGTCGGTGACGTGTGAATACAGCTGGCTCCATGCGTCGATTGAAGGCAATGAATTGGTGTTTGACTATGATGCCAACCCAAATTCCAATAGCCGCGATTGTCGTGTGTATTTTACTCGCAGCGGTTGCAACCAAACCACTATGACCTTTATTCAGCCCGGCACCAATTTAGCCGGAGATATTGCGGCGTTGATTCCGAGTGATGAATATGTAGTGCCCACGTCGGCCACTGCATCTCATGCTCTTAGCGGCCACCCGATTGAAGATTCATTTGATGGCGACACATCCACATATTTCCATAGCAATAAGTTTGTGGAGGATTCCGAGGATTGCCCGGCGCTGGAATATTTCTTTGATGAGCCTTTCATCTTGGGCTCAATCAAATATATTCCGCTGCGATATTCGGGATATGGTGGTAATGGTTGGTTTGGCGTGGTTGACATCTACGTGCGCCCGGCCGGCAGCGACACCTATGAGCTTGCTCTCACCTATGATTTCGGCAAAAAGAGCACCGATGCTGTGGTGAGCATTCCCGATGATTTCACCTATCAGATAGATGCCGTGAAATTGTTGGTGCGCTCAGGCAAAAGCGGTAATGCGGCTTTTTGCTGGGCTTCGTGTGCCGAGATGCAATTTATCAAGTGCAGCACTCCGCGCAGCGATCGCGAAATATTTGTAGATGATATATGCTCGGCGTTGAATACCAATGTGACGGCCGCCGACATCGAAAATATGACCAACCCCATGCTGAAGCGATTGGCCACAGAAATGTTTGAGGGCCGCTATTCCAGCGTGGGCCGCGTGTCGCACAACGAAGCAGCAATGTCGCCGTCGGCGTTGGCCTCGTATTGGCGCATTGCCACCTACGATAATTATCAGAATGCCACAGGCGTGGTGATTGGTAAGGGCACCAGCTTGATATTGGTGTCGGGCATCCCCGATAATGTGGGCACTCGCACATTGCGAGTGCGCAGTTGGCTGCCCACCAAGGATTCCGAGCAAACTTTCACAATCCGCAATGGTGTGAATGTGATCACTCGCGATGTGAATTGGAGCGGCTTGGTATATATCGACAATTATTATAGTAGAGCCGATATGGAGGCCGGCAACACCGCCACTGTCAACGTGCACATTGTGGATGGCGCGGTGAATGGTGTGCTGTCGAATCAGCTCAGCAACGATGAAAATCAGCGCATCCTGGATAATGCCTGCCACGGCGTGATGGATTGCATGGGCGGATTTGTGCATGGCATTTGGGAGACCGAGGCCCTTAAGACCTATACCAAGGGCCAATATGTGTGCCAAATGAATATTATCGACCAATTGATAATCTGGATTCAGAGAATGATTGGTGTGGAAAAATATGGCCTTTGCACCAACAATAAGTCATTGATTTTTTCGTGCAACTATAATTATATGACTCAAACCGGCACCGGCATCGCGATGCATCGCGACACGCAATCGCGCTTGCTCAATGTCAACGCTTTGCGCAATACCGACTCTGACGCCATTTGGGGCTTGTCGCACGAATTTGGACACCAACACCAATATAAACCGCTATTTTGCTGGCCCGGCACTTGGGAGGTGACCAATAATATGAATTCATGCTATAACGGCATTCACATGGGCATGAAATACGACCGTATAGAGTCGGCGCGCGATGGCGGTATTAAGATGTTTCTTAACGACAATCACAACGTAGCCACATCCAGCCGTCGACAGCGAGCTATTGAGCAAGCCACCACAGGCACCGGCTTGGATTGGTGTCCCGTTGTAAAGGAAATTGCCGCGGCACAGTCGGCTGATATAGCATCATATGCCGATGATCCCGACCGTGCATTGTCGATTTTTGATGTCGACGGCGCTTATTATATGGCGATGTTCTTCCAGCTTCAGTGCTACTTCTCAGAGCAAATCGACGAGGACTATCGTCCTGCCGAGGATTATTTGCCCGACTTTGCAGCCGACCTGTATCAGGCTATTCGCCTTACCACCGAGGGCACCGAAGGATCGAATGTGGAAAAAAACGGTGTTGATAAATACGAGTTGCTCGCCTGCGCTCAGCTCGGCAATTCAACCAAGCTCACTACATTCCGCAATAATTATCCGGAATCGGTGTGGAACACTCAGAAATATCTTGCCGATAGCGGCAATAGCCAAGACCGCAACCTTGTGCCGTTTGTGCTCAACTATGTTCGCAAGGCCTCGTTGATTTCGGGCTACAATCTTGTGCCCTACTTTGAACGTTGGGGCTTGCTCAGAGCAATCATTATGTATTGCCCCGATTATGTGTGCAGCTATTATCTTATGCCGCAAGATGTGCTCGACGAATTTCGTAAAGATATGAGCGAGGCAGTTGATATTAACGGCAATCCGCTCAAAGAGGTGTCTGATGAGCTGATAGAGCGTATATCAGCCACTCCCATTCCCCTCTACGACAAGCCTGATTTCCCCAATGATCATGCTGTGACACGCGACGAAATTATAACAACAATCAGCAAATAATCACTGAAATGTCAAAACTATATATAGCTGCATTTGCCATGGCGGCGCTTGCAGCCAATGCTCAAAATATTACATCTCTCGATCAGCTGAATAGCCGCACCGTTGTCACTATTCAGCGTCTGCCGGCCGAGGCCGACACCTGTGGCTACCTATCCTATGTGGAGCCGCTTGAAGATGGCACTATTAATAAAATTGTGGTGGACAACGCTGTGGAAGAAATCAGCGATAATCAGCTGTGGGTGCTTTGCTGCAACGATGTAGACAAGCAATATCAGCTCTACAACCTTGCAGCTAAGGCTTGCGTAAACGTGGCCAACGGATATTGCACCTTTAATTCTCCGGCCACGATAATTGAGCCAAAATACATCAGCGAGGTGGGCGGCTGGGCGCTCACCGGCAACGATTATATGCTCGGCCTGAATTCGAGCTGCAAAAATGCTGTGTATTTCCTCAAGGAATCGGCTACTGCCAATCTCGGCACCTTCTTTTCTATCACGCCTACCGACCGTCAGCTGACAGATGATGAAATCCAAACTATTGATTCTGCCGTAAACACCTCGCGATTGCAGCAAATTGAAGCGTATCGCCAATTTGTGGCCGCTGCAAAAAGCTTTAATAGCACCGCCAAGGCCAATTATTGCGGTGTCTACGATATTGATGCCCTCGACGAGGCTCTCAGCAGCGACAATGTAGATAGCATGCCGCTTGCCACTCTCGAGGCGCTCAAGCTGCAAGCTCTTGAGGCCACCATGCCGGTGGCCGATGGCTATTACCGCATTAAAAACGTGGAGCGTCCCACCAACCGCGGACTCAATAATTATATGACCTTGGCGCTGTCGGGCGAGTCGCTCTTTGCTCAAACGTCGACCGACCTTGGCTTGTCCAACCTCAGCAACACCGCAGAAAATTTGCGTCTTTTCAGATTTATTCCTGTTAGCGGTTTGGGCTACGACCGATTCAGAGTGAGCGTGGCCGCGCTTGATAAGAGCATGACTAATGTGGCTCTGCACAATGCTGTGGGCTTCACTGCCAATGAGAATGGCGCAGTGTTTCAACTCGTGCGCGTGAGCGACACATCCGACCTGTTCAAGCTGCAATATAATGCCGAAAATAAGCGACTTACCACCAATGGTGCTGCAGCGGGGCAGGTGATCGTGCCGAATAGCGTTACAGAAACTTCGATGCAATGGTATATCGAACGAATCTATGAATTTGCCGGTCCGCAGCTCGACGAGTACGGCTATGCATCGGTTGAACTTCCGTGTCCGGTTGAGGTGCCCGACGGCGTAAAAGCATATTATGCCGATAATATAATTGGCGATTGTGTGTCAATTTCAAATATCGACATACAATCCAATGGCATAATTCCTGCCTATCAGCCCGTAATCTTGCAAGGCACTCCTGGAGCAAGCCTCACATTTACTATTGCCAAGGCTGATGCTGCTACCGCTGATTTCACCAACTATCTTGCCGGCACTACGCGCTATCTCGAAGTCGGTGGCGATGTGTTCCTGCCATCGGTAGATTCAAACGGCGAAATATCATTTGTGCGCACTACTGTAGAATCGCTTGCCGCCAATAGCGTGTATATTGATGCATCGAGCATCAATGCCGATGAGCTCAGTGTGAAGTTTTCCACCGACTTATCGTCTATCACCGATATAGATGTCGATGCCAATGGCGATGTCCGCCACTACAACCTGCAAGGTATCCAAGTGGATAAGCCCGACCACGGCGTCTACATCCGCGTCCAAGGTAACAAAGCCACCAAAGTGGCCAAATAGCAATATTTACATCGTACAACCGTCCTATACGTTATATCGGACGGTTGTACAGC
>CAZRCU010000171.1:0-4430 GCA_964598685.1 uncultured Bacteroides sp.
GTCGGGGTGAGAAGACTCGAACTTCCGACCTCCACGTCCCGAACGTGGCGCGCTAGCCAACTGTGCTACACCCCGAGTGTGCGTTAGCGGATGCAAAGGTAGCATTTTTTCCGCTATGCCAAAACTTTTTTCAATAAATTTTGCTTTGTAAATTTCAAATTTTGCACTTGCTATAATTCCGATGGGCTCATTCTATTGCTGTAATTTGCTTATTTCAAAATAGTTATCTATTTTCGCAGAACAAAAATGCGTAAATACGCAAAAATGTAACGTGAAACGGCATTTTCAAACCTTGCGGACAAGGGTCTTGAAGCAATAGGGCAGGCCTGTGGCTTGGTCCACCTCGATATCCGAGGAGGCTTCCACCGTCCAGTCGTTGATGTCGATTTCGGGGAAAAACGTGTCGGCATCGGACGCGGTGGCATAGATGCAAGTGAGTTCGAGCGTGTGGGCCAGCGGCATGGCTTCGCGATAGATAGAGCCTCCACCGATTATGAATGCTTTTTCGCTGTCGCGCACCATGTCGAGCGCCTCGCTCAGTGAGCCGGCCACTTCTGCTCCGGCCGCTTGGAATTGGGCATTGCGGGTGATGACGATGTTGCGTCGGCCGGGTAGGGCGCCTTTGGGCAGCGATTCAAATGTCTTTCGGCCCATGATGATAGGCCAACCCATGGTGAGGGCTTTAAACCGCTTGAGGTCGGCCGAGATGTGAAATGCCAGATTGCCGTTGCGACCGATTGAGTTGTCGCTGCCGATGGCCACAATGATTGATATTGATGTCATACTGCGACGGTGGCTTTGATATGTGGATGTGGATCGTAGCCCTCAAGGGTGAAATCTTCGTAGGTAAAATCGTCGATTTCTTTCACGTTGGGGTTGATAATCATGCGTGGCAGTGGGCGAGGCTCGCGTGTCAACTGTAGGCGAGCTTGGTCGAGGTGGTTGAGATAGAGATGGGCATCGCCGAGGGTGTGGACAAAGTCGCCCGGGCGAAGATCGCACACCTGCGCCACCATCATGGTGAGCAGCGCATACGAGGCAATGTTGAACGGCACGCCCAAGAATGAGTCGGCGCTGCGCTGGTAGAGTTGGAGGCTGAGTCGGCCGTCGGCCACATAGAATTGGAAAAATGCGTGGCAAGGAGCCAAAGCCATTTTGGGCAGGTCGGCCACATTCCAAGCGCTGACGATTATGCGGCGCGAATCGGGGTTGTTGCGAATGTCGTTGATAGCGTTGCGAATTTGGTCGATAGTGGTGCCGTCATAGTTGGCCCAGGCACGCCATTGCTTGCCATAAATCGGGCCGAGCGAACCGTCTTCAGCGGCCCATTCGTTCCAGATTCTCACGCCGTTTTCTTGCAGGTAGGCCACGTTGGTGTCGCCTTTTAGAAACCACAACAGCTCGTAGATGATAGATTTTAGATGGAGCTTTTTGGTGGTGACCAATGGGAATCCCTCTTCAAGGTTGAATCGCATTTGGTAGCCAAACACCGAGCGTGTGCCGGTGCCGGTGCGGTCTGATTTCTCTACGCCGTTGTCGAGAATGTGTTGCAGGAGGTCGAGATATTGTTTCATTGAGCAGTGTTTTCAGGGGTTTGAAGGGAAGCAAGGATAGATTGAAGCTCGTCGTGGGTGGTGGTGAGGCGAGCGCGGCAGAATTGTAGTAGCTCAACAGCTCGGCGGGTGCGAGCGGTGAGGGTGTCGATGTCGCAGGCATCCGAGCGCAGTTCGGCAAGGATTTTGTCGAGTTCGGCGGCTGCTTGATTGTAGCTTATGTTTTCCATATATCAATTATGAACAGTTGAAGAAATAACGCCATCGGCCAGGGTGGTGGTGATGACGGCGCCGTCGGCCACATCGGCGGCCGATGTGATTGGGCGGCCATTGAGGCGAGTTACCGAAAATCCGCGGCGCAGGGTGGCTTCGGGCGATAGCGAGTCGGCCAAGGCGGTGAGCGCGGCCAGGCGGTCGGTGTGGCGAGTGATTAGGCGCGAGGTGGCCTGGCAAATGGCGTCGGCCATCATCGGGCCCATGTGGATCTGTTGGCGCTCGATTTGGCGTATGGCCAGCATTGGCAGCTGCCCCGAGATATATTCGAGGCGGCGCTGTGCATTGTTGATCGAGGTGGAAGCGGCCGCCAGAATTTCCGAGGCCGTCGAGTAGAGGCGCTCAAGTTCTTCGGCCGCATGAGAAATAAGCCATTCGGCGGCCGCGGTGGGCGTCTTGACGCGCATATTGGCCACATAGTCGAGCAGGGTGACGTCGCGCTCGTGGCCGATGCCCACAATCACCGGCAGAGGAAACATGGCGATATTGGCCGCCAGCTCATAGTTGTCGAACGCGGCCAGATCGCCTGTGGCGCCGCCACCACGTATAATCACCACGCAGTCATACATCGTTTGCTCGGCGGCGATAGCTTCGAGCGCGGCAATGATGCTTGGGCCGGTTTTGTCGCCTTGCAGCACGGCCTGAAATAGCTTGGTGGAGAATCGCAGGTAATAGCGATTTGAGTAGAGCTGGTTGATAAAATCGCCATATCCGGCAGCTCCGGCGGCTGAGATGATGGCCACGCGCAGCGGAGCTTGCACCCATGGCAACTCGCGGTTGAGATTCAGGATGCCGGCAGCTTGCAGCCGTGCAATCATCTCGCGTCGGCGGCGCAAAAGGTCGCCCAGGGTGTATTCGGGGTTCACGCCTACGATGTTGAGCGATAGCCCGTAAATTGGGTGAAACGACACTGATGCCAGCACCATCACTTTAATATCTGAGGCCAGATACGAGCCGGTGGCCTCGCGAAATTCGGCATTGATTTTGTTGAAGCGAGCGGCCCAGATGGTGGCGCGAGCTCGGGCGAGCTGGGCGCCGGTGTCGGGGTCCTTCTCAATCAGCTCCATATAGCAATGGCCGCCCGCCACGCGCAAATCCGAGGTCTCGGCCACCACCCACACATTTGTGAGCTCGGGGGCCGAGGCGATGGCCGCCGAGATGCGCTTGGTCAGCTGCGAAAGGGCTATTGCCTGAGGTGCTGCCGGTGTCATTTCTTAAGGGAAAACTTGGTGCCTGAAATATTGTAGACGCGCTGCGCGACGAGCCGCGAGGCTATTTTCTGATACTCAAAGTCGGGAAGAAATTCCTGCACTGTGGACGTGATTGTGAGCGTGGATGCGTCGGGACTAAACACCGCTGTGGCAGTGACAAATGGCAGTGTCGCGCTGATGTCCTCGCCCTTGGTGAGCCATTCATCGTAGGTGGGCATGGCAATCGGCTGCTTTTTCAGGCGCTTCCAGTTGGTGTCGAAAAATTCGATAGAACTGTCGGCGGTGGGGATTTTGTAGGTGGTTACAAACGCCACGATGGTGTCGGTGCCGGCGGTGAGCATGGCGATTTGCTGGCTTACGCGCTCCGAAATCTCGTAGGACACCACTTGCGGCGTTTCGGCTGTGACGCGCGCATCGCTCTTGAGATAGCTTTTCGACGCTTTGTCAGAGCCAAAGCGCGCATAGTCGAGCATATCGAGCCGCGTGGATTGTCGCAGCATAGGGATAATATTGTCGGGCGCCGAGGCGAAAAAATCGGCAGCGGTGCGTGCCTCGGCCGTTGTGAAGGCCAAGGCGGCAGCCATTGCAATTATAATTGTTCGTAGCATATTGTGCATGGTATATTAGGGATTATTTGCGGCCTTTGCGCTGCTTGCGAGGGGCAGCGGCATGGTCGCCTTCTTTTTTATTTTTGCGGGTGGATGCTTTGCCATAATCCTTGTCGGGGTCGGCAATCTCGCTGTAGAGGCGCTTGCCAAAGAAGTCTGAACCCTTCAGCGCACCTACCACGCGAGCGGCGTCGCCCTTCTTCACATCAAACAGCGAGTAGGACGGCAGCAGATCGATACGGCCCACGTCGACGCGTTGGCCCGGGATTGAATGGTTGAGCAAGTCGATGAGATTACCGGCAAAGAATCCGTCGGCCTTGCCTGCGTTCACGTAGATGCGGGCCATGCCGCGCTCGGCGGTGCGGCGATCCTTGTCGGCATCGTTGCGTGGGCGTTCAATCTCGCGCTGGCGGTCTTTTTTCTTGGATTGCTTTTCGTCTACGATGTCGATCACCGGCGCATCCTTGTAGTATTTAATCAAGCGGTTAAACTCGAGCGAGAGCACGCGCTTCAGCAGGTCCTCGGTTGAGAGCCACGACAGCTTTTTCAGCACCCCCGGCAGATATTTGTTGATTTCTTCTTCGTGCACCTCTACGCGCTCCAGGCGGTCGGCGAGGTTGTAGAGCTGCTTTTCGATGATGTGCTCGGGGGTGGGCACCTCGCAGCGCTCAAATTTTTTGCCGATGATGCGCTCAGTTTCGCGCATCTTGCCTTTTTCGCGCGAGTGGATGATCGCCACCGACACGCCCGTCTTGCCGGCACGGCCTGTGCGGCCCGAGCGGTGG
>CAZRCU010000172.1:0-4390 GCA_964598685.1 uncultured Bacteroides sp.
TCGTTTCAGAAACGCTTTATTTTCGTTTGCGATGCAAAGGTAGGCATTATTTTTGAATCTGCAAGGGGTTTGCCCTAAAAAAATGCATTTTTAGTGTAATTTTTTTCGTTCGCAAAATCGGGCTTCGGGGCCGATTATTGGCTAATTGTGTCGCGCTCAAGTATTTGAGCCGCTAAAGTATCGGCAGTGTGAATCAGGGCCACCAAGGGCGATTTTTCTTGTGCCTTGCGATAATTTTTGTCCATCTCGATGCTTTGGGTGGGCAAATCCCACGGGCCCATGTGCCAGCGAATCGCAAAAATTTCTTCATCTTCCAGGTCGAGGCCCGAGCGCAGCAGCATAATCACCGACTTTTCGCCGTGGCCCACGGGCAGCTCGCTATAGTCCACCTCATAGCCCTCGATGTCTTCCCACACGCCAATCTCGTTGCGCTGCTTGCGCACGGTGCGGCGATAGATGTTGGCCTTGCACACATCGTGCAGCAGGGCGGCGATGGCAATTGCGTCGGGCTTCAGCGAGGCCTCGGCGTCGGGGCGCAGGCCAATGATGGCGGTGCGCATGGCCATTGCCATGTCGTAGACATTGAGCGAGTGCTCGGCCAATCCGCCCGGAAAGTTGTAGTGGTTGCGGGCCGAGGCCGGAGCTTCAAAGAATCCCCAGCTGTCCAGGTCTTCAATCACATATTCTATATTTTCGCGCTTGGTGGCGCGCAGGATTTCGCAGAAGCGTTGACGATGCTTTTCGATATTTTGGTCTGACATATATTATATATAATGTGTGTTACATAGATTTTCACTACAAAATCGGGCTGAGCAGCCTCACCACCGATTCAATCACGCGGCGCCACAGCGGCCGGCGGCGCCATTGCGTCGGGATAATCCGCGCCGAGTGGGTGAGGTCGGTGCGATACACCTCGAGCATGCGCGCGTTGAATTCCTTTGAGTAGAAGAATAGGTTGCCCTCAAAGTTGTATTCAAAGCTGCGGAAGTCGAAGTTGGTCGAGCCGATGGTCACAAATTCGTCGTCGACGATAATCATCTTGCTATGCAGCATGCCGGCGCTATAGAAATATATCTTCACGCCCGCGCGCATACATTCGGTCATATACGACGCCGAGGCATAGTCGAGCAGCAGCGAGTCGGAGCGCCGCGGCACCATTATCCTGACGTCGACATGCGCCAACGCCGCCGTGATAAGGTCTTTCAGCAAGGCATCCGTGGGCAGGAAATAGGGTGTCTGTATATACACTCGCCGCTTGGCGTTGCCGATGGCCTTGTGAAACATCAGCGCGATGTTGCTCCACTGCGACGTGGGCCCCGACGTCACCAGCTGCGCCGAGATGTTGCTGCCGGCGATGGGCGGACAGTTCACGCTCTCGGTGATCATCGGCTTGCCCATATAGTGCCAGTCCACGGCAAAGGCATATTGCAGCCCCGACACCACCGGCCCGCACACCCGCAGATGCGTGTCGCGCCACGAGGCAAACCGCCCGCCGGTGATGTAGCGGTCGGCCACGTTCATGCCGCCCAGATAGCCGATTTCGCCGTCCACCACGCAGATTTTGCGGTGGTTGCGCCAATTGATGTGGGTGCCCAGCTGCGGGAAGGTCACCTCAAAGAAGGGGTAGACCTGCACGCCGGCATCGCGCATGCGCTTGAAAAACTTGTTTTTCACCGTGAACGAGCCCACGTGGTCGTAGATCACGCGCACCTTCACGCCGGCCGTGGCCCGCTCAATCAATATGTCGGCCACCTCGTTGCCTATCGTGTCGTTTTCAAAGATGTAATATTCCAGATTGATATAGCGCTTGGCCTGCGCCAAATCGCGCTTCAGGGCGGCAAATTTGTCGGCGCCGTTGGTAAACACCTCCACGGCATTGCCGGCATAAAACGATGCGCCCGTGAGCGAGTGGGCCAGCGCAGCCTGCTGCGCCATCTCGGCCGACAGCCCAATGTTGTGCACGTCCACCGTATAGGGCGCCTCGCGCCGCCGCAGCCGCCGCCGATTGCGCCGCGACATCTTGCGCGTGTTCTGAATGTTGCGGCCAAAGAATAGATACAGCACTATGCCCACCATCGGCAGCAACAGCAGCACCGTGACCCACGCCAGCGACTTCACCGGATTGCGATTCTCCGACAGCACCACCGCTATTATAGAGATAGTCGTCACAATATAGATAAAGAATATGCCATTCTTTATCCACATCCAATCAAATTGATATGCCCAACTATCAAACATACTTGCAAGTTACCAACAATATCCATAACCTTAACCCATGTTAACATTATTTAATACCAAATCTTGCCATTTTCAGCCCCTTCACCCCACCCTTTTCAAAAATATTTTGCTGATACCAAAATATTTAGTAATTTTGGGCGTGAAAGTTGACACGACGCCCTCTCCCCAAAATTCGCCCCCTCTCATGTCAAATTTCCATCCCAAGAAAAGCCAACGTCAAATTCAAGTATTCTGAAAATAAGTTAACATCTCATAATTTATCTTTAATACCTTTGCCGACGTTGCAACTTTTTATTTACTTTGCAGCAGTGATACAACATTAAATCTAAATATCCTTTTTGATTATATTTACTGAACATGAGAACGCAAATCCTCAACGGCAAAATCTTTACACCCAACGGGTGGATTGAGAATGGCTCGGTGCTCATCAAAGACACTATCATCCTTGATGTGCTCAACCATAGCAACCGACTGTCCACGGCCGACCGTATTATCGACGCTCAAGGCGCCTACGTGTTGCCCGGTGGTATTGATATTCATGTGCATGGTGGCGGCGGACGCGACTTTATGGAGACCACCGAGGAGGCTTTTACCACTGCCGTAAAAGCTCACCGTGCTCATGGCACCACCTCTATATTCCCCACCCTTTCCTCGTCGACACCGCAGATGATCTGCGACGCCGCTGTCACCTGCGAGCGCCTTATGCTCGACCCCATGTCAGGCGTGCTCGGTCTGCACCTCGAGGGCCCATACTTCAACCCCAAAATGGCCGGCGGTCAGCTCCGCGAAAACATCCGCATCCCCGACCCCAACGAATATGTGCCCATCGTAGAGCAATTCAAATGCATCAAGCGCTGGGACGCCGCCCCCGAGCTCCCCAACACCGAGCAATTTGCCCGCTACCTCCGCTCTAAAGGCATCGTAGTGGCTCTCGGCCACACCGCCGCCCGCTACGACGACGTGGAGCGCGGCTACCGCGCCGGCTTCAGCCTCGCCACCCACTTCTACGACGCCATGACCGCCTCGCACAAAGAGGGCATGTATCGCCACGACGGCACCGTCGAGGCTGTCTACCTCCAGGACGGCATCAACGTGGAAATGATCTGCGACGGCATCCACGTGCCACCTATCATCCTCAAGCTGATCCACAAAATCAAAGGCGCCGACCATATCGCTCTTATCACCGACGCTCTCGCTTGCGCCGCCTCAGATAGCAAAACAGCCTTCGACCCCCGCGTGATTATCGAAGACGGCGTCTGCAAGCTCGCCGACCGCTCGGCCCTCGCCGGCTCTATCGCCACCATGGACCGCCTGATCCGCACCTGCGTGCAAAAATCCAAGATCCCCTTGGAAGACGTAGCACGCATGGCCTCCGAGACCCCCGCACGCATTATGGGCGTCTACGACCGCAAAGGCTCTATCCAATATGGCAAAGACGCCGACATCATGATGTTTGATTCCAACCTCAACCTTATAAATGTGATTCAGATGGGCCGCGACGTTGAAGTGGCACAGTCAGAACTATAACCCCACACTGTTCTAGACTTAATACTTAAAACCATCCGATCTATGACGTGTAGTCGTCGCCTCGACCGAGGCGGCGGCTTTTTTTTCGCAATTTTTTGGCGGAAATGTTGCAATCGGATCGGGATTGTTATAACTTTGTCTAAACTAATCGTTTACGCAAATGGACATTATCAATAACAACAACGACGAATCACACAACAACACTTTTGACCGAAAATCGCCTCGCGCTAAATTTCACGACTATTCCGGTGGCGACTACTTCGTGACCATTTGCACAGCCGATAAACAACATTATTTCGGACACATCAACAGCGGCGAAATGCACTTCTCCAAAATCGGCCAATGCGCGCAAGAAGCCCTCGCCGCCATTCCAAGCCACTACAATTATGTGGAAGTGCCGCTATTTGTGGTTATGCCAAACCATATCCACGCCATCATCGCCATTTCCGAATCACTATCAATCCCCAAGCAACGCGAAGCTCTCGGCGTGGTGATCGGAGGCTTCAAACAAGCCGTCACCCGATTTGCCCGACGCAACAACCTCGAATTTGACTGGCAAAAACGCTACCACGACCACATTATCCGAAACATCAACGACGGCAACAACATCGCCAAATACATCGAA
>CAZRCU010000173.1:0-4340 GCA_964598685.1 uncultured Bacteroides sp.
GTTATTCCGAGAGCTAATGTCAGGATGTCGTAGATGGCTATCAGCAGTGAAAGAATACCGGTGAAAAGGTTGATGTATTTTTGGGGGTTCTTTGTGCCTTTAACTTCACACAATTGAACTATTCCGAAAATCACAAAGAATGCTGTGTGAATGATTTGTAGAACGGTCATTTTTGTTTGGTTGTTTAGTTATTAGAAATTATAGACACGTTGGCGGTAATTCGTCAGCGCAAATGTGCAGGTCGCGATTTTTAAGGACGTTGTTTTCGCCAAGCAGCAGGTTGCGGAAGAAGAGTATCAAGTAGCTCGTGTCGGGGTCAATGCCTTTGGGCATGTTGCGATAGTTGGCGCGTACAAGGGCGTTGCGAAAATACCAAGAGTGCTCCTTAAACATGTCGTTCTCTACCTGCAAACCGAGTGTGCGCAGGTATTTGATGGCAAACACAGCGGTGGTGCGAGTGTTTCCCTCGGCAAAGGGGTGTATCTGCCACAGTCCGGCTATGAATGTCGCAAAGTGCTCAATGGCGGCATCCATGGCAAGGCCTTTATACTTGAAACGTTTTTCTTGGTCGAAGTCGTATTGCAAGGTGGGTCGGAGGTCTTCACACGGGCCATATATCACTGTGTCGCCGGCAAGCACCCACTCCTTTTTTGTGATGTTGTAATTGCGAAACTCTCCGGCGTGTTTGAAAATGCCTTGGAAGATACGACGATGCAGCCCCGCAAGCCCTTCGACGGATAGTGAGAATGCCTGCTCTGAAAGCACTTGCACAATGTTCACTGTGGATTTGTCGGCTTCCTCGTCGTTGGCAATCACTGCTCGTCGGTCGGCAGTCTGATAATATTCGGCAATCAGTGTCTTGGCCTCGTTGATGTCGACCTGTTTTTCGATATGTTTTTGGGCGGTATCAACCAGGTAGTGTGACACGGAGAGACCGTCGACTTTCTGCATGCCGATAGCCGTTTGCCACATCGCAGCACGCTCTTTTGTATCAGGCTCTTGACTGCGGATATATTGCTCTAATTCGTCGTATTTCTCCATATTTGCTTCTACTTTTCCTCGGCGAGATATTCGGCGAGGACTTCCTTTGCCGACACTTCTATGGGATTGCCGGCGCCATCAGTGATGATAACAGTTTCGTCAAGCAGAGCCTTTTTGCGAAGCATTGACTCAAATGAGGCTTTCAAACCTTGGCTTAACTTTGCTCTAAGGTCTAAACGTTCTTGTTCTGACATGACTGACGTATATTTTCAAATTTTACTTTGAATTTACTGCAAATATAATGTTTTTCTGTGAGGAATTGGGATTTGTGGAAAAAAATAAGCCTCGGAGATTCCCCGAGGCTTATGCAAGAAATATTGTTTATAGATAAATTAAAGGCAGAGTTTGTGATATTCCAGGCCCCAGGCTTCGGCCACGCCTTTGAAGTAGACCTTGCCGTCGACGATGTTGACGCCTTCGGCGAGGCCGGCATCGGCTTTGCAAGCTTCCACCCAGCCTTTGTCGGCAAGGCGCAGAGCATAGGGCAGAGTGGCGTTGGTGAGGGCGAGAGTGGATGTGAAGGGCACTGCGCCGGGGATGTTGGCCACGGCATAGTGAACGATTCCTTCAAGGGTGTAGACGGGGTCGGAGTGGGTGGTGGGGTGAGAGGTTTCGAAGCAGCCGCCTTGATCAATAGCTACGTCGACCATCACTGTGCCGGGTTTCATGAGCTTGAGCATGTCGGCTGTGACGAGGTGAGGAGTCTTGGCACCCGGGATAAGGACAGAACCGATAACGAGGTCGGTGGTGGGGAGCTCTTGCTCGATATTGTGGCGCGAAGAGTAGAGGGTCTTCACGTTGGCGGGCATAATCTCGGCGATATGGCGCAGGGTGGGGAGCGAAATATCGGTGATTGTGACATCGGCACCAAGGCCTGCGGCCATCATTGCAGCGTTGCGGCCTACTACGCCGCCGCCCAGGATGAGCACTTTGGCCGGCTTGACGCCCGGCACACCGCCCATCAGGATGCCCTTGCCGCCTTGGGGGCGTTCAAGGAAGCGAGCGCCTTCTTGCACCGACATACGGCCGGCAACTTCGCTCATGGGGATTAGCAGGGGTAGGGTGCCGCGAGTGTCGCGCACGGTTTCATAGGCGATACATGTGGCGCCTGAGGCCAGCATTGCGTCGGTGAGGGCTTTGTCAGAGGCAAAGTGGAAATAGGTGAAAAGCAGTTGGCCTTTCTTCACGAGCTTGTATTCCGGCTCGATAGGTTCTTTCACTTTTACGATCATGTCGGCGATGGCATACACCTCGTCGATAGAGTTGAGGATTGAAGCACCGGCCTCGATATAGTCTTCGTCGGGGAAGCCGCTGCGGCAGCCTGCCGATTGCTGTACATACACTTTGTGGCCGTGGGCAATGAGCTCTTTGGCGCCGGCCGGGGTGAGGCCCACGCGGTTCTCATTGTTCTTAATTTCTTTGGGAACGCCGATAATCATAATGACGTAAGTTTTTTATGGTTTTTAAGGTATAAAGTATTTATAGTGTGGCGCAAAAGCTTGCGCGGCGCTAATTTAAAAACAATTTTGCAAACCACCAAAAAAATCTCACATTGCGGCGGGATCGGCGGTGGGCACTTTCATGTCGTCGTCGCCGAGGCCAAATGTGGCACGCATTGCGCGGCGTATGCGGATGGCGTCGGCCGAGCGCGATTTCAAGATTTTAATGATGTCGTTGACATAGCCGTCTTTGCCGTCGCCCACGCCGCACAGTTGCGACACATTGCTGCCCGGAATCATTGATTTGCGATTGTAGACGCGCAGGATTGCCATGTAGTCGCCGTTGGCAAGATAGCCGTGAAATTCTTGGCATAGCTTTTCGTAGAGTCCGCGCGGATTCAGATTGTCCACGAGATTGTGCATGTGCTCTTCGAGGCCTGTGATTGAGGTGAACCGGCCGTCGATGCGATATTCCACGGCGCGCTTGATGCGGTGGCGGGTGTGCTCAAGGGCCTGGGCGCGCAAATCGCTCTTAAACATGTCGAGAATCGACTTTTTCACGCGGGCAAAGGCTTGCTCCTCGTCGCGGTGGTGATGGTGGGCCACGGCCTTAATCACGTCTTCAATCATGAGCAGATTTTCCACCTCGGCCACGCCGGGCACCAGGATGCGCTTGCGATTGAGATATTGCACCTCGCCGGCGTCGCGGCGGTCGCGGTCGACGATGCCATAGCTGTCGAGGTGGTGAAACGAGGATAGATCGTTGAATGTTCTCACGGCCTCAATCACCTTGTTGCAGCTGCCAAGGGCCTTGATGGTGTGGTTGGGGAAAATTAGCGGATACAGCTTGGAGTCGATCGAGTGGGTGTCGTCGCCCTCGATAAAAATCACGGGTTTGCGCGAGCCCATCACGGCCAGGTAGATGTCGTCGCTGAGGCCCGAGTCGGATGGGATGATGCTGTAGTCCCAGGCGGTGGATTCGGCGTCGTAGCTTTTCACCCAAATCACGCGCGACAGGGCTCGCGAGGATGCAAAGTCGAGGTCGTGGGTGGTGTAGATGAATTTGCAGTCGTTGCGCTCGGCCTCGAGGCGGCTCCACAGCTGCGGGGCCAGCGAGGGGTGAAGCAGAGCGGTGGGGTCGTCGACAAATATCACGCCGTCTTTAGGGGCCATCATCACGGCTCCGATATAGTAGAGCACGGCTTTTTCGCCGTGCGACAGCTTGAGCGATGAATAGGCGGTGGTGTCGATGTCGCGCGAGAACAGCAGTCGGCCGCCTTCGATTAGCACGTGGTTGTTGGGAAACAGTTCTTGCCAAAGGGCAATCACGCGGTCGAGGCGCGAGGTGGGGAATTGGGCCTGCGCGCACGGCCGGCCGTTGTTGCTTACTTTGTAGGAAATCAGATTCACCACCTCCTCGTAGATTAGCAGGGCCACAAGGCGCTGCAAACGGCTCACGTTGTCGGCACGCATCAGGGGCGACTTTTCGGCCGCGGCAGCATAGAGCGAGTCGATCGACATGGGCAGCCGGTCGCAGTCGGAGTTGTCGTAGATAGCCGGAATGGCCGACACTTCCACCGCCACATCCTTCAGCTCCTCCACAATATAGTGGGTGAAGCGAGTTTTGCCGGCGCCGTTGGCACCAATGATAAGCAAGCTCTGCGAGTCGCAATCCAGCGATTCGCGGCTATTATCAATGCGAGGAGGCAACATCAGTTTCATAGCGAAATTGTAGTAGGTTTAAGGTGAGGTAAAATTACACACTTTTCCTCAAAACGCCAAAATATTTCGCCGACAGCCGTTGCTGTTGTATAACATATATTTTTTATTTTGAAAATGCCTTGTATATCATAGAAAATG
>CAZRCU010000174.1:0-4319 GCA_964598685.1 uncultured Bacteroides sp.
CTCCCCCTTATAAATTCATATCCATTCCGGTGTCTACTCCGCTATTCTTGATGGTTCGATTATTTTTGCTCATCGAGTTGCCGAAATTAAAGCGGTAGGTGGCGCTTAAAAGTATCATATTTGCGCAATTATGAATATCCACCCATTCTTCGGTGGTGTAGGCCGGCGTATTCGCCCACGAGTGGTATAGGCTACCGCGCTTTGTGAACGGATTCACGGCCGTAGCTCTGAAAAACCAGTTGCGATATTTGTATTGAGCCGTAATGCTGTTCCATCGCTCCGGACGGCTAAATGTGTTGCCCGACAGGGAATAAAACGGATATAAGGTGTATTGCGTCGACAGTGTAAAATCCGAGAAAGATAAGGCAGCATAAATGCTCCCAAACCCAAAGCTATATGAGTCGCTCCAATTCGTGCGCTTCAAGGAATAGTCGCACCATCCGCCATTTACGCCTATATTAAGATGATTGAATAGATTGCGGTAGACAAATTCGCCTTCTATGCAGAATGCGCTGTTGTATTTGCCGTTTTCGCTTTTCCCCAAGAATTTATTATTGTACTGACTTTGTGGATCTGAGATATAGGTGTAGTCATAATAGATAGGATTGAAAGTCCTGCTGTAGCCCACCGTCAACAAACTCACAAAGCTCTTGCCGTAATACTGTGCTCTAACTTGGTTTTTGAACAAAGTCGACGGCTTGATGTCTACGTTGCCGGTTCGTAGCAAATAGTCGTTTACGCTTTGAATAATAGTGCTTTGGCTTTCGGTTCCGGGCATAGACGGGTCGTAGAGCAGCATATATGATAGCGAAAACGGATTTGTCACATTATATGTGAGATACAGCGAACCCTTTGCGCGGATGGCATTCTTGCGCTCTACCCCGTTTGTCGATTCAAATTCTTTTACTCCGACGCTTCCATTGTAGGTCAATTTATTAAACAGTCGGCCCGACAGCTGCCCATAGGCAAACAGGTTGTTAATCCCGATGCGACTGTTTTCGGGCACTTCATTTTCAACGAGGTTGGTTAAGGCGCGATTATAGCTATCCGACAAGCCAAAATAGGCGGTGTGGTTGTTGAATCTGATGCTGTATTTTGCCTCTCCGCCCACGCGCCACGATTCGTTGTCGGTAATGGTGTTGATGATCGTGCTTTCGAGGCCGTTGGTGTAATCACGTGTGAATTTGCCATCGTAGTACACGCCAAACGCATTCACCTCGATAGTCTGGTTGCTATGAAATTTTTGCTGAAAATAGATATCGCATGTGGGACTTTTCAACTTTGCGCTGCGCCGGGTGTCGGTCTGCGCTGATGTGGCGTCATCATTGTAATACTGCGATAATTCGGCCACATCATTTAAGCGCTGATTATAAAGATTTCCCGATATATCAAACGATAAGAGCGTTTGCTCTGCGGGCTTGAAAGTGTAGTCCAGCACAAGATTATTGTTGGTGTAGGCAAACTTTCCCGGCAGGCCTTCCGACACACGCGTAATATTGGCCGACTCGCCGCCAATGAAATGCTCGGCCTGGCCCACTCGGCGGTCGCCGTAGTTGCGATGTGAAATATCATAATTGATATTCCATTCAGATTTGCCCTTATAGTAGGTTATGCCTATATTTCCGCCGATATTATCGGTGGTAACAGCCGAATTGATATTGGCGATGAACGAGCCGCCATCGGCTCTCGGCTTAAGTATAAAATTAATAGCCGGACGGTCGCCAAACCGCATTTGCGGATTATCGTAATACTCAATGCGCTGAATATTAGCATTATTAAGCCCAAGCACACGCGACAGCGACACCTTTCTGCCGTTGATCATGTATTCGGGCGCCAATCCATTCACCGACACCTGATTGAGGCTCTCGACAACTTTAAGCCCGGGCAAGCTATATTGCATATTCTCCAGCAGATTTATCGACGATGCATTCTGCGACAAATCGCGCTGAGATGGATACACGATATATTTATCGGGCGTCTGAACCGGCTTGGCCGATGCCGACACCGTCACTTCATTTAATTGCACCGACGCACGTTTCAGGGCTAAATCCCCTATATCGGTCAACCCTTCCGGCACTCCGCTGAGCGTCATTTTCAGGGTGTCATAGTTCTCGTTGTAGTACACTTCCACTCTCAGCAGGCTGTCCGAGACATCGCACGATGTGAACCGTCCGGATTGATCGGCTTGAATGCCCACCACCACGCGCCCCTCGGCGTTTCTGGCCAAAAACACGGCCCCATGCAGTGGCTTTTTAAGTTGGTCATCTATAATGCGACCGGTTATGTTGTATGCCCGGGCTGATAGCATGCATAATGCTATCATCGGCAATAATACTACTTTTTTATGCATTTTCACTTCGGTAAGATAATTGAGGTTTTTAATTGATAACAATGCTTTCGCAAACCAAAGTTAGCAACGCCGGCATAAATCAAACCATATATATGTGCGAAAAGTGTGCGAAAAATGGATTTCGCACACTCTTAAATCCGCTTCGCAAGCGGGTAGATTGCTTATATATAATATATTAGACTATTTATCAACGTAGCATCAATTCGCTCGCCTAATATGATTTCGCAAATATGCTTTCTGCGATATGAGATTGTGCCCTTTGTGCGGCCCAGCAGGATGGTGAGCTCCCCGGGCGAGATGCCACACTTGATTAGGAGCACCGTCCTATAGTCTTGCTGTTTTAAGCTATTGCCCACCAGCAGCTGAAGATTTCTCTTGAAGGATGGCGAGCTGGAGATCACCAACGATTCCAAGCTTTCCCATATAGGGCTTTTTTCAGGAATCGTCTTACCGTTGGCGATATACATTTGCAATTGCTTATACACGTCGGACTCTAATATTGTCGGCGGTATCGGGCGCTGACATTCAGTCTGAGTAGCAATATTCTTGAGCTGCGCTTTTAATCGCCCTCTCAGGTCGGCCACGCTGTTGGAATCTATCAACCGATTTTCGCCCTGAGGCTCATCAGCTCTAGCCTTGTTTAACGAACTTTGAATGCTCTCAAGTTCAAGTATCGTGGAATTTAGCTCGAGCAGCAGGCTCTTGCGCTTATACAGGATGAAGAGGATTATGGATAATAGCACCACAATCACCAAGCTTAACGCCATCGACGCTATTATATAGCGATTCTTGGTGCTTTCGGCTTTTTGCCGTTCGCGCTGTTGCAGAGAGTAATTATATGATGAAATTTGATCCACTATTTGCTGCGATTCCAGCTTGTTGTAATCATCCTCCACCGCACGGTGAAATCCGTTTATATATCCAAAGATTGAGTCGTGAGGAATCATGCGGCGTAATTCCGGCGAAAACAGTGCGCTGTATCCGCTCTGGATGTTGCCTTCATAAGGGCTGTGAATCAACTTGTCGGCAAACACATAGGCGCTATCGTATTTGCCTGCGGCACGATAGATGTCGGTAGAGTATGCCAGCGCGATGTCGCGCTGTAGCGGTCTCACTTTGTCAGGGATGTCGCGAATTAGCGATAAGGCCGACGCGGTGTCGCCTTCTCTAAGCGCAATTGCCGCCTGATACATCTGCATGTGTGCCACATCTTCTTCCGACAGCATTTGTGCCCAAGCCTTAGCGTCGGCAAAGTGCTTCGATGCAAGGGCCGTGCTATCTTGATGCAGATAGATTGCCCCTAACAGCTCCTGATCATAGGCGATATTGAATGTGTCGCACAATATAGAATCAATATGCAGCGCCATTTCAAGGTATGGGACGGCTTGCGAATACAATCTAACACGGTTTAATCTGCGAGCCAATTGACTCAGAACGCAGCTTTTAAGCCGAATGTTTTGAGGTTCCTTGTCAGAAATATTATCCAATGCCTCTTGAAAATAATTTATCGCGGTAGGGTAGTCGCCTAAATCGCTGTAAACACGGCCTCCATAATATAAAGCCTCGGCATATCGGCCGGTGTTATGATGTTTCGACTCATAATCAATCACCTTTAATATCAAGCTGTCGGAAGTGTGGGCGATATAGGCCTTGTCGGAAACTTTCACCGACAGAAAGTCGTAAAAATGTCGGTCTCTATCCGACAACGATGTGTAGGAGATAGCGTTAAGAGAATCCAATGCCTCGGCAGGCGAGCTTTCGGCTAAAGCCGCCACGCCTTCCAATCGTGAGTCCTGCCCATGTTTAAAACAGCTCACCATCAGCAGCAATATGAAAAGACTTATTACGAAGCGCTGTGTCATTGCAATTTCAGAAAATAGTATTAGATTTCGTGCATTCGTGTTGCAACACAAAGGTAATAATAAATATTGAATTATGCACCACCCCACCGAAACGTTAATTCCAACAC
>CAZRCU010000175.1:0-4319 GCA_964598685.1 uncultured Bacteroides sp.
CCGCGACCCCCTGCGTGACAGGCAGGTATTCTAACCAGCTGAACTACCACACCATATTTTGGATTCTCTAATCCTGGTAGGAGAGCTATCGGTTGTTTCCCGATTGCGAGTGCAAAGTTAAGCCTAATTTTTATTCCATGCAAATATTTCGGGAATTTTTTTTGAGATTTCTGCAAATTTGTGCTTTTTCTCCAAAATCGTGGAGAAATTGCCTGGCGTGGGCCTTGCTGTTAGGCGGATTTTCACGTTTCAGGTTCTAATTTTAATAAAAATTCGTATCTTTGCATATCATGGAAAATGAACTGGATTTCGACGCTGCGCAAGAGCCGCAAGTGTCAGATGTTAATTATACGGAAGAAGAGATACAAACCCTCGACTGGAAGGAGCATATCCGCCGTCGCCCGGGCATGTACATCGGCAAGCTTGGCGATGGCACCGGCAGCGATGATGGTATATATGTGTTGCTGAAAGAGGTGCTCGACAATGCCGTTGATGAGTATATGATGGGATTTGGCAAGCAAATCACCGTCACCGTAGACGAAGGCGGCACCGTCACCGTGCGCGACTTTGGCCGCGGCGTGCCTCTTGGCAAGCTGGTGGATGTTGCCTCGAAAATGAACACCGGCGGCAAGTATGATTCCAAGGCTTTTAAGAAATCTGTGGGCCTGAACGGCGTGGGCATCAAAGCTGTCAACGCTCTTTCCACAGAATTTGATATTCGCTCGGTGCGCGACGGCCATGGCAAAACGGCCCGCTTCACTATGGGCACGCTCATTGAGGAGACGGATATCCTGCCCACCGACGAGCCCAACGGCACCTATGTGCGCTTTATTCCCGACGAGTCGATTTTCCATGAATATGCATATCGCGACGAATTTATTGAGCCGCTGCTTAAGAACTACACATTTCTGAACACCGGCCTCAAGATTGTGTATAATGGCAAGCCATTTGTGTCGCGCCACGGCTTGCTCGATTTGCTAAAGCACAATATGACTCAGGAGCCCCTCTATCCAATCATCCATCTCAAGGGTGATGATATTGAGGTGGCAATCACTCATGCCAACCAATACGGCGAGGAATATTATTCATTTGTCAATGGCCAGCACACCACCCAGGGCGGCACTCACCTCACAGCTTTCAAAGAGGCCGTGAGCCGCACATTCAAGGAATATTTCGGCCGCAACTTTGAATATTCCGATATTCGCAATGGTATGGTGGCAGCTGTGGCCATCAAGGTGGAAGAACCTGTGTTTGAGTCGCAGACCAAAACCAAGCTGGGCTCGCGCGATATGGGCCCCGAAGGTCCCACCGTGGCAAAATTTATCGGCACCTTTATAAAGAAAGAGCTTGATGATTATTTGCACCGCGATCTTGCCGTGGCCGATGTGATTCTGCACAAAGTGCAGGAGAGCGAGCGCGATCGCAAAGCCATGGCCGGCGTGTCGAAGTTGGCCCGAGAAAAGGCCAAAAAGGTGAGCTTGCACAATCGCAAGCTGATAGATTGCAATATCCACTTGAGCGACGTCCGCGGCTCGGAAGAAAAGAAATTGGCATCGTCGATTTTCCTCACCGAGGGCGACTCGGCCGGAGGCTCGATCACAAAGGTGCGCGATGTCGACACTCAGGCAGTGTTTATGCTGCGCGGTAAGCCGCTCAACACCTATGGCGTGACCAAAAAGGTGCTCTACGAAAACGAGGAATTCAACCTGTTGCAGGCGGCCCTTAATATTGAGGAGGGAATCGACGCTCTGCGCTATAACAATGTGATTATCGCCACTGATGCCGATGTCGACGGCATGCACATCCGCTTGCTGTTGGTGACATTCTTCTTGCAATTCTTCCCCGACCTAATCAAAAAAGGCCACGTGTATGTGTTGCAAACGCCGCTATTCCGTGTGCGCAATCGCCTCACATCCAAGCGCTCGGGAAAAGGTAAGAAGGACGACGACACCGTGTATTGCTACACCGACGAGGAGCGAATCGCAGCCATTGAGCGCATGGGCGAACATGCCGAAATCACACGATTCAAAGGTCTTGGTGAAATATCGCCTGAGGAATTTCGCAATTTCATCGGCCCCGATATGCGCTTGGACCGCGTGACACTGCGCAAAGAGGACGGTGCCGACAGCCTTATGGAATTTTACATGGGAAAAAACACCATGGAGCGCCAAAACTTCATTATTGATAATCTGGTAATCGAAGATGACACAAATATCTCCTAATGGAGCTCGCAAGGCCTTGTTTGCCGGCTCGTTTAACCCCTTCACAATCGGCCACGCCTCTGTGGTGGAGCGTGCACTGGGCCTTTTCGATCGCATCGTGGTGGCAGTTGGTATAAATGCTGCCAAAGCCGATGCCGACGTCGAGGCTCGATTGGAAGCCATTCGCGCCGTTTATGCCAATGAGCCGCGAGTTGAGGTGGTTGCCTACAGCAACGAGCTCACAGTGGATTTGGCCAAGCGCCTTGGCGCCAAGTGGCTGCTGCGCGGAGTGCGCTCTGTGAAAGATTTTGAATACGAGCGAGATATGGCTGATATGAATCGCCAACTATCCGGCGTGGAAACCGTTTTATTATATAGCTTGCCGGAATATTCGGCTATCAGCTCGTCGGTGGTGCGTGAGCTTAAGGCTTATGGCCGCGACGTGTCGGAATTTCTGCCGAAAATCCCCTAAATTATTTTCACCTGATGAAGAAATTTGCACTAACCCTGATATTGATTGCGGCCACTATGGCTGCTGTGCTTAGCGCTAAAAATGAGGACAACTCAATTTCTCCCGACCAAAAATTGAGATTGGCCGCTGCGCTTATCAACAATTATTATGTAGAAACAGTCAACCCCGATACAATCGTGGACGAGGCTATCGTGGCAATGCTGCGAACACTCGACCCTCACTCGTCCTATACGACACCGTCGGAGACCGAGGAACTCAATCAGCCGCTTGAAGGCAAATTCAGCGGCATCGGCATCCAATTTAATATTGTGGAAGACACTGTGTATGTGATTCAAACCACGTCCGGCGGCCCGTCGGAGAAAATGGGCATTCGCCCGGGCGACCGCATCATCTCGGCTAACGACACTGTGATTGCCGGCAAGAAAATCACCAACCGCCAGGTGCTCAAGACTCTGCGCGGCCCCAAAGGTTCGGTGGTCAATGTGAAAGTGAAGCGCAACGGCGAGAAGGATTTGATTGATTTCGTGCTCGTGCGCGACGATATACCCATTTATAGCGTAGATGCAGCCTATATGGTGGACGATTCTATCGGCTACATCTCTGTGTCGCGTTTCGCCGAAGCTACGGCCGACGAGGTGTATGAAGCAGCAGATTCGCTGGTGCGCCACGGCATGCGCCACCTTATTATCGACCTCGGCAATAATGGCGGCGGCTATCTGGGCTCGGCCTATAACCTTGCATCGGAATTTCTGCATGCGGGCGACCCGGTGGTGTACACTCGCGGCTTGCACTCGCCGTCGTCGTATCTTAATGTGGAGACCACCGGCCAATTGCCAATTGACCGCCTTGTGATTATGGTGGACCAATATTCGGCCTCGGCCTCGGAAATCTTGTCGGGCGCAATCCAGGACAACGACCGCGGCCTGATTGTGGGCCGTCGCACATTTGGCAAGGGCCTTGTGCAGCGTCCGTTCCCGTTTCCCGACGGCTCGATGATTCGCCTCACCACTTCGCGCTACTACACCCCCTCGGGCCGCTGTATTCAAAAGCCCTACGAGAAAGGCAAAGGCGACGAATATCAGCTCGATTTGCTAAATCGCTACAATAGCGGCGAATTGTGGCATGTGGATTCAATCAAGCTCGACACCACCCAGGTGTACCACACTTTGCGCAACGGCCGCACCGTGTATGGCGGCGGTGGCATCATGCCAGATGTGTTTGTGCCTGTTGACACATCCAGCTACACCCCATATTATCGCGACCTCGTGGCCAAAGGAGCCATTATGAAATATGTAATTGCCAATATCGAGGCTAATCGCAAGGCGCTGCTGCGCACTTATCCCAATGAGGAGATTTTTGCCAAGAAATATGTGCCCACCGACGAGGATGTGAAGCAAATTATCGACCGTGGCACACAAGCCGGCGTCGCCTACAACGAGGAGCAGTGGAACACCTCGCGCGACCTGATTTTGGCTGTCTATAAAGGTCTGATGACACGCGATCTTTATGAAAAGGGCATCTATGTGCGCTCCACCAATCCGCTTAATGCCGATTTCAATGCGGCGGTGGATCTCATTCGTGATGCCGCTCGCTATAATGCTTTGCTGAAAGGCAAGTAAAAAATAGATTAAATCTCAAAATATCGA
>CAZRCU010000176.1:0-4315 GCA_964598685.1 uncultured Bacteroides sp.
GGTAAATGTACGCGACATATTGCCCCAGCGTTTTAGCTTGCGGGCTTTGCGGTATTCAAATGCTCTTCCCATTTTAGAATTTTGAGATATTGAGGTTTGTAAATATTATCGGAGTTCTACGCCAAGCTGTTTTTTCAGGTTGGCAATGATTTTAGCCATCACGGCATCGACGGCCTTATCGTTTAGTGTCTTTTCGTCGTCGTGCAGCGTGATAGAGATTGCATACGATTTTTTGCCTTCGGGCAGTCCCTTGCCTTCATACACGTCGAATAGGCTTACGCCACGCAGCAGTTTGCGGTCGCTCTTGGCCACTACGGCTTCGATGTCGGCCATGCTCACTGTCTTGTCGATAAGCAGCGACAAATCGCGCTTAACCGATTGTGTCTTGGGCAGCGGGCTGAATGTGGTGGAGTGCTTGGCTGCAAGCGCGGTCACCACGTCCCAATCAAATTCTGCAAAGAACACAGTGGCTTTGATTTCGAGGCGAGCGGCAAGGTCTTTGGCAATCACGCCCAGTGTGCCTATTTGCTTGCCCGAGCGAGTTGCGATGCTCAGTGCCGATGCATAGATGTCGGAATATTGGTCGGTGGGGGTCATCACCACTTCGCCGGCGCTTAGGCCTACGCGGGTGAGCACCAATTCCACAGCTGCCTTCAAATCATAGAAATCAGCCTCTTCGGCAGCGCGATTCCACGATGCGTTGCGGCGGTTGCCGGTGAGCCACAGGGCCAGGCGAGCGCCTTCGCTATATGGAGCTAGCGGAGCGGCTTCGGTAGATTCCGATTCGGGATTCATGTGGTAGACGTTGCCAAATTCATACATGGCAAGGTCGGGCGAGCGGCGGTTGATATTGTGGGCCAGTGATTCGAGGCCGCCGAACAGCAATGTGCGACGCAGCACGTTCAAATCGCGGCTCAGCGGGTTGAGCAGTTCCACGCAGCCTGTAGCGGGATAGGTGGTAAGCGGCTCGAAATAGTTCTTGGCGGTGAGCGAGTTGTTCAGAATCTCGCGCCATCCGGCACCGGTGAGGGCGTCGGCCACAAGGTGGCGCAAATCGTCTTGTGCGTCGGTAGCTGTCTTGTGCGACAGGGTGGCGTGCAATGAATCTGAAATAGTGATATTGTTGTAGCCGTAGATGCGCAGAATGTCTTCAATCACATCGCAGGGACGCTGCACATCCACGCGATAGGTGGGCACAGACAGTTGCAATGTGCCGCCATCGGCATCGGTGCGGCCATCAATTTTAATTTCAAGTGAGGCAAGGATTGAATCCACCTTTTCTGCGGGCAGCGCTTCGCCAAGCAGACGAGCAATCTCGCCATAGCTAAGCTCCACCTTGTAGGGCTCTACCACGCTCGGGTAGATGTCCACAGGCTCGCCCACGATTGTGCCGCCGGCCAGTTCTTTCACCAGCACTGCGGCCAGCTTCAGAGCATACATACAGCCGTTGGGGTCGACACCGCGCTCAAAGCGGAACGATGAGTCGGTCGACAATCCGTGGCGACGTGCTGTCTTGCGCACTGATGTGGGATTGAAGCAAGCGCTTTCAAGGAAGATAGAAGTGGCGCTTTCTGTCACGCCCGAGTCAAGGCCGCCAAATACGCCGGCGATGCACATTGGCTCGTTTTCGTTGCAAATCATCAGGTCGGCGGGGTCGAGAGTACGTTCCACCTCGTCCAAGGTGGTAAACTTCGACGAGAGACCGTTGCGCACTACCACCTTGTCGCCTGCAATCTTTGCGCGGTCAAAGCAGTGGAGCGGTTGGCCCACCGAATGCAGCACATAATTGGTGATGTCCACCACATTGTTGATGGGGCGCAGACCAATGATATTCAGGCGATCCTTGAGCCAATCGGGGCTCTCGGCCACCTTCACGCCGGTGATGGTGAGGCCGCAATAGCGTGTGCACACCTCGGGGCTCTCCACCTTCACCTCTACGGCCTTGCCGGCAGCATCGTCAACTTTAAACGACGACACGTCGGGCAAATGCAGATTGGTTGCCTCGGTGGAGTGGCAGTTGAGATAAGCCGCCAAGTCGCGAGCCACGCCATAGTGCGAGGCTGCGTCGATGCGGTTGGGCGTAAGGTCCACTTCAAGCACATAGTCGTCCGACAGCTTGAAATATTCTGCGGCGGGGGTGCCGGCAGCCACGCTGTCGTCGATCACCATAATGCCGTCGTGCGACGTGCCCACGCCAATCTCATCTTCCGCGCAAATCATGCCGAAAGACTCTACGCCACGTATCTTTGATTTTTTGATTTTAAACTCTTTGTCACCGTCGTAGAGAGTTGTGCCCACTGTGGCCACTACTACGGTTTGGCCGGCCGCTACATTCGGTGCACCGCACACAATCTGTGTGGCTGCGCCGTCGCCCAGGTCTACGGTGGTGATGTGCAGGTGGTCGCTATCGGGATGCTCCACGCATGTGAGCACCTTGCCTACAACAATGCCGCGAAGACCGCCCTTGACCGATTCCACCTTCTCAATTGTGCCTGTTTCAAGACCAATTGATGTAAGTGCGGCCGACAGTTCTTCGGGTGTGAGCTCAAAGTTAAGATAGTCTTTGAGCCATTTATATGAAATGTTCATAATAGCTAAGTGTTTTCAATTTGCAAAGTTAACAATTATCTGCCAATTGGCAAATCCTTTTTTACCTTTTCAAAGAGCTCCAAATATTTGTGAGCTACGGCTTGTGCCGAGAAATTGCTGTAAGCGGCATCATGCAATCTTTGGCGCATTTCAGGCGAAATTTGCTCGCACGCCAGCCGCACGCAGTGGGCCAGCCGCGCCGACGCAATGTTGATGTCGGCATCATATTGCGCCAAAAATCCCGTCTCGTTATGTCGGATTATGTCGCTCTGGCCACCGTGGTCAAATGCCACCGGTATGCAGCCTTGAGCCTGACCTTCCACCAATGTGGCGCCAAATGTTTCATAGTGCGACGTCGAAATCACGATGTCGGCGTTGGCGTAAATGCTGCGCAGAGCGTCCTCGCCGTGCACCATGCCAAGATGCTTGTGCTCGATGGCGATTTCATCAAATAATTGCTCGTTTTTGATGCCGCCATAGGTGATTAGTTGCAGCTTGTCGGCAAGCTCGGGATAATGCTCGGCTAAATAGCGGCATGTAGCTATCAGGGTGGGGAACCCCTTCACAGTGTCGTCAAGCCGTGCAGCGCCCATCACTATGCGAATCTTATCACTCGGCTCGCCGGCGGCCATACGCTCGTCAATCGGAAATGCGTTTGGCACCACCGCTATCCGTGCATCTCGCAGCAGCGACGATTCGCGGCATTGACTCTCCACCCAATGGCTCACGGCCACAAATTGCATCGCCACATTATTATATAGGTCGCGCTTGCGCCGCCATGTGGCATTTGACAATGGCGATTTCATAAAATGGCAGTTGCGGCAGCTATCAGTATATTCCCGACAATTGCCCGGCAAGTGGCACACGCCGGTCATCGGCCACAAATCATGCAAAGTCCACACAATCGGTTTGCCCGAGTCGGCTATATCCTTGATGCCGCCCAGCGACAACACTCCTTGATTTATCCAATTCAGGCACACCACGTCGGCCTCTTTCACCAATGGATGTGATGCCAATGGCAAGCCAAAAGCGCCCGCGTCGATTTTGAATAGGGTAGAGCGGTTCAGACCGTTGGCCAGGAAAATCTTGAGCCGTTCCAATAAAAATCGGCTTTGAATTGCAACGCGCCCCGCCGCCACCTCTACATAAGGCGAATCCGACAACTTTTCCGTCACCAGCAACTTGGCATCCACGCCAAGCTCGCGCAGCGCATTCATTAGGCGATACGTCACTACAGCCGCCCCACCTCGCAAATCCGATTTATTGATAAATACAACTCGCATTATTTGCTCATAATTTACAATCTGCAAATTTACAAAAAATCCCCAATCCACCAATTTGTAGGGCTACGGCGATGGATGTGCTTCCAATATTTTTCCAAAATGTCAATGTGCGATTGCTACCGGTTGGATTCTCCGCGGTGGCCGCTGCCGGTGCGGAGGTTTGAAGTGCGGCGGGTAGCTTGCCGCTTACCAGCTGCTGACGTAGAGGTCTCGAATGTCTATGACCATTTCTTCGTCGGGCGGCTCGATGGGTGGTCGGGATTTCTCAATTGGGACGGTTTGGGCGAGGGGTATCCTTCGGACGGGTGGTCGGTAAGGAGGAAGTTTGTCGTTGATTTCGCGCAGCATGTTGTAGACGATCTCGGCTGAGGTGTCGGAGTCGAATACGTCGAAGGTGTACCACGGGCCGGTGGGGGCGTGGTAGAAGTGGTTGGTGGCGAAGA
>CAZRCU010000177.1:0-4299 GCA_964598685.1 uncultured Bacteroides sp.
TCCGAGATTTCGCGTGATGCGGTTGTCGTGTAGCGCAAATAGTCGTAGTTTGAAAAAGGGGCTGCGCCATTTTGAGTTGTGGCGCGGCCCCTTAAATTATGCTCAAGGTATTTTTTATTTTACGAAAACTTTCATTACGCTTTTGCCGCTTTTGCGGATGTAAAGGCCGTTAGAGGGATTTTCAACGCGGATGCCTTGCAGATTGTAGTATTCGGCATCGCCCTTGGAGGGATCGACTGTGATGCTGTTTACACCGCAGGTGTTGAGATCGAGCTTGAAATCGCCGTCAAAGTAGGGCTCTTCTTCGTAATCGGGATTTGTGTTGTATTCCTCCTCGCTGAAGTTGGGGTTGTCTTTGAGGTTGGTGTAGTAGTAGTTGCCGAAATTGAATTCAGAGAAGCCCATCATCAGGTAGGCATCGTAGGGGAAAGTGAGCACGCCGTCTTCAAGCTTGCCGGCCGAGACGAGTATGTGCATTTGGTCACCGAGCACGTCGCCATATTCTTCCATGAACACGTTGGCGTTGCTATTTACGGCAGCTTCGCCAAATCCGGTGATATCCACGCCGATTGGGCCATCTTTCATGATTACAAAGTCGGGATCGGATGCGTCGAGATATATGAAGTGGTCGTGGTCGTGGTCGAGTGCATATTCAGAATAGTGCGACCAATTTTTATAAGGATTCACAAGGCGCATAAGGCCGGGGGTGGTCTTGTGCTTTTGGACGGTCACTTTGAAGGTTTCGGGTTCAAAAGTGGTGAAGAGGTTGGCAAATAGTCCGTCGGTGTAGTCGGCCTCGCCGAGGGTAACCCATTCAGATGATGCGAAGTGAGGGTTGTAGAAAGTGGTGTAGATAGCATAGGCTGTCTGCACTTTGTTGTTTTTATCAACCGGCGCAAAAATCACATATACTTTGTTGGATGTGACGTGGTTGACATTCAAAACGAAGGGCTCGTTGATATTGACGGGGGTGCCAACGGTGTTGATTGTCGATATGTCGTCGAACAGGAAGTCGTCGATATTGGTGATGGCTTGATAGTAGATGCCTGAAATGCGGGAATCGCCCGTGACTGTTACGTGGTAGTCGCCATCGGTGTCGGGACAGAATACTTCGGGGATTTCGAGGCTTAGGGTGTAATCAAGAGGTGATTCACCGCCCGGGAGCACCAATTCAAACTTGCCGTGGATGTTGCCGAGATAGATTTGGTCGCCTTGAAGTATTGCCAAGCTTTTTTCGATGCTAAAAGTGATGACGTTGTCAACCAATTTGCCGGCATAGGTCAGCGTCTCTTCCAGGGGAAAGTTGGTGAATCTGTCGTAGATAGCGTCGAACGAGCATAAATATGTTTCGCCGTCGGAGTCGCTCATGCCGAGGGGCGAAATTGGAATTGTCACTTGGTCGGGGTTGGTGGCATTGATGGTGATGTAGCTGTCGTCGGAGAGGTTGAACGAGGCGCCTTCAGCTTCACATTCTTTAATGTAGGGGTAGTGTTTCCAGGGGTTCATGATGCGATACATGCCGGGATTGGCTTTGTCTTCATACACCTCGACGGCGTAGATGATGGGGTCGGCGTTATAGAAGAAGCTCGCGGCGAGGTCTTCTACATAGTGGCATGTGCCGATGCTTTCCCATTGAGAGTCGGCATTGTTGGCAGCAGCGACTTTTTCTTGGACGTCGGCGTGGTTGATTTTGCCGATTTTGGTCTTGGCGGAGGCTCCTAATTTGCCAGCCACCTTTACAGTTGATTTGACGTGAGGGGCCGGGAGCTCATTTTGGTGAGCTTTTACCGGATTAATGGCCAATGCGCTTGCGGCCATTAGTGAACAGCATAGGACGGTGAGAAAAGGTTTCATACTCAGATTTTGGGTAAAAAGCCTATAAAAGACTTGCGTGGTGTTTTTTAATTAGTTATTCTGCGGCAAAGATAGTCAAAATTTCAATACGTTGGCTGCAAATTGCAATTTATTTTCTCAAGACGGTGGCACTATGTCAAAAGTGCCAATAATATGCATTTTCTACCAAAACAAAACCCCGGCCGGTTCGGCCGAGGCTTTGCACACGTTTTATGGAATAGTCAGCAATTATTTTGCAATTTTCGAGGCTTTGCCGTTGACAACTTTGATAAAGATGCCGTTGTCGGGGTTGGCCACGCGCACGCCTTGCAGATTGTAGAAGACGGCACTATCGGATGAATTGTCCACCGAGATGCTTTCAACGCCGTTGAATGCTTTGGTGAGGTCGAGCTTGAAGTCGCCGTCGATGTATTTGCTTACATCGTAGTTGTTGGGGTCGGCGGCATAGGCTTCGTCGTCGTATTCGGGATTTCTATTGAGGTTGGTGTAGTACCAGTTTTCGCTATTGTAGTTGGTGAAGCGCATCAGAATGTAGGAGCTGTAGGGGAATGTGATTACATTGTCGGCAAGCTTGCCACCCTCGTAGCCAAACACGTCGATGTAGTCGAGAACCCATTCGCCATATTCTTCAACGAAATCCCAAAGCTCGCTGTTGATGACCACTTCGCCGAAATCGCCAAGTTCCAGACCGATTGGGCCGTCCATCATCATCACGTTGTCGGGGTCGGATGCGTTGATGTAGATATAGTGGTTGTGGCCGTGATCCACGAGATAATCCTTGGCATACGACCAATTTTCATAGGGATTTACGATGCGCAACAGTCCGGATTCGGTCGTGCTTTTCTCTACGGTCACTTCGTAGGTCTCGGGCTCAACGTTGTTGAACAGGCCTGAGATAAGACCTTCGGTCATGTCGGCTGTGCCGAGCAGTTCCCATTCAGCGGCGTTGCCCTCGGGATTGTAGAGCTGGATGTATCCGCAATTGTCTTCCTGCACTTGGTCGGTGATGTCGGCCGGAGCAAACAGCACATAGAATTTGCGATCGGATGTGGTGGGGACTTTTAATGCGAATTTCTCGTTGATGTTGATTGGGGTGCCATCTGTGTTGAGGGTGGTGTAGTCGGCATCATAGAGGTCGTCGGCGCTTGTGAATATCTTGTAGTAGAGATTGGGGATGCGGCTGTCGCCTGTGACAGTGATGCTGAAGTTGCCGTCTTTGTCGGGGCAAATGCCGTTTTCTACGTTAACGTCGATATCGTAGACAACAGGAGTCTCGCCGCCGGGCAGCACCAGAGAGAACTTGCCATAGATGTTGGCATCATAGTAGGACACTTTGTTCTTGCTTATGCTGGTGTTGATCAAGCAAAGCGAATTTTCTTGGTCGAATGTAATCACATTGTCGGCCAGGACGCCGGCTGTGGCCAGAGCTTGCTCTTCGGTGAGGCCGAGCTCTTCGTAGATGGCATAATCAGAGCAAATCTGAGTGGTGTCGTCGTCATCACCCAATCCAAGGGGCGACACGGGAATCACCACGTGGTTGGGGTCGGTGGCGTCGATGGTGATGTAGCTGTTTTCGGTTTGGTCGAAAATGCCGCCTTCTTTAATGCAGGCGTCGAGATATGGATAGTCTTTCCAGGGGTTGACGATGCGATACACGCCCGGATGGTTTTGGTCTTGGTAGACGTCGACATTATACATTACGGGATACGAGGCCCAAAAATAGCAGGTGGCAATGTCTTCGATATATGGACAAGCGCCGATGCTAACCCAATTGGCATCGGAGTCGTCGGCAACTTCGACCTTTGCTTTTAGAGCTTTGGGTGTGCTTTTTTTAGCTTTTGAGCCTGCTGTCGACATGTCGGCAAAGGTTGCTTTTAAGTGGGTCTGTGGAGTGGGCATTTCACCTCTATGCACTTTGCTTGGAGTAATTGCAAATGCACCGGCTGCAACGAGGCAGCAACTGATAAGTGTGTAGAAATGTTTCATGATAAGCGTTAAACAAATCGATTAGGAATAATCTTTGCCAAAATTATAAAAATATTCTCATATAATGGCTATAATCATGAAAAAATGTGCGAAAAAGATGATTTGTCAAGGTAAAATGACATAAAAGGGCAAGAAAAAGCCGCCATGTGGAGCATGGCGGCTTTTGGGGTATGATTTAGGGGGAAGATTAATCGATTTCTTCGTCGGCTTCGTAACCGCCCATTTCGCGGATAGCGTTTTTGAGCATTACATACTGTTGGAACAGGTGGTTGACGGGCACTTCGTTTTGAGTGTAGTCGTGCATCGGGCTCTTGAGGAAGAAGCTGAGGAAGCGTTGGATGCCGTGACGGCCGGCGCGAGCGGCGAGGTCGCTCAGGAGCACGAGGTCAAGGCAAAGGGGAGCTGCGAGGATAGAGTCGCGGCAGAGGAAGTTGATCTTGATCTGCATGGGGTAGCCCA
>CAZRCU010000178.1:0-4289 GCA_964598685.1 uncultured Bacteroides sp.
GCCTTGATGAACTATGATTCCACCATGACCTCGGTAGCCGACCTTGAGGCGCGCCCACAGCTAAATATCCACACCGCCAACGGCTCTATCGCCCTCGATGGCGCCACTCCATTCCAAGTGTGGACCGCAGCAGGCACTCTCGTCCATTCAGGCACCGCAGCTACACCCGTCCTTGCCCAAGGCATCTACATCGTGCGAGCCGGCACCCAAGTGGCCAAAGTCACAATAAAATGACGCATCATTCCACCTCTGCAAGCGATATTTTTTCATAATATCGCTTGCAGGGGCGCAAAAAAATGCTTACCTTTGCAACGAATTCCAGCGCATGTGGCGTAATTGGTAGCCGCGCTAGACTTAGGATCTAGTGACTAACGTCGTGGGGGTTCGAGTCCCTTCATGCGCACAAGCCGATAATCACTGATTATCGGCTTTTTTTTTCCTCCAATGATCACCTTGTCTCTACTACATCCTGCTCGGTAATTTCAACCAATGCCTCTTCGCTTAGGTTGGAAAGCGACGATGCAGCAAGGCGCTTTGCTTGTCGTTCCAATGTCTTTTCAAACAGATTACGAACAAACCTCGCATTGCCAAAATTCTTATCCTTATTTGCCACCACTTGAGCCATTAGCTCCTTGACAGCGGCCTCGGCCTCTGCGGTCATGCGATAATCATACTTTGCAAGATAAAATTTGTAGATCGACGTGAGCTCATCAGCCGAATAATCATCGAAATGAATATAGCGGTTGAAGCGCGATTGCAAGCCGGGATTGGAATCAATAAATTTTTTCATCTCTTCGGAATATCCCGCAAGAATCACCACCAAGCGGTCGCGGTTGTCTTCCATCCTTTTCAGCAGCGTGGCTATAGCCTCAAGGCCGAAGTCATTGCCGCCGCCATCTTGCACAAGCGAGTAAGCCTCGTCGATAAACAACACTCCGTCAAGCGCAGAATCTATGATTTTATTGGTCTTTACTGCCGTCTGGCCCACATACTCGGCCACTAATCCCGAGCGGTCGGTCTCCACGAGGTGGCCCTTGCTCAGAATTCCAAGCTGTTTGTAGATCTGCGCCACTAATCGCGCCACAGTTGTCTTGCCCGTACCAGGGTTGCCCGTAAACACACAATGATACGAAATATCGGGAGCGCTCAGGCCCTTAGATGCGCGCACTTTCTGCACCTTTACAAGATTGTAGATATTATTAATCTCAGTCTTTACGCTTTCAAGGCCGATCAAATTTTCCAATTCGGTCATCGGATTTGTAATCACTTTGCTATTTACTTTCCGTGTGGGATTTGTTTGCTCAGGCGTTTCTTCATTCGTGGTTACTTCTTCAATAGATTCCACTGTGGCGCTGCCATTATTCAAAAGTTTATCCAACTCGTCGGCGCTCATTATAATTGCTCGCGGTTTTCCTCCGTTTGCAGGGCCAACGACACCGGCCTGCTCCAGCTGATCCATTATTCTTCCGGCCCGGCTATAGCCTATGACATATCTTCTCTGAATTTCCGACGTCGAGGCAACATTTGATGAAACCACATATCTTGCCACTTCAGCAAACAGGGCATCAACATCCTTGGGAAGTGCCACCTGCTTTGTCGTGGTCTTATACTTGGTGGTATTCACCGAGCCATTCTTGGTAAAGCTCAATATATTCGACAGCCATTTTTGCTCGGTGTCAGACAGATAGCCATCCACCTTGGCAATCATCATGGCGTATCTGTACAGCAGCACAGCCCAGCGATTCACAGTCTCCTCGTCCACGCCTTCATGTCGCAAGAGCTCTATCAGCAAGAATCGTTCAGGATCAAATTGCACATGAATATTCTTTTTGAACAAATCATATGCATTCTTAAGCACAGCGCCACCTTCAGGTTGGCGCATTAGCATCTCATTGTTCCACACGGCATTATCCGAAACAACTAATCGCGACAGCAGCAAGCCGATTGCCCTTCCCTCGTCGGTCGACATATCCGCTTTATGGCCCAAGCCTTCGAAGCATTTGATCAGGTCGGTAGCCACCACGGCAGCCAAGCGATTATTCACCTTGCCACCGCCCATATCCACATCGCGCACCGCATCCAGCTGATGCTGATTATCAAGCGCTTCCAGCACCTGCTTGTCACACGACATATCCACCATGCACTGATACAATTTATCAGCCGCAAGAATCACATCGGCCAGCGTCGATTGATCTTCATTAGCAGCTGTAGGCTCAGGCTTGAGATCTTCAGCCGTAGTGCCCTTGAGGCCACACAGATGCGCATTAAATCCGGCGCAGAATTTCTCTGCCAAGTCGGCATTGCTAATCTGGAAAGTGCCCGAAAAATGATTCTTAATCGTCACATAAATTCCACCGTATCTCACCACTGCAATCTGTGGATTATACGAAAAGCGCTTGTCGGGACCGCCGTTTTTGTTGACATACTGCCACGTGGTGCCTATTTTCTCTGCATCAGATGGATACGAGCCGGGCTCATGAAAGCGAATCGGCGAATATGTGATGGAAATATCTTTATAGTCTACCACTTCAAATTGGCTTGGCGACTGAGCTAATATGGCAAACTCCGGATACAAGTACAGCAGCTTGTTGCCCATCGGAATAATAGGCACATCAAATTTCGATTTGATATAATTGAAAACGCCCACCTCAAATGCTGTCTCCTTCAGGCTCACAAGCGAGGCGGCTGACGATTTCGCCACATTATTTTGAACTTTCGACTCCTGAAACCATATCTTTTGCGAGGTCAACAGCTTTTCAAACGCTTGGCACATTTCTTCATAGCGGCTAAGCACTTCAGTCGACAGCGGGGCATCTACATCATACCCCGTCGCTGCCAGTTTACGTCTTAGCTCGGTCAGTTCTGCCGTATGGGTGCTTATTAGCTCGGCATTCTTAGCCGGCTTCTTATTCAGAGTCTCAAGTATTTGCTCCTCATCCTCTATGGCATCGACGGTTTCTACAGTGTCGATGAAATT
The DNA here is from genome assembly GCA_964598685.1 of uncultured Bacteroides sp. GTDB lineage: Bacteria > Bacteroidota > Bacteroidia > Bacteroidales > Muribaculaceae > CAG-873. Next base: position 2,978 of record CAZRCU010000178.1, read on the forward strand.
TTGAAGAATCCGCTTTTGGCGCTCATCCGTCGATGCCTCAAGAGCCTCTTTAGCCGCGGAAATATACGATGGACTATTCTCCGGGGCCGCCTCGACATTTTTACCGTAGTATTTCTTGCGATTAGCAAAATTGCCCCACGCACCCATGAAAAATATCACAGTGCCCACAAGCCCTATCGGGCCTGCTGCCATGCAGATGATGCCCACTATAATACACATCACTCCCGTGAATGTGTACGTGCCCTTTGAGCTAACCTGCGGTGTTGTCACCGACACACGATTATTAGTCCTCGGAATCGACCCTCCGCCGATTCTCTGCCGATTATAAAAGCCAGTGCCCGGGATGCCTGTATTCAAATACGTGCCGTTTTTGCCAAACGTCACACTTGCGCCGCGCACACCCACCGATGTGCTGATGCCACGCTTGGAAATGTTCATATACACTCCCGGCGCCACTTTCACACGCTTTCTATATCGCCATGCCATAATCAGTTGTTTTATTTCTTTTCTTTCCTATTTTTTAATTTCTCCACGGCCTGCAAATAGCTTGCTGTGATTACGCCCGATGGCAGCGCTATGATTGCCACTCCGACTAGCGACGACAGCATACTAATCGCTTTTCCGAGATCATTATGCGGATATATATCGCCATAGCCCACCGTGGTCAGTGCCGACGTGGCCCAATATAATGAATCGAAGAAATTTTCAAACTTATCATCCACTGTAAACATCAACAATGCCGTCAGAAGGATATAAAAGACCGCAAGAGTCAAAACCGACAGCAGCACAGAGCTCTGCTCTCTCAGCACCTGAATAAGTATTGCCAGGTTCTTTGAATACCGTCCCAATTTCACAAGCCTGAAGATTTTGAACAGGCGTGTCACTCGGAATAAATGAAAAGCATCACTCATCATCGAGAACGTTGGCAAAATCGACAATATATCAATGATTGCCATAGGCGTGAACGGATATAGCACAAAGCTTAGCGCACCACGTTTCAACTTATAATCAGCGGTAATCCATCGCAACAAATAATCCAATATAAAGAGCGACACACACCCATACTCAATCCCCAACAGCAAAGCCGTGCTATAACGAAAAGCAAGCGGCACAAGACTCGTCACGATCGCGACAAGCTGCACATAATCGTAAACACGACTGACACGGCCGCTATCGCTATTATGAGGAGCAACAACTAAATATATTTTGTGCCTTAAATTGTTCATTTTGCACTATATTTCATGGTATCGCCGGCCAAAGCCTAGCGCAATGCAAAGTTAACAAAATTTTCAAAACAACCCACAAGTTACCC
>CAZRCU010000179.1:0-4260 GCA_964598685.1 uncultured Bacteroides sp.
GCCACAGAAAAATCTGTTGATGTGTTGAAAGACAACGTCGCTAAAGCTATTGCAGCTGTCGACGGAATGGAACTCGAATATTACGAAATCGTAGATGCTCGCACCCTTCAACCCATTTCATCGCTCAACGATGCAAACGAAGCTGTGGGATGCATCACCGTTTGGATGGGCGATGTCCGTCTAATCGATAATATCAAATACGACACCAAATGAATGTCGAAGTACTAAAATCTAAAATTCATCGCGTCACCGTTACGGAGGCTCGTCTCGACTACATCGGTAGCATCACAATTGATGAGGATTTGCTGGATGCAGCAAACATCTTGCCCGGTGAGCGTGTGTATATTGTAAACAATAATAATGGCGCTCGCCTCGACACCTACACAATCCCCGGCCCTCGCGGCAGCGGCGTTGTGTGCCTGAATGGTGCAGCAGCTCGCCTGGTGCAACCCGGCGACATCGTTATCATTATGGCTTATGCCACAATGCCATTCGAAGAGGCTAAAAAGTTTAAGCCCGCCGTTATTTTCCCCGACACAGCCACTAATAGGCTCGACTAATTCCTTTAATTGAAAACGCCCTTAACCCAATTATAGCCCCATGTTTGAAAAGCTCAGCGACAGACTTGAGAGAAGTTTTAAGATTCTTAAAGGTCAAGGCAAAATCACCGAAATCAACGTTGCCGAAACACTGAAAGATGTGCGCCGCGCTCTTATTGATGCCGACGTTAACTATAAAGTGGCCAAAACCTTTACCGACACAGTAAAGGCTAAGGCATTAGGCCAAAATGTGCTCAACGCTATCAAGCCCAGCGAATTGATGGTGAAAATCGTGCACGACGAGCTTACCACACTCATGGGCGGCGATGCTGCTCAGCTGAATCTGCGCGATAAGCCCTCGATCATCCTTATGTCGGGTTTGCAAGGTTCGGGTAAAACCACCTTCTCGGGCAAATTGGCAAAGAAGCTGAAGAGCGAAAAGGCAATGCGCCCATTGTTGGTAGCTTGCGACGTCTATCGTCCTGCCGCTATCGACCAGCTCAAGGTGTTGGGCGAATCTATCGAAGTGCCCGTATTCACCGTTGATGGCTCAAAGGATCCTGTATCTATCGCCAAGCAAGGTATTGAATATGGCCGTGCCAACCACCACGATCTAATCATTATTGATACCGCCGGCCGCCTTGCCGTCGACGAGCAAATGATGAATGAAATCGAGGCCATTAAGAAGGCTATCAACCCCACCGAGACACTGTTTGTAGTGGACTCGATGACCGGTCAAGATGCAGTGAACACAGCTCGCACATTCAACGAGCGCCTGGATTTCGACGGCGTAGTGCTCACAAAGCTCGACGGCGACACCCGCGGCGGTGCAGCCCTGTCGATTCGCACCGTGGTGAATAAGCCTATCAAATTTGTAGGTACCGGCGAGACACTCGATGGCATCGACATCTTCTATCCGAATCGTATGGCCGACCGTATTCTCGGCATGGGCGACATCGTGTCACTCGTGGAGAAGGCGCAGCAACAATTCGACGAGAAAGAGGCCGAGGAGCTTGCCAAAAAGCTCCGCAAGAATCAATACACATTCGTTGATTTCTACAAGCAAATCCAGCAAATCAAAAAGATGGGTAATATCAAAGACTTGGCATCAATGATTCCGGGTCTTGGCAAAGCCATCAAAGATATTGATATTGACAACGACGCATTCAAGGGTATTGAAGCCATTATCAATTCTATGACTCCTCAAGAGCGCGAACACCCCGAGGTGATTAAGGGCTCACGTGTGAAACGTATCGCACTTGGCTCGGGCACCACAATCCAAGAGGTGAATCGCCTTTTGAAGCAGTTTGAGCAAACTCGCCAAATGATGAAAATGGCAGGCTCGATGAAAAACCCGATGGCCGCAATGCGCGGAATGCGTGCACTAAAAGGAATGCATAGATAATGAAACTAATCGACGGAAAAGCAACATCGGCTATTATCAAATCCGAGATAGCCGAACAAGTGGCAGCAATGATCGCTGCCGGTGAGCATCAGCCCCATTTAGCTGCAATTCTTGTTGGCCACGATGGCGGCAGCGAAACGTATGTAGCCAATAAGGTTAAAGCCTGCGAAGCTTGCGGATTTAAATCCACTGTAATCCGCCGAGAAGACAATATCACAGAAGCAGAACTGCTGAATCTAATCAGCGACTTAAACAACGACGATGATGTGGACGGCTTCATTGTGCAGCTGCCGCTTCCTCGCCATATTGATGAGCAAAAAATCATCGAAGCCATTCGTCCTGAAAAAGACGTCGACGGATTCCACCCCATCAATGTCGGTCGCCAAGCAATCGGATTGCCATGTTTCCACTCAGCCACACCGGCCGGAATCGTAGAGCTGATTAAGCGCTACAATATCCCCACTCGCGGCAAGCGCTGCGTGATTATCGGCCGCAGCAATATCGTGGGCAAGCCGCTCGCCACGCTGATGATGCAAAAAGGGATTGATGCCACTGTGACCGTGTGCCACAGCGCCACCGAAAATCTCGCTGAAATCGCTCGCGAAGCCGACATCTTGGTGGCCGCTCTCGGACGCCCCGGATTTGTCACTGCCGACATGGTGAAAGACGGTGCTACAGTGATCGACGTTGGCACCACTCGCGTGGCCGACGCATCCAAGAAATCAGGCTTCCGACTTTCAGGCGACGTAGATTTTGAAAACGTTGCGCCAAAATGCAGCTTCATCACACCCGTACCCGGTGGCGTAGGGCCAATGACAATTGTTTCCTTGATGACCAACACGCTCAAGGCTGCAAAGAAAGAAATTTACTAAACCGCTTCTAACCTCTCTCCTCAATGCTTTCGCATCCTGCGTTTTTGTTGCTGTTTTCGTTCTTGTCGTTGGTGTTCAATCACGACGAGGCCGAGATTGTATTTGCCGGCGATGCCATGATGCATCAAGGACAAATTGACAGCGCATATCGCACCGGCGGAAGCTATGACTATTCCGAATATTTCTCGGAAATTAAGCCCTATATTATTAGCGCGGATTATGCCGTGGTGAACCTCGAGACACCGATCTCAAATCCACCATATTCAGGCTATCCGTGCTTCAACTCGCCCGAGAGCTATCTCGACGCCCTGTCAGATGCAGGCTTCAACCTGTTTTTAACAGCCAATAATCACACCCTCGACCGCCGTGATGCCGGGTTGCGCAACACCATAGCCGCGCTCGACCGTCACAACCTCGAGCACATAGGCACATACACCAATTCCGGCGAGCGCGCCGCAAGATTGCCATTTGTGAAGAACATAAATGGCATCAAAGTGGGCTTTGTCAACTACACCTACGGCACAAACGGCTTCACTCCGGGAAAAGAAGTGTGTGTAGACTATATCAACCGCGAGCTGATACGCAGCGACGTGGAAGCCGCACGCCAAGCCGGCGCAGAATTTATTATTGCTTGCATCCACTGGGGCATTGAATATCAATTGCTACCCCACCCCTCACAGAAATCTTTGGCTAAATATTTAGCATCTATTGGCGTGGATGCCATAATCGGCGGCCATCCCCACGTGATACAGCCAATGGAACTCACAAGCGACGGTGCGCCAAAGCTGGTGGTCTACTCTCTCGGCAATTTCATATCAAACATGAAAACCTGCGACACTCGCGGCGGCGCAATGCTCCGACTGCGACTGACACGCGGCGACGATGGCAAAGTGGCAATTACAAATGCTCAATATAGATTGGTCTACACCGAGCCGGCCAACGGCAAGCACAATTTCAGGCTCACCTGGCCCGACCAATCTAAAGATGCTCGCGCAGCGGCTTTTGCGAAAAGTGCCAGAAAGGTTTTCAGCACTCACAATATTGGCGTAGACGAGGACAAGCCCCTTCTAAATCGTATAATTTCACTCGTAAAAGACTCGCAAATGCAAAAATGAGGCCGCGAAGTTTCGCTATATCATAATTTCTGCGTAACTTTGCAAATCAAAAACCGAAATTTAACAAACACTTAACAGTCAATACAATGAGAAAAAATATCGTTGCCGGCAACTGGAAAATGAACACCACCCTCGCTGAAGGTGTGAAACTTGCCGAAGAAGTTAATGCCGCTGTAGCTACAGCCGACCTGAAATGCGACGTAGTTATCTGCGCTCCTTTCACCCACTTGGCTTCTATCGCTGCTGTAATCGACCAAAACAAGCTTGGTCTTGGTGCTGAAAACTGCGCCGACCACACTTCAGGTGCTTACACCGGCGAGGTTTCTGCT
>CAZRCU010000180.1:0-4254 GCA_964598685.1 uncultured Bacteroides sp.
CTCGTCGAGCGAAAGCTCTATGAACTATTCCATCCAGGAATATGCCAACGACGCTGTGTCGGCCATCGTGGAGGCTTGCACCAAAAACGACCTCAAGCAGCCCAATGTGATCACCGAGAGCGGCAGATCGCTATCGGCCCACCACTCAATCTTGATTCTCGAGGTGCTCGAGACCACCGAGCTGCCTCGCTGGCGCAACGATGCCGAAATCGAGGAAGGCGCCCACGAATTGGCTCGCGAGCTATATGCCATTTGGGACAAGCTGGATTCGTCCAACCTGTTTGAAAGCTGGCACGACGCCCTGCAAATCCGCGAGGAAGCCCTCGACCTTTTCAGCCTGGGCATGCTCGACCTCACCACTCGCGCCCAGATCGAAAAGCTATTCTGGTCGGTGGCTCGCGAGGTGGGCGAAATCGCTGCCGGCATGAAGCATGTGCCCGAGGAATTGCGCAAGATCGCCAAGATGATCCCCGACAAATACTTCTGCAACTTCTCGCTCTTCCAATCACTGCCCGACGCCTGGGCCGTGGACCAAATATTCCCCATCATCCCGCTGGGACGCCTCGACGAAAAGCCCACTCGCACCTGCACCATTCAGGACATGACCTGCGACTCTGACGGCAAAATCGCCAACTTTATCACCGCCACCGGCACCCAAGGCGCTCTGCCCGTCCACTCGCTCAAGCCCGGCGAGCCCTACTATCTCGGCGTGTTCCTCGTGGGCGCCTATCAGGAAATCCTGGGCGACCTTCACAACCTGTTTGGCGACACCAACGCCGTGCATATCAGCGTCTACAAAGACCGCTATGAAATCGACCAAATCATCGACGGCGAGACCGTGGACGAGGTGCTCGAATACGTGCAATTCAACCCCAAGAAGCTCGTGCGCAACGTCGAGACATGGGTCACCACCTCGATGAAAGCCGGCACTATCTCGCCCGACGAGGGCCGCGACTTTGTCAGCACTTATCGCGCCAGCCTGTTTGGTTACACCTACTTGGAGCGCGACTGATGCGGTGGTTTATCGACTTGGCCTATCGTGGCGCGCCATTCCACGGCTGGCAAGTGCAGCCCGGCATGGTCACCGTGCAATCAGTGGTTGAGGACGCTCTCTCGCGGCTGATGCGCACCCCCATCGCCGTGACAGGCGCCGGACGCACCGACGCCGGAGTGAACGCTCGCCGCATGATTGCCCACGTCGACCTCCCCGACGACATCGACCCCGAGCGCATCGTCCGCTCGCTCAACGGCATGTGTGGCCGCGACATCGCCATCCGCTCGATGCGCCCCGTGGCCGCCGACGCCCACGCTCGCTTCGACGCCACAGAGCGCTCGTATCGCTACTTTGTCCACACCTGCAAAGACCCCTTCATCGGCCCTCTGTCGTGGCAAGCACCCCCTGCGCTCGACTTCGACGCCATGAACCATGCCGCCGCCTCGCTGCTGGGCCGTCGCGACTTCACCTCGTTCAGCAAGCTCCACACCGATGTGAAAACCAACATCTGCGACCTGCGCCAAGCACATTGGATTCAGACCGCCCCCCACCACTGGTACTTTGAAATCGTGGCCGACCGATTCCTGCGCAATATGGTGAGAGCCGTGGTGGGCACCCTCGTGGACGTGGGACGCGGCAAAATCGACATCCCCGCCCTCCAAGCCATCCTCCAAGCCAAAGACCGCTGCGCCGCCGGCACATCCATGCCCGGCGAAGCCCTATTCCTCTGGGATGTTAAATATCCCTATTAATGCAGCCATCAGGCCCACGAATTTGTTACAACTACGAAATAAAAGGCGTAACTTTGCCACATTATACGAAACTACATCACAACCAACACATACAAAATGGACAATAAAGAACTTGACCGCCTGAGCTATGCCCTCGGCCTGAGCATGGGCAACAACTTTAAAGCTTCGGGCATCAACACCATCGACGTGCACGACTTTGCCGACGGCGTCGCTGCCGTGTTTGAAGGCGCTAAGCCCAAAATGACCTATGACGAAGCCAAAGCCGAAGTGCAACGCTACTTCCAAGAGCTCCAAGCCAAGCAACAAGAGCAAGACCGCATAGCCGCCGAAGCCAACGCCAAGGCCGGTCGCGACTTCCTCGAGAAAAACGCTCAACGCCCCGAGGTGACCGTCACCCCCAGCGGCCTCCAATATGAAGTGCTCACCCAGGGCACCGGCGCCACCCCCGTGGCTGCCGACACCGTAGTTGTTCACTACACCGGCAAGCTCATCGACGGCACCGTGTTCGACTCCAGCGAAGAGCGCGGCGAACCCGCCACTTTCGGCGTCACACAAGTGATCGCCGGCTGGGTGGAAGCCCTCCAGCTGATGCAAGCAGGCTCGAAATGGCGCCTCTACATCCCCGGCGACCTCGCCTATGGCCCTCAAGGTGCAGGCGGCGTAATCGGCCCCAATCAGACCCTCATCTTCGACGTCACACTCATTCAAGTAGTGGGCAAATGACACCCCTTCGCACAATGCTCGGAGTGATGGCCGCCTTGGCCGTCGCTCCGGCCATTCAAGCCCAATCCACAGCCGCCACCGACTCCACATCCATAGCCGTGGGCACCGTGCTGGGCTCATATATCAAAGATTCGCTCAACAATTTGCGCTCGATGGGCGTTGATGTTGACAACGACACATTTGTGGCCACCATGGGCCGCGTGCTCAAAGGCCAAGACACCGGATTCACACCCGACCAAGCCTCGGCCTATGTCGACAACCGCCTGCGCAGCCTTCGCCCAATGCCGGCCGACACCCTCAGCCTGGAGTCGCAGCAGCAATTCCTGAGCGAAATGGCGCAGACACAGGGCGCCGTTGTCACCCCCTCGGGCCTCGTGTTTATCGTCCTCACCGAGGGCGAAGGCCCTATGCCCACCGATGCCGACAATGTGAGCGTGATCTACACCGGCCGATTCTACGACGGACTGGAATTCGACCACACCGACACCCCCATTTCATTCCCCGTGAGCGGTGTCACCCCCGGCTTCTCAGAAGGCCTCAAGATGATGCGCCCGGGCGGCACCTATCGCATCATCATGCCCGCCACCCTGGGCTATGGCCCCGATGGCATCCCCGGCGCTATCCCCGGCAATGCCGCTCTCGACTTTGAAGTCCAACTAATCGCTATTGAATAAACAAATACACAAAATATTAATTCACACTATGAAGAAACTCATTTTAGGCGCAGCCGCAGCGCTTCTCATCTCCGCTGCGTCCTGCTCGAAAGATGCTGAACAACCCACCGTGGACAAAGCCACCACCGACTCGATCAGCACCTACTATGGCTTGACTCGCGGCGGATTTGTCCTCTCCGACTTTGAACGCTTTGGCGAAGAACACAAAACCCAACAAACCAAAGACGACATCCTCAAAGGCATCCAACTGGCCTTTGGCGCTGTGAAATCAGAGGGCATGATGATGGGCGTGCAAATCGGCACCACCATGCTCCAAGAAATCGAAGAGCTCCGCGCTCAAGGCGTTGACGTAGACCTCGACGCCGTCCTCAAAAACTTCCGCACCGTATTCCTCTCCGACTCGCTCGACGTTGACGCCTTGCGCCAAGACAACAGCGTATACAGCGCCCTGGTGCAATCCCTGCAAGAAAAGGCCGAGGAAGCTCGCCGCCAAGAAGCCGCTCAAGCCCCTGAAGCTAAGCAAAACTCTATCGCCGGCAAGGCATTCATCGACAAGGTGAAAGCCGAAAACCCCGACGCTAAGACCACCGCCTCGGGCGCCGTATTTGTGGTGAAAACCGCCGGCGACGACTCTGAAATCCACGACAACTCGATCGTCAAAATCAACTATGTAGGCAAGCTTATCGACGGCACCGTATTCGACCAAAACCGCGACGGACAACCCGCTTCGTTCTCGCCCGCCGGCGTAATCCCCGGCCTGCGTGAAGCCCTCCTCCAAATGAGCAAAGGCACCGTGGCCACCGTCTACATCCCCGGCGAATTGGCCTATGGCGTGGATGGCGTGCCCCAAGCAGGCATCGGCCCCAACCAGACCCTCGTGTTCGACGTTGAAATCATCGACGTCCAAAACGCTCAATAAACGTCATTAACACATACATTAAGAGGCTGCACCATTCACCGGCGCAGCCTCTTCTCTTTCCATGACTGAAATTTGTAATATAAAGTGAGCTGTGCACTCATGTACTACTCAATAATCCAGCGCTCAATGTTGCGCGTAGCTGATGAGAAGTTCACGCCTACCTTCACGAGCTTGCGATTGCCGACAGCAAAT
>CAZRCU010000181.1:0-4218 GCA_964598685.1 uncultured Bacteroides sp.
TGTGACGAGGAATGTGAGAATTGCCAATACCATTGTGACGGCGATGTTGCCGGTGAGGTTGGCGCCGCCGGGGAATATCACTACGAGGCCCAGCAGGTTCATAATGAATATGAAGAAGAACACTGTGAGCAGGTAGGGTGCGAATTTCTTGGCTTTGTGGCCGAGGGTGGCTTTGACCACACCGTCGTAGACAAAGGTGACGAGGAATTCGATTGCGCCGAGGCCTTTGCGTGGTGCTTTAAATTGGCGGTTTTTGTGGAATCGAGCGAGCCAGATGAGGAGGCCTGCTACGAGGGCCAATGATATAAAGAGCGCGCAGACGTTTTTGGTGATGGAGATGTCGAATGGGCGCACTTCGGTGCCATCGACGATTTCCACCACTTTGCCTTTGAATGGGCTGTCTTCGCCGGCGATTTTGAATGTGGCGTTGCCGTCGGTGAAGGTGTCGCCTGATGTGACGCGTGATGACGAGAACAGGTGGAGGCCGTCGGTGCCATACACGATCACGGGGAGTGGGATGCGCTTGTGGTGGTTGAAGGGCACTTCCCATCCGTAGGCGTCGCCAAGGTGCTCAAAGATGATTTCCTTGGGGTTTAGCGTGCTTTCGTTGTCGGCTTGCTCGCCGGCTGATGCTGTGAGGGGCATTGCCAGGAGTGCGACGAATGAAAGGAGCAGTAGGCGGATATATCGTGTCATGACGGTTAATATAGGCAAACGGACACTACGTTGTGGTCAACATCGGCCAATCCGCCTGTGATTTGGCGGGATTGCTCAGAGGAGTCGTCGGCCGAGGTGAAGGTGATTTGGCCGGCTGTGAGGGTCGACACCAGTGAAGCGTGGTTTTGGAGCACGGTGAATGCGCCCATAGCTCCGGGGAGCGTCACTGAGGTCACCTCGCCTTGGAAGACGATTTCTTGGGCCGATATAATTTTGAGTGTCATATTGTTTGATGATTATATTATTGTACTTCGGCCAGGAGGCGTTTACCCTTTTCGATAGCGTCGTCGATTGTGCCGACGTTGAGGAATGCTTGTTCGGGGTATTCGTCCATTTCGCCGTTGAGAATCATCTTGAAGCCGCGGATTGTCTCGCTCAGTGGGACCATAACGCCGGGGAGGCCGGTGAATTGTTCAGCCACGTGGAATGGTTGAGAGAGGAATCGTTGAGCGCGACGTGCACGAGCCACAACGAGTTTGTCGTCGTCGGAGAGTTCGTCAACGCCGAGGATTGCGATGATGTCTTGGAGTTCGTTGTATTTCTGAAGGAGCTGTTTGACGGCTTGGGCCACTTGGTAGTGTTCTTCGCCCACGATGTTGGGGTCGAGGATACGTGAGGTGGATTCCAAGGGGTCGACGGCAGGATAGATGCCGAGCTCGGATATTTTACGAGATAGCACGGTGGTGGCATCCAGGAAGCTGAATGTGGTGGCCGGTGCGGGGTCGGTGAGGTCGTCGGCAGGGACGTAGATGGCTTGCACAGATGTGATTGAGCCGTTTTTGGTGGATGTGATACGTTCTTGCAGAGTACCCATTTCCGAGGCGAGTGTGGGCTGGTAGCCTACGGCTGATGGCATACGGCCAAGGAGGGCAGATACTTCAGAGCCTGCTTGTGTGAAGCGGAAGATGTTGTCGACGAAGAGCAGAACGTCTTTGCCGCCGGCGCCTTGGTCGCGGAATTGCTCGGCGACGGTGAGGCCGGTGAGGGCTACGCGCAGACGTGCGCCCGGTGGCTCGTTCATCTGGCCAAACACGAGGGCTGTCTGCGAGTTTTTGAGTTCGTCAAGGTCGACGTCGTGGAGGTTCCACTCGCCGCGTTCCATTCCTTCTTTAAACTTGTCGCCGTAGCGCATAACGCCGCTTTCAATCATTTCGCGGAGCAGGTCGTTGCCTTCGCGGGTGCGTTCGCCCACGCCGGTGAACACCGAGAAGCCGTCGTGGCCCTTGGCGATGTTGTTGATGAGCTCCATGATGAGGACGGTTTTGCCGACGCCGGCGCCGCCGAAGAGGCCGATTTTGCCGCCTTTGCTGTAGGGCTCGAGGAGGTCGATGACCTTGATACCGGTGGATAGGATTTCTGTGCCGATGGTGAGGTCTTCAAAGGCGGGAGCGGGTTGGTGGATAGGTTTAAGGTTGGAACGGGAGAGCTCGGGGAGGTTGTCGATGGCGTTGCCAATGACGTTCATCAGGCGGCCTTTGACTTGCTCGCCGGTGGGGATGGCGATGGGATGGCCGAGGCTGGTGACTGGGGTGCCGCGGCGCAGGCCGTCGGTGGATTCCATGGCCACGCAGCGCACGGTGTCTTCGCCGATGTGTTGCTCCACCTCGAGGATGAGCTCAGAGCCGTCCTCGCGAGTGATTTTGAGGGCGGTATAGATAGGAGGCAGGACGTTGCCCTCTCCTTCAAAGGCCACGTCGACAACGGGGCCGATGACTTGAGCAATTTTACCTGTAGTTTCGCTCATAGCGTTTAATTAAGGAATATAGAGGATTGTATTTGTAGGTGTCTGATTAGAAGTGCCAGCCCAGCATGATTACTACTACCATGAGGACGAGGTTGAAGAGGTTGATGGGGAGCAGATATTTCCATTCGAGCTTGAGGAGTTGGTCGATACGCAAGCGGGGGAAAGTCCACTTAAACCAGATGATGATGAACGAGAGGGCCACGGCCTTGAAGATAAACCACAGGGGAGTGGGGATATAGTTCATCACTGTGTTGAAGGCGTCCCAGCCGGGGATGTGGAATGGCATCCAGCCGCCGAAGAAGAGCAGAGTGGCCACGCCCGACACAACGAAGAGGTTGAGGTATTCGGCCAGGTAGAAGAAGCCGAAGTGGATACCTGAGTATTCGGTGTGGTAGCCGGCGGTGAGCTCGCTCTCGGCTTCGGGAAGGTCGAACGGGCCGCGGTTGGTCTCGGCTGTGCCTGCAATCATATATATAATGAATGCGATGATTGCGGGGATGTGGCCTTTGAAGATAAACCATGCGTCGGATTGGGCTTCAACGATGTCGGTGATGCTCATGCTGCCAGCGAGGCACACCATGGTGATGACGCTGAGGCCGATAGAGAGCTCGTAGCTGACCATTTGTGCGCCTGAGCGGAGTGCGCCGATGAGGGTGTACTTATTGTTTGACGACCAGCCTGCCAGCAGGATGCCGAGCACGCCGATTGATGAGCAGGCAATCAGGAAGAAGATGCCGATGTTCATGTCGATCACTTGGAGGCCGCGTCCCCAGGGGAGCATGGCAAAACACATCATCGAGGCGATGATTACGAGGTAGGGGGCGAGTGCAAAGAGGAATTTGTCGACGTGGTTGAGGTGGATAAGCTCCTTGATGAGGATCTTAAACATGTCGGCAAAGCTCTGGAGCAAGCCCATGGGGCCTACGCGGTTCGGGCCAAGGCGGCATTGGAAGAATGCGCACACCTTGCGTTCAAAGTAGATATAGAACAGGGCGAGCAGCGCGTAAAGCAGCAGCAAGCCAAAGCCCACGAGGACACACTCGAGCGTAACAGTGGCCCAGCCGGGCAGCAGGCTCATGAGGAATTCATGGATTGGCCCGGTTATCTTATCGAAGCTAAATATATTTGTTTCTGAGATATTGTTCATAGTGATAAGCTGTTATGCGGTTTTAGCGGTCCATGTCGGGCACGATATAGTCGAGCGAGCCACCGATGGTGATAAGGTCGGCGATTTTGTTGCCGGTGGTGATGTGGTCGACCACGGCAGCCAGGGGCAGACATGGGGGAGCGATCTTGAAGCGATAGGGCTTGGTGGTGCCGTCGCTTTCGAGGAAGATGCCGAATGCGCCGCGGCAGCCTTCCACCATTTGGAACCATTGTCCTTTGGGGAGCTTGAGCACTTTGGGCACTTTGACGCAGTATTCGCCGTCGGGGATGTTGTCGACGAGTTGAGCCAGGATCTTGGCGCTTTCTTCCATTTCGCTCATGCGCACCTTGAATCGTGCCATTGAGTCGCCCTCGGTGCGGACGATTTCGTTGAAATCGAGTTCCGAGTAGATTGAGTAGGGCTGGAGTTTACGCATATCGCAAGCCCATCCTGAAGCGCGACCCGAGGGGCCTGTGATGGCATAGCTGATGGCGTCTTCACGTGTGAGCACGCCCACGCCTTCCATACGGTTTTTGGCGATGACGTTGCCGGTGAACACTTTGTTGTATTCTTTGATGTTGGCGGGGAGGATGGCGAGCAGAGCCTTAAC
>CAZRCU010000182.1:0-4184 GCA_964598685.1 uncultured Bacteroides sp.
AGCCTACACAATAATAGCCGTGTTTGGCTATCGCAAATGGCTTGGTATAATGGCCTCCGAGGCCGAATAAAACTTCAACCGATATTAAAAAAGTAGGCTGCGCCAATTTTGACGCAGCCTGTTTTTTTTAATTATTGCGATTGAAATGTCTACATCATTTAATCACCACTTTGGTGGCAACGTTGCCACAGCGGCGCACATAAACGCCGGTTGTGAGGTCGGCCGGAGCCACCTTCACGCCCAAAAGCGTAAAGTATTCGGCCTCGGCTTCACTTACCTTGACATCGGTGATCGACGAGCTGCCACACTCTTGTCCCACCTCATATTCGATTTGGCGAGTAACGCCGAGATTACCTGCATAGGCTATCTTCACGCGGAAGTGCAACAATGTGCCTTTCGACAGGCCGTCAAGAGTAATGCTATATGTGCCATCGGCCTGAGCCTCGCTCATGCGTAGCTCTTGGAATCCATCCGTTTCATTGAATAGCCAAGGAGCCACAAGGCCGTCGTAATTGCCATCAAACCATGCCTTGATAGTTACCGACGAGCCTTGAGTGGAGCACGACACATGATAATCGCCGTTGAAAAGGCCTTCGGTGGCCTGATTATCATCAACGACGCAAGCGCCGGTGGCCACGCCGGGGTCGGTGGGGGTGTCGGGATTGCCGGGTTCGTCGGGCAGAATCGGGTCGACGGTGGTGTTATCATCATCGTCGGGAGCGACTCCTGTGGCAGTAGTAATCACTCCGGGCTGTGCGGTGAGGGTGAAGCCGTCGCTAAAGGTGACAGTGACAGCCTTTGAATCATAGTTGTATGCCGCATAAGTTTCGACAGTGCCATTACGGAAAGCCGCCGAGAACGGATAATCGCCCCACACTTTTTGGTCGGGCGTGCCGATAGCCGACAGCGCGTGAATCCATTGATAGGTCATTGCTTGCGATGCGCCAAACTTGCCGCCGAGATTCGGGGCGGATTTGTAGAAGGCCACAGCGTCGGCCGGCGAGATCATGGCCAAATATTGAGTCCAAGCGTCATACCAGATATTATCGTTGAGCTCGCCCGACAAAATGCCGGTGCGGCTGCACATCGAATTCCACAGCTTGTTGGCATATGTTTTGTCATCGACAAGATATGTGGATGATGCCTGCACGGGATACACCTGAATGCCATACGAGCCGGCAATGCCGCCGCCCCAGAAATTTTCATCGTCAAAAGAATTGCCGAAGACGCGCGATGCCAACACCGATGTGAAATCCGCCGGCAGCACATCGTCGCGAGTATCAAACCAATAAGCTTGAATAGCCGACAATTCTGTGGCGAACATCCATTGACAGGCCTCAAGCAGGGCTTTGTCGCCGCGGATGGCCGCCCACTGCATTATTGCAGCGTGGCACATCATGGATTCCGACGTGGACTCCTGATCATTGCCCAGCGATAGCGAGGCAAGGCCATTGGCCCAGCAGTGGCCGCAATAAGGGCTAAAGGCGCGAAGATATGGGAACATGTCGTCGTCGCGATTAATTGAAGCGACGTCGCGCACCAAAAGGTCGACAATCGGGCCCCATTTAGCAAGCCAATCAGAATCAGCCTCGGCAATCAGCGCGGCCGCATTGATGAAATAGCCCCAGTGGAAATTATGGTCGTTAATATTTGAGTCCTGGCTATGGCCGGCCGGATAGCCCAGCATTGTGGACCACGGCTTGTGATAGTAAAACACAAACGCCACATCCCCCTGAGCCGCTGTAAACCATTTTTCCAGCTGGGCTTTCACGAGAGCATATGCGCGAGCATATCCTGCGGAGTCGCCGCTTTGCTGTGCCGCACGCGCTGTCACGGTGAGGCGGTTGAGCAATTGGCCGTCGTTGTAGGAATCTGTCCAAGGGTCAAAACCGTTGTCATCGCACACAGCCTGCACCAAGCGCTCCATTTCGGCCTGTGAATAGCCTGATGCCGATGTTTGCGAGCCCGGCAGTGTCGGCAAAAATCCTTTAAATGTGAGCGAAGTGGAGAATTGGTTGCCATCGTGCATTTTCAAGCGGCCGCGCACCGTGGCATAATAGTCGCCGGTGAAATCCACATCAGAATTATAATATTGGTGGGGCAAGACACCCATCAGCACATGAGCGTTGGCCTCTTTTAAAGTGGGTGTCACGCGATAAGTAGTTGTGACTTGGCTTCCGACCACGCTATATTCTGCGCGTGTTTCGGTAGGAAATGCAAATGCATATTTAGCCCAATCCTTGGCCTTGGACATCGCATTTGATGTGTTATCAGGCAGCATGGCCACAGTCCAATAATCCTTAGAGCCGAGGTTGCACGACAGCGTGAGGCCATCGGCCACCCAGCTGCAACCGGTGGGCGCATATAGCGCATAAGCGGCTTGATTATAGCAACCGGTCACCACTGCGATATTGCCATCAACCTCTACCTGTCCGCCTTGCAAAGCGATGCTTACGGGCGCCGAGCCGGCTGTGCGGGTGAAATACACCATCGGCACGCCAAGGCACACGATTGCCTCCATCGACGCGCCGCTGCCCTGCCATCGCAAAGTGACGCCCCAATCAGAGTAGTCACACACAGTGGTAGATGCAGAGCTCAGCCCTTGCAATCCGATATTTATAGGGCGGTCGTCGGTGATAGCTTGGCGCTGATAATTTTTAATGAGCACGAGGCCGGTGTCGAGAGGTTTCAGAGCCATGGGATAATTGAAAATGCCCGAAGCATGAGGGTTGGCCACCTCGGCGCTCCACCAATCATTTGTGGGAACAGGGCGCGATGCCACATCGCCACTCAAATAGGGATTGCCGGCGGGATACGAGTTGCGCCCGGCGCTGTCATAGCCTGGGAAAGCATCCAGATACGATGCGCTGCCCACCTCCACGACATTAGCCGCCGCACCGAAAGCCATTGCCAGCGCTGCCGCAGCCACATAATAAGGTTTAAAAGTCATTTTTTAAGGTTGTATTTTTAGGGTATAAGTGCACAAATGGTAAAAAAGCTCGCGACAAAGTCGCTGAAAACGCAAAGTTACTATTTTTTTGCTACACAGCAAGTAGATACGACAATTTCGGCAAATTTAAGGGAATTTTAGACGAAACCTAAAAGTCGAGAGTAAGCCTTATTGCCGGTGCATATTCATTATTTCAGGTATAAGAAACAGTTTTCAGATTGGTGAATCCTACATTCAAGTGGCTTGTTTTTGCCTTGTTTTTATATCTGTTGGCGATTATCAAAATCGGCACGCTTGATAATGTCAAAGCTCCGCCTACGGCTACCACCGCGATAAACACGCCGCCTGTAGCGCCTTCATTAAGTTTGTCGAATTGCGTTCCAATGAGTCCGTAAAGAGTAGTCGGGACACCAACGGCAAGAGCCGACCACCCCGCGATGTTAAGCTTCTTATAAGACTTCCATTCTTTGGAATCCTTAAAATAGACAGCCTTAGATGCGTAGGCCGGATTGCTCTGAATAGAATCAGATTGAGCGCATAATGAGCTTGATGCCAATATTAAAATTATTATCAAAAACGACCGAACGCATACCGCACTTATTAAGTTGACAACTATAAGTATATGCAAAATTAAAGTATATTTTAATAAGCGGCAAATTATTACTATAAATAGATCGCCCCGAGCTGACAAGCCCGAGGCGAAATATCTAAAAACATGCTTATTGCTTAGCCTAAATAGCTCTTCAAGAGCTTGCTCTTTTGTCCTTTGAGACGACGGATTGCCTTTTCCTTGATTTGGCGCACACGCTCGCGTGTAAGCTCAAATTTTGCTCCGATTTCCTCGAGAGTCATCTCTTGGCAGCCAATACCGAAGAACATTTTCAGGATTTCACGCTCGCGCTCGTGAAGCTGGCGCAATGCGCGATCCACCTCGTTAGAGAGGGATTCTTGGTTGAGAGTGGCGTCGGCCATTGGAGAATCATCGTTAGTGAGGACGTCAAGAAGACTGTTATCTTCACCTTCAACGAAAGGAGCATCCACAGAGATGTGACGGCCTGACACCTTGAGAGTGTCGGCGATCTTTTCAACGGGGACATCCAAACTTTGGGCAAGCTCTTCGGGTGAGGGGCGGCGCTCGTTTTCTTGCTCGAATTTCGACAGCGCTTTGCTGATTTTGTTGAGCGAACCTACCTGATTCAAGGGCAAACGCACGATACGCGATTGCTCGGCGAAA
>CAZRCU010000183.1:0-4112 GCA_964598685.1 uncultured Bacteroides sp.
TTAACATTTTATAGGAAGCGCGCGGCAAAGATATTGAGAAAAATCAGTTATCTTTGTCGCGCTTCTTTTAATAGATTATGAAAAAACTTCTAGCATTACTGATACTTGCCGTTGCGACGGTAGCTATTCCGGTCTCTTCTCACGCACAATTTCGATATGGCCCGATGGTGGGCGTAAATATCTCATCTCTGCATTTTAAGCAGGATTTGGTTGGTGTGAGCAATGTGGTGGATTACACTGCCGGCGTGCAGGGTGAATTGATGTTCCCCGGCATTGGCTTTGGTATGGACCTCGGCTTGCTTTACAATCAGCTCGGCGCTAATGTCGACCTTGGTGACAAACTGATTTGGTCGTCGGAGGGCTATGGCAAGGAACATGTGTATCTTCACTATCTTCAAATTCCTCTTCATCTGCGTTTTAAATGGACTCGCATGAATGGTCTTGAGGATATTATTGCTCCATTTGTGTATGGCGGTCCCGACTTTACCATCGGCATCGGTCATAGCAGATGCAAAGCTTTTGATTATGCAGGCGGCGAGCTTGGCTTGACAGCGGGCGTTGGCTTTGAGCTTTTCCATAAATGGCAAGTAAGCGGTGCTTATGTATGGGGCATGACCTATGCTGCCAAAACCAA
The DNA here is from genome assembly GCA_964598685.1 of uncultured Bacteroides sp. Taxonomy (GTDB): domain Bacteria; phylum Bacteroidota; class Bacteroidia; order Bacteroidales; family Muribaculaceae; genus CAG-873. The sequence continues at coordinate 635 of CAZRCU010000183.1, forward strand.
GCTTTTGGACGACTTCTCGGCTCGCAATCGCCATTGGAGCGTGAGAGTGGCCTACATGTTCTAATATCACAAGCCAATTGGGCGGCGCCGATGCGATATTTGCATTGGCGATTTGCTTAATTGGCGTTTGAATTTAACATATCCGATGTGTGACGGTTATTGTAAATTACGCTAAAAAATTGTAACTTTGCACGTCGGAAACAAATCACATTAAATGCAAGATAAATCAATTGATTATATATTTGAGGCTAGCTGGGAAGTTTGCAATAAAATTGGTGGAATTTATACTGTGTTGTCCACTAAGGCAAAATGCCTGCAAGCCCTGCATAAGGAACACGTTATCTTTATCGGTCCGGATGTATGGGACCGGCAACATCAATGCCCTGTATTTTTAGAATCGCAATCAGTATTGCGCAGATGGCGTGAATCGTGCACATTGCCCGAAGGCATGGAAGTGCGTGTTGGTCGCTGGGATGTGCCCGGTCGTCCTATTGCCATTCTGGTGAAATTTGATTGCATGTATGCCGACAAAGATGCCGCTTACGGCCGCATGTGGGAGCGCTTTGGCGTGGATTCGCTTCATGCCTATGGCGACTACGACGAAGGCTGCGCTTTCGGACGTGCCGCCGCCGAGGTAATGATGAGCTTGGCCGAATATTTCAGCGACAAGGCCAGCAACTTTGTGGCTCATTTTGATGAATGGACCACCGGCATGGGCCTGCTTACAATCAAGGATCGTATGCCGCAAATCGCCACTGTATTCACCACACATGCCACCAGCATCGGTCGCAGCATTTGTGGCAATGGCAAGCCGCTCTACGATTATATGCAGGGCTACAATGGCAATCAAATGGCTCGCGAGCTGAATATGGAAGCCAAGCACTCGCTGGAGCGTGCCGCAGCACATGCCGCCGATTGCTTCACCACTGTCAGTGATGTCACTGCAAGAGAATGTACACAGCTGTTGGAGCGTACACCCGATATTGTGACGCCCAATGGCTTTGAAAATAAATTTGTGCCGGTAAATGCCAAGTTTAAGAAGGCGCGCGCAGCCGCTCGTGCTCGCATCCTTACCGTCGCAAACACCCTCACCGGTAGAAATTTTGATGATAGCACCTTCATTATGTGCACATCGGGCCGTTGCGAGTTTCGCAATAAAGGCATTGATTTGTTTTGCGATGTGCTCTCGCGCTTGAGCGAGCAAGGCACGGCACGACGTGTCTTGGCTCTTGTGGCTGTGCCTGCATGGAGTGCCGGCCCGCGTGCAGATCTTCAGCAAGCTTTGGCCGACGGATTTAACACCCGCCTTGCCGACCCTGTGCTCACCCACAATCTGCACAACTATAATGAGGATGTAATCAACACACGTCTGCACCAACTCGGCTTTGCAGATGCCAACACTCCGGCCGGTGTCACCGTGATTTATGTGCCCTGCTATCTCAATGGTAATGACGGCATTTTTGATATGTCGTATTACGATTTGTTGATTGGTATGGATGCCACAGTGTTCCCCTCCTACTATGAGCCATGGGGCTATACGCCGTTGGAAAGCGTGGCCTTTGGCGTGCCCACAATCACCACTTCTCTATCGGGTTTTGGTCAATGGGTAAAATCATCGTATGAAAACTCTTTTGCCGATTGCGGTGTTGTTGCTATAGATCGCAATGATTCCAATTATAATCAAGTGGTGGATGCAATCACCGCTGAGATTACCGCCCTCACGGCGGCTCATGCCGACCGTCGCGCAGCCATTTCCGCTGCCGCTATGGCTACTGCCGAGGCTGCTTCGTGGGCCAATTTTATTAACGATTACGAAAAAGCTTACTCTATTGCTATAAAAAATAACCAAAATAACAGATAATCTAAAAAGCAAATTATATCATACAAAACTATGAAACTTCCGGTAAGTAAAACTAATGCCCCCGTGTGGCGTGACATTACTGTAAAAGCGGAACTTCCTTCACAGCTTAAACCCCTCGAAGAGATTGCTCGCAATCTCTGGTGGGTGTGGAATTCCGAAGGTTCTTCACTGTTCCGTGAACTTAACCCAGATCTTTGGCGTCAAACAGGCGAAAACCCTGTAATGCTGCTCCAAAGCTTGTCGACCGAGCGTATCGACGAAGTGCTCGCCGACAAAGCTATGATGGATCGCATTGCAAGCGTTTATGCTAAAATGCGCGAATATCTCAGCAAACCCATGCGCAAGGACGCTCCCTCTGTATCATATTTCTCTATGGAATATGGTCTTTGCAGCTGCTTGAAAATCTATTCAGGCGGCCTTGGCGTTCTCGCAGGCGACTATATTAAAGAGGCTTCAGACAGCTGCGTTGACATGACTGCTGTCGGCTTCCTCTATCGCTATGGCTACTTTACCCAAACCCTTAGCGTAGATGGCCAGCAAATCGCAAAATATGAAGCTCAAAACTTCAACCAACTGCCCATCGAACAAGTGATGGACAAGGACGGCCGTCCTATGGTTGTTGAAGTGCCCTTCCCCGGCCGTATTATCTATAGCCACGTTTGGCGTGTGAACGTTGGCCGTATGAAGCTGTATCTGATGGATACCGACTTCGATGCCAACAGCGAATTTGACCGTTCGATCACTCACCAACTCTATGGCGGCGATTGGGAAAATCGTATCAAGCAAGAATATCTGCTCGGTATCGGTGGTGTGCTGATGCTCAAAAAACTCGGCATTCAATCGCAAATCTATCACTGCAACGAAGGTCACGCCGCTCTGCTCAACCTGCAACGCCTCGTCGACTACGTTCAAGATGAGAAGCTCGACTTCAATGTAGCTCTCGAATTGGTGCGCGCTTCTTCGCTCTACACCGTTCACACCCCCGTGCCCGCAGGCCACGACTACTTCGACGAATCTCTCTTTGGCAAATACATGGGCGAATTCCCCGGCAAGCTCGGTATCTCTTGGAACGACCTTATGAACATGGGCCGCGAAAACCCCGACACCAACGAACGCTTCTCGATGAGCGTATTTGCTCTTAACACTTGCCAAGAGGCCAACGGCGTCAGCTATCTGCACGGCGAAGTGTCGAAGCGCATGTTTGCCGGCATCTGGAAAGGCTACAGCTGGGAAGAATCTCACGTAGGCTATGTGACTAACGGCGTGCACATGCCCACATGGGCCGCTTCTGAATGGAAGAAATTCTACAAAGAAAAACTCGGCGAAAAGGTGTTTGAAGATCAATCGAACCCCGAAGTTTGGAAACCGATCTTCAATGTTTCAGACGAAGAAATCTGGAACATGCGCCAGACCCTCAAAAATAAATTCATCAACTTTGTTAAGCGCGACTTCAAGCAAAAATGGCTCGCTCACCAAGGTGATCCCTCGGCAGTGGTAGAGGTGCTCGACCGCATCAACCCCAAAGCCCTCATCATTGGCTTTGCTCGCCGTTTTGCCACCTACAAACGTGCTCACCTGCTGTTCACCGACCTCGACCGTCTTGCCAAGATTGTAAAC
>CAZRCU010000184.1:0-4088 GCA_964598685.1 uncultured Bacteroides sp.
AAATCGGGATAAGACACGGGGGCTATTTGGCTATCTTGCTATTTTTTACTAATTTTGCAGAGATATTACTCATCTCATTTGTTTAATTTTGACTATGACAGCAGATCAAATCATATCTACGGCTGTGTCGGGTGCAGTGAAAGCGCTCTATGGCGTCGACTGCCCTGCCGATTCTATCGTGCCTCAGGCCACTCGCAAGGAGTTTGAAGGCGACGTCACAATCGTCGTGTTCCCATGGGTTAAGGCCGCTCGCAAGGCCCCTGAAGCCGTGGCTCAAGAAATTGGCGAATGGATTGCCCAAAACGAGCCCGTGGTGGAGAAATTTAATGTGGTAAAAGGTTTCCTCAACATCTCCATCAACCGCAATTTCTGGGTGAATGTTCTGAAAACGATCTCAGAGACCGACCACTATGGCATCAAAGAGGCCGACGAAAATTCGCCCCTCGTAATGGTGGAATATTCCTCGCCCAACACCAACAAGCCCCTTCACCTGGGCCACGTCCGCAACAATCTGCTGGGCTACTCTCTCGCTGAAATCCTCAAAGCCTGCGGCAACCGCGTGGTGAAGACAAATATTGTCAACGACCGCGGCATCCACATCTGCAAATCTATGCTCGCTTGGCAAAAATGGGGCAACGGCGCCACCCCCGAATCGCTCCACCAAAAGGGCGACCACTTGATTGGCGACTACTATGTGGCTTTTGACAAGCACTATCGCGCCGAAGTGGCCGAACTCATGGAAAAAGGCATGTCGAAGGAAGAGGCCGAAGCCGCATCGCCACTCATGGCCGAAGCACGCGAAATGCTCCGTCGCTGGGAAGCCGGCGACCCCGAGGTGCGCCAACTCTGGCAGACCATGAATTCATGGGTGTATGCCGGTTTCGACGAGACTTATCGCCGCATGGGCGTCAATTTCGACAAGATCTACTACGAATCTCAGACATATCTTGAAGGCCGCGACAAGGTGCTCGAAGGCCTCGCCAAGGGCATTATGTATCGCCGCGAAGACGGCTCGGTGTGGGCCGACCTCACCGCCGACGGCCTCGACGAAAAGCTCCTGCTCCGCTCCGACGGCACCTCGGTGTACATGACTCAGGACATCGGCACCGCCAAAATGCGCTTTGACGACTACCCCATCGACAAGATGATTTATGTGGTGGGCAACGAGCAAAACTACCACTTCCAAGTGCTATCGCTGCTGCTCGACAAGCTCGGCTTCTCGTGGGGCAAAGACCTCGTGCACTTCTCCTACGGCATGGTTGAGCTGCCCTCGGGCAAGATGAAAAGCCGCGAAGGCACCGTCGTCGACGCCGACGACCTCATGGAATCCATGGTGGCCGACGCTCGCCGCGTAAGCGATGAAATGGGCAAAATCCAAGGCCTATCCGACGCTGAAAAAGACGAAGTGGCCGAAATCGTTGGCCTCGGCGCCCTCAAATACTTCCTCCTCAAGGTCGACCCTCGCAAAAACATGATGTTCAACCCCGAGGAATCTATCGACTTCAACGGCAACACAGGCCCCTTCATCCAATATGCCTATGCCCGCATGCGCTCGGTGCTGCGCCGCGCACAAGAAGGCGGCCACACCATCGGCGACTACTCGCAAGTGGTGCCCGAAGAGCGTGAAATGGCCCTCATTCGCCGTCTGGCCGACTTCCCCGAGACCGTAGCCGCTGCCGGCCGCGCCTACTCTCCCGCTCAAATCGCCAACTATGCCTACGAGCTCGTGAAAGAATACAATCAATTCTATCACGACTGCCCGATTCTGCGCGAAACCGACACCAACAAGCTGTCGCTGCGCTTGGCCCTCACCGAGGTGACTTCGCGCATCGTAGCATCGGCCATGGGCCTGCTGGGCATCCGCGTGCCTGAACGTATGTAAAATTTAGCTAAAAACGATAAGATTGTGGCATAAGGTCTTAAACCTTTGCCACAATTTCATCTCTAAAGTGCTAAAAAGATAATAATCTAATATGGAACCTTACGAAATGAACAACTATTCGGCAGTTGGCGCACAATCTCTGGCGTCGAATGCCATGAAACGCGTGTATCTGAAGATGACGCTCGGCCTGCTGGTGACAGCCTTTGTGGCTCTCTTCTGCGCCACCAGCCCCGCCTACTTCTCATTTATCGCTATGAACAGCTGGGCCATGTGGGTGCTCGTGCTCGCCGAGTTTGGCCTCGTAATCGGAATCTCCGGTGGCATCAACCGCCTAAGTTCGTCCACAGCATCGCTGCTTTTCTATCTCTTTGCTGTGGTCAACGGTCTGATGCTTGCCCCTATATTTCTAGTCTACACCGGGGCCTCGATTGCCAAGACATTCTTCATAACCGCCGGCACATTCGGCGCCATGAGCATTTATGGCTACACCACTAATCAAGACCTCACCCGATTTGGCAACATCTTGTTTATGGCCCTTATCGGCCTGGTTATTGCCTCGCTGGTCAACATCTTTGCCCGCAGCTCTCAGCTCGATTGGATCATCTCATTTGTCGGCGTGCTCATCTTTGTGGGCCTCACCGCTTGGGACACCCAAAAGATTAAAGAAATGGCTCAGCTGATGCCCGCCAACCAAGTGGGCCGCCTCGCCACTATCGGCGCCCTGAGCCTGTATCTCGACTTTATCAACCTATTCTTGTATCTGCTTCGCTTCTTCGGTTCAAACCGCGACTAAGCGCTACATATCACCCAATCACGCGGGGAGCGGACATCCGCTCCCCGCGCTATATTGCCCCGCCGCTAAAGCCATAAATGCCACTTTCTCGCAAAATTAAAAATTTCCTGCCCGCCTATCGCGAGCTAATCAAGCTTGGGCTACCCATTTTGGTGGGACAGCTGGGCATGATTGTGGTGGGCTTTGCCGACAATATTATGGTGGGCAACTACTCCACGCCGGCCCTGGCCTCGGCCTCGTTTGTCAACAGCGTGTTCAATGTGGCGGTGTTTTGCTGCCTCGGCTTCACCTATGGCCTCACGCCGCTGATAGGCGCTCTTTTTGGCAGCGACAAGCCGCGCGAGATCGGCGCCATCACTCGCCTGGGGCTATGGATCAACATCGCCTACACCATGCTGATTTCGCTGGTAATGGGCATTATCTATCTCAACCTCGACCATTTGGGCCAACCCACCGAATTGCTGCCGCTGGTGCGGCCCTACTACATCCTATTCCTCTGCGGCATGATTCCCCTGGCCATATTCAATGCCATGGCACAGTGGAGCTATGGAATCAACAATTCCAGCCTGCCAATGTGGATTATTCTGGCCACCAACATCCTTAATGTGGTGGGCAACTACGCCCTAATCTACGGCCACTTCGGGCTGCCCGAGTTGGGCCTCACCGGCGCCGGAATCAGCACCCTCACCGCGCGAGTGGTATCAGCCGTGGCAATCCTTGCATTCTTCTTTTTCGACCGCCGATTCCGCCCCTACCGCCTCGGATTTCTCCACCAAGCCGGCCGACCGGGCGACGCGCGACTGATTTGGCGCACCGGCTTGCCCGTGTCGATGCAAATGTCGTTTGAAAGCGGATCGTTCACCGCCGGCGGCATTATTGCCGGACTATTGGGCACAGCCCCCTTGGCCGCATATCAAATCATAGTGATTGTGGGCACATTGGGATTTTGCATATACTACAGCATAGGCTCGGCAATCACCGTCAAGGTGTCCAACGCCTCGGGCACGGGCAATCGCACCCAAATGCGCCATATGGCCTGGGCCGGCTACCACATCATGCTGGCGCTGATGACCACATCATCGCTAATATTTATCTTTGGCGGCAGATGGCTTATGAGCACCTTCACCACCGACCCCGTGGTGCTGTCGCTGGCCGTGTCGCTCATTGTGCCGCTGGTGCTGTATCAGCTCGGCGACGCCACACAAATCACTTTCGCAGGAGCCCTGCGCGGCACATCGCAAGTGATGTCGATGCTCTGGATAGCCTTTGTGAGCTACATTATTGTGGGCATCCCGGCCACATACATCCTGGCCATACCCGCCCATCTGGGCACCTACGGCATAATCCTGTCGTTCTCGGTGTCGCTACTGCTGGCCGGCGCGCTATTCCTAACGCACTTCCTCCGCGCCACCC
>CAZRCU010000185.1:0-4044 GCA_964598685.1 uncultured Bacteroides sp.
TTGTTGCGATTTGATGTAGCTGTGCCGCTCATGTTGCCCATATTGCCGGGGCGATTGGAGGTGGCGCCAGAGTTGATCGAGCCGGTGTTGCCACGACGTGTGGTGGCGGTGGCTGTGGAGGGTGTGGTGGTGGAAGGCCGGCTGATGGTGTTGGACGACGGAGTGGCCGAGCCGCGGCGAGAGGTGGCAGTGGTGGATGAGCTATTGCCGGTGGCGGGGCGCGATGTGGATTGAGTGGAGCGCGATGTGGTGGCAGCGCCGGCCGAGCCGGTGTTGTTGCGGCCGCGGGCTTCGATGGCCGGAGTGGAGAGTATGCCGCATAGGAGCACGATGGCTACTGTATTGAATAATCTTTTCATCGTTGTGCGGTTTAAAAGGGTTTTGTTAGTTAGAGCGATTCGCGACCTGAAGGTTTAGTTAAGTTTGGTTAACGTGTTAAATTTGGGGGATTGGTCGGCGTAAGAAGACAGACACCCGGCGCGGAAGACGCGTCGGGTGTCGTTATGAGGAAAAATGCGATTGGGCTAATTATTTAAGCGCGTCTTTAACGGCGTCGTTAGGCACCATTTCTTCTTTGAAGACATAAGCGCCGGTCTTGGGCGATTTGACCATTTTGATCACCTTTGAGTAGGTGCGGCCTTCGCCTTTTTGCAATGAAGCGACGGTTTTCTTTGCCATATCTCAGGTTGTTATTTAATTTCTTTGTGAACGGTTACACGCTTAAGGATAGGGTTGTATTTCTTAAGCTCAAGTCTCTCAGTAGTGTTCTTGCGGTTTTTGGTAGTGATGTAACGAGAGGTACCGGGCATACCGCTGGCCTTGTGTTCGGTGCATTCAAGAATTACCTGCACACGATTACCTTTAGCTTTCTTTGCCATATTGGTTAGAATCCTAAAAATTTAATATCTTTTTCGTTGAGGTAGCCTTTTTCAGCAGCCTGAATCATAGCAGCGTTGAGGCCTAATTTGTTAATAGTGCGCAGGCCGGCAGCAGAAATCGTAAGAGAAATCCAAATGCCTTGCTCAACCCAGAAGAACTTCTTGTTGAAGAGGTTGACGTTGAATTTGCGCTTGGTGCGACGTTTAGAGTGAGATACGTTGTTGCCCACCATCGCTTTTTTGCCGGTGATTTGACAAATCTTTGACATGGCTTTGTACGGTTTATCTTTTGTTTTCTTTCTTTTTTGGTTGTCGGTGGCGCCAATCGCAGGTCTCATATCGCCGCCTGAGTGCATCTTTCTCGGCAGCTTTCAAGGATGAGCCACAAAACAGAGTGCAAAGTAACAATTTTTTTTGTTCATACACAAGTTTTTCCGTCCTTTTTTTATTATTTTTTTCAAAACAGCCGAATTTTGAGATAAAAAATGGCGTGCCACGAGGTGCATTTTCGAGCAGAGTAGAAAACGAAAGTTAAATGTATATTGAGATTTGGGCGATATATCGATTTTTATATACCTTTGCAACATAATAAACCAAAGGATATTACAATTTCTAATAATAAGAACAAGCGTATGAAAAAATTCTACTCACTTATGGTGGCTATGGCTGCTGTAGTGGCAAGCATTAGCACATCGGCTGATGCCAACGCTGCTGTGGTCAATGGCACCGGTTCGCGCATGAGCGAGCTGTCGGCAATCAAGCCTCTGAAATCAGTCGTAACCAAGCCCAACGACGCCGTGAAGGCTGCCGCAAAGCACAAAGCAAAGAAAGAAGCTACTGCGATGAGCGACATTCTGGGCTCGTACTATTCGACCTACTACTATTACGATGAAGATTACGAAACATGGGCAAGCTACATCACCCCGCTCAAAGTTGAAGCAGGCGAAGGCAATGAAGTAGTGCTCAACAACTTCTGGGACACCGACGTAACCGTAAAAGGCGTATATGATGCCAACACAGGCACAATCACTCTGCCCAAGCAGCTCGCCTACAGCAGCGCTTACGGCTTTGACGTGTATCTGGAAAAATACGAGCTTGACGATGATGGCTATGTAAACTTTGTTGACGGCGACATGACGCTGGAATACGACCCCGCCGACGGCACACTCTTCTCGATGGACTATTGGGGACTCACAATTTATGAGGCCGGCGAAACAGATCTTTCAGAAGACAACTGCTATGGCTTCCTCGACTATTGCTTGATGATGGTGTGCGTTCCCACCAATGGTGAATGCTCATACAGCTTCGGCGACTATGACTACCTTGATAATGTAGCTTGCAGCGTGAGCGACAATGTGCTCTCGGTAGAAAACTTTGGCGGCTATGGCATGATTGTGAAATTTGACATCGACAGCGCCAATAAGACAGTAACCGCCACCAACCAATACATCGGCTACGAAGAAGATGATTCAAACAATTATTACTTCTACTACATCGGCCAATCAGCTTCTAATATTGTAGTAACCGGCACAATCACCGGCGACGACAACAACATCGTGCTTTTCGACAGTTTCGACCTGATTATCGACGGCGAATCTTACGGCACATTCTCTGATTTCGAGCTCGTCACTCCGTTCAACCTGATTACTGCCGGTGTAGGCAGCGTGGCTGTTGACGACGAAAACGCTCCTGTAGAATATTTCAATCTGCAAGGCGTAAAAGTGGCTGAACCCGCCAGCGGCCTCTACATCCGCCGCCAAGGCAGCAATGCCACCAAGGTAGTTGTGAAGTAATTAACCACAAATACTCACCTAAATCTCCGTCCGAGCTCGGGCGGAGATTTTTATATGACCGGGCAAAAGTGTTTAGCAATGTTAAATTATCCATTATAACCATACATTTCGCAAAATTTGCCTAAATTCGCAAATATTTAACAACATAGCTAATATCATAAAACAAAATAGCAGAATTCTATGAAAAAACTTTACACATTGTCTTTTGCGCTGCTTGCAATGACAGCTACCTCAATAGAAGCCAACGCAACGGCAGAGAGTATCGCCGACCTAAGCAACGAACTAATGCAAATCGGCCAGAAGATTGAACAAATAACCACGCCCTACAAGGCTCCGCGACTTGAGGCTGAGCAAGGGGCAGCAAGCATTGATGATGTGCTGGGCTCCTATTATGCCATACATTCACGATATAATAACAGCAGCGAATCATGGAGCGGCTATAACATGGCGCTAAGCGTGAGCCGTGGCAAAGTCGAAAATGAGGTGGTTATGACCGGATTTTGTTTTGACGGCATGACTGTAACAGGCACGTTCAACGCAGAAAACGGCACAATACATATTGCAAAGCAATTAGTGGAATCCAGTGCCGAATACGACTATTATTTGGAGACAATCACAGCGGATGAGAATAGCGAGCTGGCATATAGCGATGAAGATATAATCTTTACATATAATGCCGAAGATGGCTCGTTGGCGTCATCAAACTATTGGGGCTTCACATCTTATGATGCAGGAGTGGAAGCTACAGACGAAAACCGCAAGGGGATTGTGCTGCTGTGCGCCACTATGACTTGCAAACCAACCAATGGCACAGTGAGCTATTCAATCTCCGGCACACAAATAACCGATAACATCGCTTGCACACTTAGCGACAATGTGCTGGCTGCCGAGAATTTTGGCGGCTATGGATTAACCGTTTCGTTCGATATTGACAAAACTGCAAAGACTGCCACAGCAAGCTATCAGTACATATATTATAAGACCATGGATCCATTCAAAGTTCCATACTTTATGAGCATGTCGGAATTCTACAATGATGCCATCGTGGTGGGCACTATCGGAGGCGAGAACAACGATGTGGTGACCTTCCCAACATATTATATTGAATGCGCGGGCACTATTATATTCCAAATTGACAATTGCGAGATGGTGGTGCCGTTTAATCTGATTGATAGCACCGGCGTAGGTAGCATTGCAAAGGACTCGGAAAGCGCTCCGATTGAATATTTCAATCTGCAAGGCGTAAGAGTGGCCGAGCCCGCCAACGGCCTCTACATCCGCCGCCAAGGCAGCAAAGTGAGCAAAGTAGTGGTGAAATAACCGCGAAACATACCTATTCAAAGAGACTGTGTCAAAATTGGCGCAGCCTCTTT
>CAZRCU010000186.1:0-4006 GCA_964598685.1 uncultured Bacteroides sp.
TTGGTGTAGTTGGGCAATTTGATGAGGTGTGCGCCATTTTTGAAGTCCATTACCGATTCTTCTTGCTCATTGAATTCAGTCCAATATGGCAGGCCAATGGCGTTTGGATTACCTGTTTTTACAAAATTCGCCCAGTATTCCATCATTATTTCGCTCAGGGATGTTTCCGTGGCATTGGCATAGTCGGGCAGCGTACCAAACACATAATATGTTTCGTCGCCATGGAAGGCGCCGCGACGATTGACAAAATCAGGGATCCAGGGGGCTCGATTGGACTGATCGAAATAGTAGAGGTAGACTTGTCCTTTACCTGTCTGCTTTTGCAGCTTTGCCCACACGTAGGTGTGCCATGCAAAGCCGGCATCACGGAAAATGTCGCTTAGTGCGAAGTAGACTTCATTCTCATTGGTAGCAGGGTATTCCGACAGCATTCGTTCTGCATATGGGCCAAATGTTGATTTTATATGTGCTTTGTAGTTTTCAACCGATGTGGGACGCACAAACATAGGGCCTTCATCTGAGTTGGTGCCAATGAGAATGTTCACATCGTTATATTCTCCACGCTCATAAAGTTTATATTGGTCGTCGGTGATAATTACGCCATCGACGGTAGGCCAGAAACCGCTGATTCCGGCTGTTTTCTCATCGTTAATCCACGCATCAGGGCTCATCTTGCGCAGATCTTTGAGCGACTTTGCGCCCATTCTCTTCATAAAATCAAGGCCAAAAGATTCAGCGCCCTTTAAGTTGCGAATGGCTTGATTGTTAACGAGAATGCTGTCGACTACGGGACAGAATGAACCGCCACTTTCGCTGATCGCTCCACGAAAGAGGCCTTTAGCCTCGGGTGAGGCGCATAGCATACTCACGGCGATTGCTCCTGCTGATTCGCCGAAAATGGTCACTTTGCCCGGATCTCCGCCAAAGGCTGCAATATTTTGTTTTATCCATTTCAATGCAAGGATTTGATCCATGAGCCCATAGTTGCCTGAGACGCCTCGTTCCGACTCTTTTGATAGTTCCGGTAAGGCTAAGAATCCGAGTGCGCCGGTGCGGTAAGCAATGCTTACAAACACAATTCCTTTCTTGGCGAGATTAGCACCATAAGGGCTTGCGTAGTGGCCTGTAACAAAGCCACCGCCATGAATCCAAACCATAACGGGCAGGCCGGCATCGGTTGATGTTGCCGGAGTAATGACATTCAAATACAAACAATCTTCACTCCATGAGGGAGATTCCTGCTGTGCTGCGTCTGATTGGCGTTGCGGCGGCATAGGCGCGTAATGATCTGTCTTATAGATGCCATCCCATTTATCCATAGGGACGGGTGCTTTCCAACGAAGATTGCCAACAGGAGGCTTGGCGTATGGAATTGCCTTGAACATACCGAGGCCATCTTCTACCACGCCTTCTATTTCGCCTTGTTGCACGGTGGTGCGGCTAATTACTTGTTGAGCGCTGACGTCGATTATGCCTAACAGCCATATAAACGACAAGACGAAGGATAATTTAGTTGCTTTCATAGTCATAGGTTTAATTGTAGTTGGATGAATATGGACTGACGACACCGATAAGTCCCCTACTCTGTTTTGACATTGAGGCGGGCGGCGAAGTGCCAACCGCTAAGCATGCCGCGGAGCGCAAAGGCCGGCTTGCAAAAGCCGCTACGCCACAGGCGCCATGCCTTGAGCATGATGCGCAGCAGAGAGGTGCGCGGATAGTTCAGACGAATAAATGCGCCAATGCCATGAAGCACTTTGATGTCAGTGACGCGGCGCATGCCGGTGGAGAGGCCTGGATGTGTGGTGATAGTGATGGGGAAGAATCGGCAGTTGACGCCACGGCGACGCGCCGTGAGTAGATATACCTCATCCTCGCCACTGGCAGTGAACTCAGATCCGGGGCCAAACGCTGTGTTGAAGCGGATATCTCCGGCAGCCGAGTTGCGACGTACAGCGAGCTGAAATGTGGCCACCCAGAAATTCTTGGGCATCACAGCAAGGTCACATTCCTTAGAGGGATAAGTTTTTGCATCAGCACCATCATACTGAAACACAGCGAAATCAACCTCGGGATGTTCGGCAAATGCACGGCGCACCGCTTGCAATCCATCGGCAGTGTAGATGAGATCATCGTCGCTATTCAGCACTACGTCGGCGGTGCAGTGATCAAGCGCATTATTGCGGTTGGCTGAAACCCCCACAGCGTCGGTGCGATGAATGCTGACGTCGGTGCGAGTGTCCAATTCCGTCGGTATGGGCGCATCACCGGAAGCTTGCCAGGACACCACATAGCGCACGCCATCAAGCCGCGGCAGATTCATTGCCGCCACACGGAGGATCCCATCGGGTTGCCAAGTTGCGAGCGCAAGGTCGAGAGTGGGAAGGGTGATCATTTTGTCGTAATGTTAAGATCCGGGAGTGTCATATCCGCAAAGGTACAAAAAAAGACGATAGTATAGGCCGCCGCGCCAAATGAAATTACATTACCGGTGCTTGTTCTTTATATTGGACATTGCTACCGCTAAGTTCATTCATGTAATCAATAAACTTTTCGCCGGAAGAGATATAATCCGGCAAAGTCAAACCGAGTCGGGCAATTTTGGGCAAACGAGCGTCGAGAACTTTGTTCATCGTCTCTGCCTTAGAGTAGTTGTATACATCTGCATAAATGGGATAAAGCAAATCGACGAGCATGGTGAGTGCAGCTTTTTGAGCTTGCTCTTTTTCTCCAATTGCAACGAGGTAGGTGAGTTTGGGATTACCGTGAGTGATATGCCGGCAAATACGATCAATATTGGTGGTCATCTTCCACCAACGTATAAGAATTACGATGGAGAGAATGATGTAGGCAATCATCACAATAAGAGTGAAGATGGCGAAACCGGACATTTCATCGCTATGGTTTGAATAACCATAGTCATCATAGTAGGCGAAAGCGCTCACAGCCGGAATAAGAGCGCAAACGAGAATGGTAAATTTTTTCATTTATGTGGGTTTAGATTAAGTCGATGGGATTATGTAGAGCGGATGGGGTGATTGATCGTTTGTTCATCCAAATAATTGTAAGAATAAGTGCTACAAAGCAACATAAAGATCCTAAATGACCAATTATTTCAAACGTATCTGATATGGATGATGCTTTCTCCAATATATCGTAGTCTTGAGTTTTATCAAACGAATCATATAGTGCTCTAATTTTTATCCATCCGAGAGATTGTATAAAATAGAATATTCCTGCGATAGTAGCCAAGACCTTTGTTGGCCACCATGTCTTAAATCCCCAATATACAAGCAAGATAGGTATAAGCCATATTGCATTCATAATAGGTGATGCATAATATCCCATGAAAGCAAACAGACCTTTTTCTGCAAATATGAAATAAATTTGGTTTAGGACGTACAAAAGATAAATGAACGACACGAAGTAGGCCGCATAGGATAACCCTTTATGAGTAAAGAGCGATTTCTTACAGGCAGCATAAATCATCATTCCACATTTCGACAAATCCATAACAATCCAAAATGTGAACGTTACAATCTTGTTATAAAGGCCGAATGTGTTTACCACATAGGCAAATATAAAGCCTAAAACCTCAAGTCCAAAGAGGATGCATAAAATAGTGCCAAGAGTCTTCTTTTGTTCCATAGCAATTGCGATTAGATGGTTAGGTCACAAAATTAATGAAATTTATTTTAAGAAGCAGCTAATAATGAAAATAATTCAAATCTTGGGTAAAATTTACGCAAAAATATTTGGAGATTGGAATTTTAGTACTTATCTTTGTGGCGTAAATAATACTCAAGATAATTATGGAAGAGAAAATTTACAGTTACAAGTATCCGCGTCCGGCAGTTACAACCGACTGTGTTATATTCGGATTTGACGGCATTAAGCTGAAAGTCCTATTGATAGAGCGTGGCGGAGAACCTTACAAAGGCATGTGGGCGCTCCCCGGCGGATTCATGCACATGGATGAGACTGCTGAAGAGGGCGCAAAACGTGA
>CAZRCU010000187.1:0-3831 GCA_964598685.1 uncultured Bacteroides sp.
CAACGGCGACAACGACACATTCCCCTTGTGGTATGCGCAAGAGGTGGAAGGCTACCGCACCGACGTGCGCGTGGTCAACCTGTCGTATCTCACCACCGATTGGTATGCCAACCAACAGCGCATTCCATCGTATGACGCTGCTGCCATCGACATGTATGCATCGCCGGCCACATACGGCAACGACCGCCTGGCCTACTCGTTTGTGGTGCCACGCGAAGACAGCCTTATCACAGTGAAGGACGCGCTAACCGAGCTGTATAACAGCAAACAGGTGTTCAAGCAAAATGTGCTGACACATCCCAATGTATTTATCCCGATGAACGAGGCCGAAGCAATCGCACGCTACGGACTTGACAGCACTCGCGTGGCCGACAAGACCTACGCCCTACCCTATCTTAGCGGCCCCTCAACTAATCTCTATGAATATCTGCGCCGCCATGGCAAGAGCGGCTTGAATCTGGGCAATGTGCTTGCACTGGATATTATCGCCAACTCGGTTGAAAACGGCTTTAAGCGCCCTGTCTACTTTGCATCGACAGTGCCTACAAGCTATTATCTGGGATTGGATCCGTATATCAACTCCACCGGTATGGCCTATGAGGTGACACCGTTCAAATCGGCGCCCGTGTCGCCGGTTGTGGACAAGGCCTATGAAAACATCGTGGGCAAATTCCGCTGGGGCGGCCTGGATGTGGAACATCCCGAGAAGCTGTATCTTGATGAGACCGTGCGCCGCATGGTATCATCGACTCGCAGCACCATTCTCGCCGCTGCTCGCGACCTTATCGCCACAGGCGAGCTGCCCGCATCGAAATGGGCAATTGAGCACGCCAAGGCCACCGGAGCCAAAGTGCCGGCCACTCGCGCCGACATGGCTCGTGTGCTGCTCGACCTGATTATGGACAAGCTGCCGGCTAAGGCTGCACCGCTGTCGGATGTGACATCACTGCTGCTGGCCGGTGCCTACTACGACATCTATGAATTTAGCGGCGACCAAGCTGATTTGGACAAGGCAATGGCCGTGACCAACATCGGCATCGAATCATGCGCTCAATTCACACGCTATGCGCAAATGCTGTCGCCCTCGCAGCGTAGCATGGTTGGCGACGACATCAACCAGGTGGACTACCTGAGCATGCTCGTAGGGCTGAAAAACCGCATCGAGGTGCTGCGTGCGCTCGAAAAGGATCCGGTGAAGAATGCCGAAATCTTGGAAGAGTGGAAATCGCGTCCGTCGTCGGAAATCATGCGCTATGTGTCGCAATATCTCTATGTCGAGGACTTCTCACTTGATGAGCTGCAATCTACCCTGGACAAGGTGGAAGGCGCCACACGCACCGTGGTGGCTGAAGCAATCTTGACCATTCGGGCCCACCAAGCAGCCGGAATTGATGTGAAGAAGATTTCCAAAGACGTAATGAAGAAATATGGCATCAATAATGCCGGCTGGTCAAATCTCCTGCGCTACTAATGCTAATAGAACGCCCACCATTGCTATATCGCCTATGGTTTGCCGAGGCGATATGGCGCATCAAGAAACCGCATCGTCGGGTGGTGTATCTCACCTTTGACGATGGTCCTATCCCGGAGCAGACGCCCTGGGTGTTGGACGTGCTTGATCGCTTTGGCATCAAGGCTACGTTTTTCATGGTGGGCGACAATGTGCGCCGACATCCCGAGTTGCTTGAAGAAGTGCGCCGACGCGGCCACTCGTATGGCAACCACACGATGCATCATTTGCAGGGATTAAAATCGACTTCAGAGCACTATCTGCGTGATATTGCCGAGGCCGACAAGCTAATCGACTCTATCCTGTTTCGTCCGCCGCATGGAATCATGAGGCTGAAACAGGCTCGTGAGCTCAGGCTCCACTACAACATCGTAATGTATGACCTTGTATCCCGCGACTACTCAGCCAAGCTATCGCCCGAGCAGGTGCTCAACAATGTAAAGCGATATGCTCGCAATGGCTCGATAATCGTATTTCACGACTCGAAGAAGGCCGCTGCAAATATGCGCGTGGCGCTGCCGGCTGCAATCGAGTGGCTTCTCTCCCAAGGATATGAATTCGAGCCTATACCTATGTCCTAAGACCATCATAAGCCGAGCAATCACCGATGCCGGCGCTGTGGCGGCAGGCTTTGCCGTGGCCACAGAGATGCCGCGTGGCGTGGCCGATGCCTATCGCAAATGGGTGGCTGAGAATCGCCATGGGGAGATGGCCTATTTGGCGGCGCATGATGCTGTGCGCTTCGACCCGCGAGAATTGTTGGCGGGGGCGCACACCGTGATTTCAATTGCTTTTCCTTATCGTCCGGCCGGAGGGTATCACCATCCCCACATAGCTGATTATGCGCTGGGGCAGGACTATCACACCGTGCTGCGGGCGCGATTGGCGCCGGTGGTGGAGCTGATAGCCGAGCAATTTGGCGGCACGAGCCGCGTGTGTGTGGACACGGCGCCGATTCCCGAGCGCTGGTGGGCCGTGCAGGCCGGCGTGGGCTTTGTGGGGCGCAATCATCAGCTGATAGTGCCCGGCGTGGGTGCCGGGGTGTTTCTGGCCGAAATAATCACCACGCTGCAACTTGAGCCCGACGAGCCGTGTCGCCTTAGCTGCAATGGCTGCGGACGCTGTATCAAGGCGTGCCCGGGGGGAGCGCTCGAAGCCGACGGCAATTTTGATGCCCGCCGGTGCATATCATATCTTACTATTGAATATCGAGGGGAGCTGCCCGATGAGGCCAACCTGGGGCCACGCATATATGGATGCGATGTGTGCCGCCGCGTGTGCCCGATGGAGGCGCCCGAGCCGCCGGAAGCTCCCGAAGAATTTGCGCCCGACCCACGATTGCTTGCCCTTGACCGCAGGGCCTTGGCATCGCTCACCTCGGGCGATTGGCGCCGACTCACCGCCAAATCTGCCATGCGCCGCGTGGCCCTAAAACAACTACGACGCAATATTAACCACAAAAGTTAAAGTTGTGTGACAAACACATCAAAAACACGTTACAATTAGCATAAAACAAAACATAATCAGTAGATTTGCGTAGCTACTATAAAAAACACGCCTACCTAACAACCTCCGGATCTTATGACCACACATAGCTCGATGGGAAACATACTTCTAATCGACGATGACCATGCCATCGTGGAACTGCTGCGCGTGAATCTGAGCGGCGAAGGCTATTCGGTTTTTGTGCACGACTACGGCACGGGGTGCCTGAAAACGGCCTTGCGCAATATCAATCTGGTGATTGTGGATGCGTCGCACCATTCCACGCATATTGTAGAGCTAATCCGGCATATTCGCGAGGCGACGTCAGAGGCCAATATCGGCATAATCCACTGCGCCAACTTCGACAGCGAAAGCACCATAATCGAGGCGCTGGATGCGGGTGCCGACGACTGCATACGCAAGCCGTTTTCGCTGCGGGAATTGATTGCACGAGTGAGGGCAATCATGCGGCGCAGGGGCCGTGTTGAGGCATCGGAACCACGTTCGCCGATAGTGCATATCGGCTGCATGACGGTGAACAGCCGCACGCAGCATGTGAGCATCGACGGCAAGCAGGTGGCATTATCCACCACTGAGTTTGCGATCTTGCAATTGCTGCTCCAAAATATCAACACCTATACATCGCGTGTAGAGATATATAACGCAGTGTGGCCGGAGAGCACCGGCGCAAATCTGCGCATCGTAGATACCAATATCTCGCGCCTACGCCACAAATTGGGCTGCATGGCCGCCGCCATCACCAACCGCCCCGGCCTCGGCTACATGATCGCCGAGCGTAGGAATGAGATATGAGTTGTTCAACACGTTAACCATTG
>CAZRCU010000188.1:0-3826 GCA_964598685.1 uncultured Bacteroides sp.
TGATATAGCGGAAATGGGCAAATGCCACGGGTGTGCCCTCGGCGCATAGTTGGTCGGTTGCTGTGCGCAGATGGCCGTAGGTGCCGCCCCAGCCAATCAGCAAGGTGTCGCTATTGGCATCGCCCTGCACCTCGAGTGCGGGAATATCGTCGGCAATACGTGCAATCTTTTCGCGACGTGTTGCCACCATCTTTTCGTGGTTGGCAGGGTCGGTGGAAATTGCTCCGGTGCAATAATCCTTTTCAAGACCGCCCAGGCGGTGTGCAGCGCCCTCGGTGCCCGGAATGGCCCAGCGGCGCACCTTGGTGGTCTCGTCGCGGTCGTAGGGACGGAATCCGGCTGCAATTTGCTCTGCTGTGGGGTGCGGAGCCTTGATTTCGGGATATTCGTTGTCGTCGGGAATGCGCCATGCGCTCGAGCCGTTGCCGATAAAGGCGTCGGTGAGCAGAATCACGGGCGTCATATGCTCCACGGCGATGCGTGCAGCCTCAAATGCCATCGTGAAGCAATCGGTGGGAGTGGCAGCTGCCACTACAGCTAATGGCGATTCACCGTTGCGGCCATAGAGCGCCTGGAACAGGTCGGTTTGCTCGGTCTTGGTGGGAAGGCCGGTCGAGGGGCCGCCACGTTGCACGTCGATTACCACCAGCGGCAGCTCCGCCATTACGGCCAATCCGATGCCTTCGCTCTTCAGCGCCAGGCCCGGGCCCGAGGTGGATGTCACGGCAAGATTTCCGGCAAATGATGCGCCGATTGCCGAGCACACACCTGCAATCTCATCCTCCATTTGCACAGCCTTCACGCCAAGATCTTTACGCTTGGCCAGCTCATGCAGAATGTCGGTGGCAGGGGTGATGGGGTAGGACCCCAAAAACAGCGGCCTACCGCACTTCTGTGAAGCCATAATCAAGCCCCACGCGGTGGCGGTGTTGCCGTTTATATCGGTGTAGACACCCGGCTTGGGCTCATCGCTCTCGATGCGGTAAGTCGACACTGTGGCATGGATATTGTTGCCATAGTTGTAGCCGGCTTGGATCACCTTGGCGTTTGCCTCATATACGGCGGGTTTCTTGATAAATTTGTTGTGAAGATGGTGTAGTGCGCTTTCCAATGGGCGGTCAAACAGCCAGCACACCAAGCCCAGCGCAAAAATATTGCGGCATTTCAGCACGCTCTTGGCGTCCAGCCCGCTGTCGGCTAGCGCAGCCTTTGTCATGGATGTTACGGGCACTTCCACCACCTGAGCCTTGATGCCCAGCTCTTCAAATGGTCGATCTGTGGTAAACAGCGCCTTCTTAAGGTCGGATTCCTTAAACGAATCAATGTCGACGATTATCACACCGTTCGGCTTCAGGAATTTTACATTTTGTTTTAGTGCGGCAGGGTTCATGGCGATTAGCACATCACACGCGTCGCCGGGGGTGTACACATCCATACCTACACTCACTTGGAAACCCGACACTCCGCTCAGCGAGCCTTGCGGCGCGCGTATTTCTGCGGGATAATCGGGGAATGTCGATACTTGGTTGCCCACTCCGGCCGATACATTTGTGAATATGTTTCCGGCCAGCTGCATGCCGTCGCCGGAGTCGCCCGAGAAGCGGACTACCACCTTGTCGAGAACTTTTACGTTTGTCTTCTCTAACATATTGATACAGGGTCGTTTATAGTTGCAGATGCAGGAGGTTTATCTTCGCATGGCAAAGGTAGAGAAAAAAATCGACAAATTTTCGTATTTCTTCAAATAATCGACGTATCTTTGTGTTATGGGCCTCAATTCTATATTCGGATTTTTCACGCCGGCGGTGTGTGCCGTCTGCGGCGAGCCCCTCGTCGAGGGCGAAAAATTGCTGTGCGGCGTCTGTCGAGCATCAATCGGCCCGCTCCGATTCCACACCATGGGCCTCGACAATCCCTTGCGCGAGCGCATCGCGCCTCGCTCGGCTCCCATCGCCCGGGTGGTGGCTTGCACCGACTACACTCGCCACAGCGTGGCCGGCCGTCTCATCCGCCGTGCCAAGTTCGACAATCGCCCCGACCTCATCCGCCAATTCGCCGCAATGTTTGCCGACGAGCTCCGCCGCGACGGCGTCCCCGACGACATCGACGTCCTCCAGCCCGTGCCCATGCGATTCATGCGTCGCCTCACCCGCGGCTTCAATCAGGCCGAGGACATCGCCAAAGTGTGGAGCCGCAGCTGGGGCGTGCCCGTAATCAATGCCATGCGCGCCACTCGCCGCCACGGCGCACAAGCCCGCACTTCCGGTGCCGCCGAGCGCCTGGCCAACGTAGCCGGTAGCTTCCGCGTCGTCCGCCCCGAGCTAATCGAGGGACGCCATGTGGCCATCATCGACGACATTCTCACCACCGGCGCCACTGCCTCGGCCGCTGTGGCCGCGCTGCTCCCCGCCTCGCCACGCGCCATCACCATTATCACCCTCGCCGCCACCGTGCTCCGCAAATAAAATCAAAGGCCGCAGCTCTCGAGAGCCACGGCCTGATGTAGGGAGTGTTGATGCGATTGCAATTATCTGCGGCCGCCGCCGAAAATATCTTTCAATCCATCCATATCAAATGTGAGGGTGAAGCGCAAAGTCTGGTCGAGCGGCGACGATTGCGCGGTGGCCAGCATGTAGGATGCATCCAGACGCAGCACGTTCAGCGAGAAGCCCGCGCCGGCTGCAAAATATTGGCGGTTGCCCTTAAATTCGTTTTCGTAGAAATAGCCCGCGCGCAAGAAGAATTGATTGTTGTAGCTATACTCGGCGCCAAAGCTCCAAGTGATCTCGCGCAATTCCTCTTTCATTCCGCCCGGGGCGTCGGAGAACGATTTGAAAATACCGGTGATCGACGACATGTTTTCCCAATCCACCAGCGCGTTGGTGTATTCGGCCTGGCCCTCGGGGGTGTCGGTGTCATAGTCGGCCTGACGCGGACGAGTGGGCACCAACAGCTTGTTGGCATCAAGGCTCAGCGACAGGTTGTGATAATCGGCCAGCGGGAAGGTGAACGTGGTGCCCAGACGCAGGTTGGTAGGCAAGAACGCCGGATTTTCGCCGTTGTTGTAAGCCACCTTCGTACCGATATTCGAGATGTTCCAGCCCCACGACCATTGGCACTCGTTGCGGCCGATGATGGGGTAGGTGGTATAGTAGCCCGAGATGTCGGCCGAGAATGCCGATGCGCCATTCGTTTGGTCGCCCGCATACGAGTCGGAGAATCCCAAGTCGGAATAGATATAGCGGAACACGATACCCATAGAGAATTTCTCGGAGAGTTTGCGCGAGTAGCCAAGGTCAAACGACATTTCATATGGGTTGAACGATTGCACGATGTCGCTGCCGTCGTTGTTGCTCGAGGTCACTTCGCCCAGCGAGAAATATCGCAGCGAGGCGCTCACCGCTTGATTATCGTTTGAGCCGATTTTCCAATAGCCGGCCAGGTTGGCCAAGAAGATGTCGTTGACCAATTTGCGCAGCCACGGCGTGTAGCTAAGGCTCACTGCTGCATTGGAATATGCGAAAGCGTATTTCGAGGGGTTCCAGTATTGCGAGTTTACGTCGGGGTCGGTGGCCGCGCCGAGGTCGCCCATCGAGGCGCCGCGCGCGTCGGGCGCGATGCTCTGCGACGTTACACCGGTCTGAATAGGGTTGAATTCGCTTTTTTGAGCCCAAATGGCCTGTCCGGCCGATAGGCACGCGATTGCAATTATTAGGCGTGATATTTTCATCTAAATGTACAATTGGTGCTTATATAACTCATTTTTCCGCCTTTTATTGCATGGGCAATGTTAAAAATAGCGAGGCTGCGCCATTTGCATTGTGGC
>CAZRCU010000189.1:0-3767 GCA_964598685.1 uncultured Bacteroides sp.
GATAGTATTCCGGGCGGTGGATAAAGCATACGATGTCGGCATCTTGCTCGATGGCGCCTGATTCACGAAGGTCGGATAGCTGCGGGCGCTTGTTCTCGGTGCGTGATTCCACAGAACGGTTGAGCTGCGAAAGTGCCACAATCGGGATGTTGAGCTCTTTGGCTAATTGCTTGAGCGAGCGAGAGATCATACTTACTTCTTGTTCACGCGAGCCGTATTTCATGCCTGAGGCGTTCATCAGCTGCAAGTAGTCGATTATGATGAATTTCACGTGCTTCTCGCGCACGAGGCGGCGCGCTTTTGTGCGGAGCTCGAATACTGATAGCGACGGGGTGTCGTCGATATAGAGCGGGGCGCCATATAGCGGAGCGAGGCGCGCGGTGGTTTGCTGCCATTCCAGTGGAGTGAGGTTGCCGCTTTTGATTTTTGCACCATCAAGCTCGCAGACGTTTGAAATCAGACGATTTACCAGCTGGAGGTTGCTCATTTCAAGAGAGAACATTGCCACGGGGATGTTGAAGTTGACGGCCATATTTTTTGCCATCGACAGCACGAAAGCGGTTTTACCCATCGCAGGACGAGCGGCGATGATAATGAGGTCGGAATTTTGCCAGCCAGATGTGAGGCGGTCGAGCTCGCGGAAACCTGATTCCAGGCCGCTGAGGCCAGATGCGCGGTTGGCCGAAGCTTCCATTTGAGCCACGGCTTGCATGATTATGGGGTCGATCTGAGTAACGTCTTTTTTGACGTTGCGCTGGGAGAGTTCAAACAGTTCGCCCTCGGTGGATTGCATCACCTCCTCGATGTCGTTGCTTTCGTCGAAAGCCTCGGTTTGCACTTTTGCGCCGAATGAGATAAGCTCGCGAGCGAGATATTTCTGCATCACGATGCGGGCGTGGTATTCGATGTGTGCAGCCGAGCCGATATTGGTGGTGAGGCCAACGATAAAGGCGCGACCACCGGCTTGCTCGAGAGTGCCGTTTTTCTCAAGTTGGTTGATGACTGTGATAAAGTCGATTGGCTGCTGGGCGGCGCCGAGAGTCTGAATAGCTTCGTAGATTAAGCGGTGGGCGGGGTCGTAGAAGCTTTCGGGGCGAAGGATGTCGCAAACCAGCGAGTAGGAGTCTTTAGCGATGAGCATAGCACCGAGCACGGCGGCTTCGATAGCGACGTCGCTTGGCGGTTTGCGTCCGGTGAGGTCCATGGTATCAGCCCCGCCGCGAGGTTTGCGGGGTGTATAAGATTTTTTTTCGTCCATTATCGTAGTCGGAAATAATAGCCGACGGCCACCTCGATGTCTGTGCAGCGAGATGCGCTAAAATGGTCGGCTTTAGATGATTTAAAGATATTGCCCAAGCCATAATAATAGCGGGCTTCGATTGTGATAGAATTGTGAGGATTCACATAAAATTCGCCGCCGATGCCGGCAGTGATGCCATAGTCGAATTTGTTGGCGATAGGCATATCGAGCTGGGCTGTTTGGCGTGCGCGTTCGGGCCAGTTTGTCACCGATGATAGATTGGTGTAGTCGAAATTGGCCGAGGTGCTTTCGGCAATCATGTAGCTGAATTCGGGGCCAAGATTGATAAAGCATTTGGCGCGCTTGCTGCCGAAAATGATTTGAGTCATTACGGGCAGATTGATATATGTGAGCTGACGATGGTAGGCAAGCGGCGATTCTTCGAAATTTTCTTTCCAGCCGCGTTGGCACCAGCCTAATTCGGCCACGAGGCCAAATAATTTTTCTTCGGCATATCGAAATGTCACAGCGCCGGTGGTGCCGATAAGCCAGCTTTGCGGGAATGTGGGCGAAATGTCCACGCGCGAAAGCGACGTGCCGGCTTTGCCACCGATCGACACATGCGGCTCGTAGTGGGCTTGCGCCCAAGCCGGAGCGGAGCACATGGCCGCCAGGAGCAGGCTTGCAGCTTTAATAAATCTTGACATCGACATATTCACCGGGGAGGAATGTTACGATATACACCACTTGGTTCACCGGCCCAACGTTGTCTTGAGCTTGGAATTTAAATGATGATTGAAGGCCGCGGAATGTGGTGGGGGCGTCTACGTCGAGCGCGCCATCGTTGCGGCGTAGATTGTCCATGAGGTAGCAAGCTGTGTCGTAGCCGAGCATAGCTTGCGAGGGCACGTGCTCAATTGGAGCGGTGCCGTAGACTTCTTTAAATTCGCTTTCAAAGCCTTTGACTTCGCCGGAATTGGAGTCGGCATAGAATCGCGAGTAGATGGTGGCGCCGACGCGGTGCAAGCTCTCGAGGGCGTCGCCACGGAAAGTGGTCCAATCGGGATAGCCGAATAGAGCCACGTCGGACGGATTTCCCAAATTTTCGCGATAAGTGATTAAGGCCTTGGCAAATTTATTAAATTCGGAGAGGGCGCCCGAGGCAGGGATAAACACATATTTGCTATCGGGGTCGAGGTCGCCGAGGTCGGCTTGAGTCATCATTCCGTCGTAGATGATTTCGAGGAATTGAATATCATTGTCGGCAAACTGCTTGCGCAGATAGTCGGTGAAAGCGATTTTGTCGGTGCGGCCGCCCTTGCTGATAATAAATACTGGGGTGTAGCCGTCGTAGATAGACACCAGGCTTTCGGCAGCTTTCTGATACATGAGTCCGTGGGGCACATTGGCCTGCATGATGCGAGCATCGGTGAGGTAGGTGGTGTCTTGTACGGCAAACAAGTTGAGCAGAAATGCGTCGGAGTCGCCGAGACCTTTCACTGTGGCGGCATATGATGCGGGGTCGTCGGGTGCGATGATGATGTCGGCGTCGGAGATTTTAGGCTTGCGCATCAGCGAGGTGATTTCGGTGGCCGAGTTTCTGCTGTCGTAGACGCTAACTTTGGCCGGCTGTGATGAGTTGCTGTATTGGCGCAGGCCGAGCATGAATCCGCGCACAAAGTCGGTGGCAGATTTTGCATTTTTGTTTTGAGTTTCCTCGTCGAGCATCAGCGGCAGCAATAGCGCGATGTTGGCGGTGTCGGCTTGTTGCATTTCATTGGTCGGGATGGGATCGTATTTTACCGGCCTCATGGTTTGGTCGACCACATATGTGGGGATTTCAGCGGGATTTTCAGGAGGCAAATTGGCGGCTGAATTTTCCTTAGCTGCGGGCGTAGATTGGGCGGTGACGGCCGGAGTTGTGACCAACTCGGTTTGAGGCACGGTTTCCTCAACCTCTACGGCCACCTCTTCGGTGTCGGAGCCGGGAATGATTAATATTTCGCCGGCTTTAATGCCATCGTTGGCAGATGGGTTAAGCGCAATAATTTCGTCGGGTTTTACTCCAAAACGGTGGCTTAGGCCAAAGAGAGTCTCGCCTTTTTTAACCTTGTAGGCAAAGGTGGATTTGCTTTTGATGGGGGCGGCAGATGCTGGGGAATCCACCGAGGCAAATTCGCTCACGGGCAGGTAGAGAGTGGAGCCTTGTCGCAGCCCATCGGCAGCCGAGGGATTGTATTTGGTAATATCTTCGCGAGTAACGCCAAGTTTTTTGGCAACGCCAAGCAAGGTGTCGCCACGCTGCACTGCATAGTAATAGTAATCCCGGTTGTTGATTGTTTTCGTGGGTAGATCCAGGGCCGAAATTGAGGGCGCGCATAGCGAAGCGGCCGCGGCAAGGATCAGTGGTCTTATAAAGCCTTTCATCATTCGGAGTTTTGAATATGCAAATTTACAAAAAAATTGCAATGCCCATAGCGGGAATTGCAATTTCTTATAAACATTATGTTGGTAAATCGCTTATTCA
>CAZRCU010000190.1:0-3767 GCA_964598685.1 uncultured Bacteroides sp.
GGGTTGAGAGCTTGCTCACTTCCTTGGTGCGGAAGTTGGCGGGCTCGTCGAGCACGAGGCCGTCGCGGTTGCCGAGGATGTTGGTGGAGAACCAACCATTCAGGCCGAGGCAGCGAGTGCCGATGATGGGAGCGAAGCCGGATTTAACAAGAGTTTGACCGGTCTTGAAGTCCTTGCCGGCGATAGGCATGCCGGTTTGTTCGCTGAGTTGCCACATTGCGGGGATGTCGACAGTGGTGTTAGGAGCACCCATGATGAAGGGAGCGCCTTCCTTAAGAGCAGCGTAAGCGTAGCACATAGAGGGAGCAACGTGCTCTTTGTCGTCGGCTTTCATAGCAGCTTCGAGAGCTTCGATAGTGCCGTGGAATTTTTCGTCAACTGGAACGTAAACTTCGGTAGAAGCGGCCCAGAGAACTACGATGCGGTTAACACCCTTGTTGGCTTTGAAGTCGCGGATGTCTTTGCGGAGGTTTTCAACCATTTCCCAGCGAGTAGCGCCTTTCATGATGTTTTCACCATCAAGACGTTTTGCGTAGTTGTGGTCGAAGGCAGCCTTCATAGGAACGATAGCTTCGAGCTCGTCCTTAACGGGAAGGATGTCTTTTTCTTTGAGAACTTCAGCGTGGATAGCTGATTGGTATGCGTTGTCTGGGTAAACGTCCCAAGTGCCGAACACGATGTCGTCGAGCTTAGCCATGGGAACGATTTCGTCATATTTCAGATATTTTTTGTCGGCACCTCTACCAACACGGATTTTGTCGTATTGAGTCATTGAACCAACGGGCTTTGCAAGGCCTTTGCGGGCCATCAGCACGCCTGTCATAAATGTAGTGGCTACGGCACCGTTGCCAACTACCAAAACACCGAGTTTACCTTCGGCGGGTTTTACTTTGCTTTGAGTCATGATCAGAAAAGTAAGATTGGTTAAATTATTATTGTTATTTTTATATGCTTGTAGGTGCGCACGAGGGCATTCCTCGTGCTTTGAGGTTTCAAAGGTAGAGATAAAATCCTTTATGTGAATAAGATTTTAGTTTAAACTAATTGAAATTATGTTAACCGATGTGTATAAATCGCCGTTTTGGTTAAAATGCTGTAAAATCACCTATGTTTCGGGGTAAAATGGTTAATGAAATATAATAAAGTGTTTGGCCAAAATTAGTGTGTTGATGATATTTCGGGGTGAGAATTGAGCCAATCATCGAAATCGCCGCGCGCAGGGATGTTGAAAGTGGAGAGGTCGACGGGGCCTTTAATGCCGTCGATGCGGCCCACGTGGGAGTGTTGCCAGAGAGTCCAGCGCGAGCGCTCTGAAATTGCGGGGTCGGTGAAGGAGCATATCCACAGCGCCACGTCGTCGAAGCGTCCGCGCACAAAGCGGTAGTAGCCGCGCTTGTTGGTGTAGATAATCACCTCGCGACCTTGTCGGCGCAGCATATATATTAATGAGCGGAGCTGGTCGACGATGTCGTTGGTGGCAATGTCGGGCGGATTGCCCCATTCCTCCACGTCGAGCGCCACGGGCAAGTCGAGATGCTTGTTGCCGATGGCCTGCATGATGTTGACACTTTGTCGCCAGCCGGGCACATCGAATCGAAAGAAGTGGTAGATGCCAACTTTAAGGCCGGCAGCCAAGGCGCCATTGTAGTTGGTCTCAAATCGGGCGTCGCGCCATGTGGCGCCTTCGGTGGCTTTCATGTAGACGAATTTAACGCCCGAGGCGGCCACTTTTTTGAAATTAATGTCGCCATTGTGGTCGGAAATGTCGATGCCGCACACTGTGTAGATGTTGCGGTCGAGCTTCACCTCCATGGCGCGCGGGCCGAAGGTCTGTCGGCCCACGATAATGGCGATTGCCACAGCTGTCACTGTGACAATCACGATTGCCAATGTGCGAGGTGCAAGTTTCATCGCATTATTTCATGCGGAAGTGTTCGCCGTTTTCGTTAACGATTTGGCGGTAGTAGCGTTCGTTGTAGCCGCCGCTTTGAGGAGCGACTATGATGCCTTCGGGCGTAACTTCAAATTTGCCGGGTTCGGTTTCGCGCTTGATGTTGCCGTCCATGAATTTCACAAGGAGATAGTCGCCGAGGGCTTTGTAGGCGGTGGTGGTTTCTGCTGATGCCGAGGCTGTCACCTGCCACAGCCGGGCTTGGGCATCTTTGTATGAAAGCGATTCGGGGAGCGCGGTGGCAAGCGAGTCGACTGTGGCGGTGTAGGCGTCTTCCAGCTTGCTTTGCACGCGGCGAATGTCGGGAATCATTTGCGAATAGCGGTTGTAGGCTTGATTGGCCACATAGTTGTTGACCCAAAACATTGCGTCCCACGAGATGGTGTACATGTTGCCATTGCCCGGAGCAAGCTCGTGGGGTGCAATCGGGGTGGAGTTGAACACGGGTATGTAGACGCATGTGTTGGCATCGTCAACGCCAAACCATAGCACGCCGCGCATGGCCTCGTGGCGATTGCGCGATGTCGAGGCTACGAATGAAAATCCGGTCTGTTGTGTGGCGATTGCGCGCTCGTTGCAGTATTCCACGCTGTCGACCTTGAATGTGAGCGGACGCCAACGATAGGGCACGTCGAATGGGCCTGCGCCGATGTCGGTGGTCATGTCGTAGGGGGTGCCTTCAAAGTGGTCGCGCATCATCCATTTAAGGTCGGTGGCGCTCACCTTGTGCTCGGGCTTTACCCATAGGGGCATCACCTCGCCGGTGCCTTCCGACACCCAGCTCCACCATTGGTCGGCTTGGCCTTTGGGGAGGAAGCGATTGTAGTAGCTCCACACGCGAGCGTCGCAGCCTCTGAGAGCCAACACATCGGTGATGGCATAGGCGCGAGAGAAGTCGAAGTCGGCATCCTCGCCCTCGAAATATCCTTGTTGGCGTGCAAAAGAGATCACGTCGGCCGAGTAGATGGTTTCGGGGTCGTTGAGGGGGAATTTGTGAATGCGGGAATGGTTGGCGTGGCCGCTAATGCAGCCGTCGGGCACACGACGAGCCACCCACACGGCGCCGGGGTCGGTCTTGCCCTTGCCGATCATTTCGAGGATCCACACCTCGTCGGGGTCGGCGATAGAGAAAGATTCGCCCTCGGATGCATAGCCGTATTGGGCCACGAGGTCGGTGATCACTTTCAGAGCTTCGCGAGCGGTGCGAGCGCGTTCAAGTGCGATATAGATGAGCGAGCCATAGTCGATAAGGCCCGAACCTTCCAATTCTTCGCGGCCGCCGAATGTGCTCTCGGCGATTACGAGGCCATGCTCGTTCATATTGCCGATTGTGGCATATGTGTGGGCCACTTGCGGGATTTCGCCAAGATATTTGTTGGAGTCCCAATCAAAGATTTGACGCATTGCGCCGTCGGGATAATCGGCGGCAGCGCTGCTGCGTAAATCTCCATATAGGGTGTGTGAATCAGCGGCGTATGTAATCATAGTGGAGCCGTCGGTGGTGGCCCCTTTTGCAGCGATGAGCGAAGTGCACGCCAATGCAGCCTCGGCTGAAATCATTGCGAGCGACAGAAGAATCGGTTTGATTGTCATATCTATATTCATTTATATAACATTGCTCACAAAGGTACAAAAAAATTTTCAGCTTGATTGACTGTGGCTTTTAATAACCAACCCCACCGCATGAAATTTCCACAAATTCGCGATTCGCGAATCGCGAATTTGTGGGTTTAATAATCAGTGCGTCAAATGATTGCTCGTTTGATTTTGGCTGCTAATTATTTGTAAGAAGGTTAGTTTTTGAACAGCGACGAGC
>CAZRCU010000191.1:0-3637 GCA_964598685.1 uncultured Bacteroides sp.
TTTGCTTCACCTCCGACATCCATGTCGCCCCTCCTTATAGACAAATTTGTCTATATAAACTTTTGTCTATAACGATAAGTATTTCTTTGTAAGCTCCCGCCTTTGAACCACTCCGAAAAAATGTAATATATGACACTTTTTCGGAGTCTACAGCTCCAGAGAGTTCTCTTTCAGTAGAAAATCATATATACTCATAGTGACGATTCCGTCGTCATTGCGCTCCACCAAGCTGTGATTTCCTACGACTATGATTTTCTTAAACGAATCAGCCACATTGCGCAATGAATTCTGTTCCTGACGCACTTTATCCTCAGAGTCCATGCTATAGGCCGACTGAACGTAGTAGCGCCGCGCAGCCATGTTGCACACAAAGTCGATTTCATAAGAAATGCGTTTTTGGCGGCCATCTTTATCGTAGATCACGGCCGGCACCACACCCACATCAACATTGAATCCACGTATGCGTAGTTCGTTGTAGATCACGTTTTCCATCAGATGAGACTTTTCCAATTGACGGAAATTCAAACGAGCGTTGCGTAGGCCAAGGTCGGTAAAGTAATATTTGTAAGGAGTGTCGATATATTGTTTGCCCTTCACGTCATATCGCTGCGCTTTTGCCATGAGAAAAGCATCGCAAATGTAATCGAGATAGAGTTTGATAGTTTTGTCAGATAGTTTGGATTGCTTTTCACTTTGAAATGTACGAGCCAATTTCGACGGATTTGTTAATCCACCGATGTTCGAGGCAAGGATATTGAGCAGCGTTTCGAGTTCCTCGCCGTGGAGAATTTGATAGCGCTCCTTGATGTCAGTTAGATATGTCTTTTCAAACAGAGCCGCGAGATATTCGGCTTTAAGGTGTTCTGATTGGTATTCGAGCGTTTGCGGCAGGCCGCCGTAGGTGATATATTCGCGCAGTGCCAACTCAACGGGCTTGTCCGTCACCGACATAAACTCGCTAAAACTAAGCGGATACACGCGTATCTCTTCGCCGCGGCCGCGAAATGTAGTGACAACATCGTGGGATAAGAAACGTGCGTTGCTGCCCGTGACGTAGACATCCGCATTTGCAATTTTCAAATAGCTGTTGAGCACATCCTCAAACTCTGCCACCAGCTGCACCTCATCTATAAGAATATAGTACATATCAGAGTCGGTGATCCTGCTGTCGATGTATTCCAACAGTCTGTCGGGATCGCGCAACGCTTGATTGCGTCGGTCTTCAAGATCGATGCTAATAATATGGCTTTCGGCAATGCCATGATTTTTAAGCCATTCTGTAAAGATATTGAACAGCAAGTAGGATTTCCCACAGCGGCGCATTCCGGTGATGATTTTTATCATTCCGTTGTGGCGGCTCTCAAGGATGCGATTGAGGTAGATGTTTCGTTCGATTTTCATTGTCACTACGAAAAACTGTCATATATGACACTTTTTCGGAGTGCAAATATAATCAGAATATTTTTCACCTGCAATTTGTTCGATGCAAAAAAGTAATATATTTTTTGGAAAAGTCGACACAGATGCGCCTTATACATGAATCTAAAATCGCCAAGCACACCCATTCTATTTCCGCTTTTGGCATTATTTACACCAAAATAAGAAATAGATTTTGATTTAATAGCCATTTTATTTTGACATCTTGGCTACTACTGCAAGTTGGACAAACGTTACTATCATATCTATCGTCGTGCTGAGGAGCATCCGCCTGTCGAAAATTAAGTCTGGATTTCGCACAATCGGCAAATTTGGCACAATTGCCAAGATTTTTGTAATTTTGCACCCGATTTTTAATTCCGCCCTATGATAAAGACCTCTCGCGGCCTTTTGGCCCTTTCACCTATAATTATATTTCTTGCACTATATCTTGTAGTCTCAATTCTTATCGGCGACTTCTACAAAATGCCCATGTCGGTGGCCTTGATTGTGGCATCGGTGTGGGCTGTAGCCACTTTTCGCGGTGCCAAGCTAAGCGAGCGCATCGAGATTTTCTCGCGCGAAGCCGGACAATCCGGCATAATCTACATGATTTGGGTGTTTATCCTGGCCGGCGCATTCTCATCAATGGCACAGGGAATAGGCTCGGTCGACGCCACGGTCAATCTCACCATCCGCGGCCTGCCAAATTCTTTTCTTGTGCCCGGCATATTCCTGGCCGCCTGCTTTATTTCAATATCAATAGGCACGTCAGTTGGCACTGTGGTGGCCCTCACCCCGCTGGCCACCGACCTTGCAGCCGCCACCGGCGTAAGCCTGCCTCTATTTATAGCCGTGGTGCTTGGCGGCGCCTTCTTTGGCGATAATCTGTCGTTTATCTCCGACACCACCATCGCCGCCACTCGCACCCAAGACATAAAGCTCAACGAAAAATTCAAAGCCAACATCGGCATTGTGCTGCCCGCAGCCATCCTCACACTAATCCTATATATTATCCTCGGCGCTGAGGTGCACGACGTGGTGCCGACCGACAAAGTCAACTATTGGCTCATCATCCCCTATGGCATAGTGTTCCTCACCGCCCTGATGGGCATAAATGTCACCGTGGTGCTGGTGCTCGGCATCATCAGCACATTCATTTTAGGCCTGTGCACCGGCACCGATGCCATGCAGCTTGTCGGCTTCATGGGCAAGGGCGTTGAATCTATGGGCTCGCTCATCGTGGTGACACTGCTCGCAGCAGGCATGCTCGGCATCATCAAGGCCGCCGGCGGCATCGACTATCTGCTGCAAGTGCTCACTCGCCACATCAGCAGCAGCCGCGGCGCACAAGCCGTCATCGCTATCATCACCGGCGTGGTGAACATGTGCACCGCCAACAACACCATCGCAATCATCACCGTCGGCTCTATTTCCCGCGACATCTCCAAGAAATTCAACATCACCGGCCGCAAAACCGCCTCGATCCTCGACACCGCCTCCTGCATCGTGCAATGCATCATTCCCTATGGCGCCCAAACTCTGTTTGCCACATCGCTCGCCGGAATTTCCCCTGTGGCTCCGTGGCCCTATCTTTATTATCCCTGGATGCTCGCCGCAGCGCTCATAATATCAATCATCATCAAGCGCCGCGACTGACACTCGGCCACACATGCCACACCACGCGTGTGACATATTGGCAGTCGTTTTCATGTTTTTTATGCCCTACTGCGCCAAAAAAACATTTTGGCACACGATTTGTTTTATATCCGGATGTAAGCTCCATCTAGGAGACGATACAAAACAGATAATAATAAAAAACAAAATAAAAAACCAACAATCATGGGAAAAATCATAGGTATTGACTTAGGAACCACCAACTCCTGCGTCGCAGTTCTCGAGGGCAATGAGCCCCAAGTAATCCCCAACAGTGAAGGCCGTAACACCACCCCTTCTGTAGTGGCATTCGTAGAAGGTGGCGAACGTAAAGTGGGCGACCCCGCCAAGCGCCAAGCCATCACTAACCCGAAACGCACAATCTATTCGATCAAGCGCTTCATGGGTGAAACCTACGACCAAGTGGCCAAAGAAATCGAACGTGTACCATATCAAGTGGTTCGCGGCGACAACAACACTCCTCGCATCAACATCGACGGCCGCGAATACACCCCGCAAGAAATCTCGGCCATGATTCTTCAAAAAATGAAGAAAACCGCCGAAG
>CAZRCU010000192.1:0-3596 GCA_964598685.1 uncultured Bacteroides sp.
TTGCGAGTCTGCTTATTTTCTATTGGGTTTCTCAATCCGGAATTTTTAATGGTACCATGGATCGAATGGACGGCATGATTGCTTCACTACAAGGTAAAGAAAGCCATGCCGACTCTTCTTCTAAATTGAGAGAGATATATAGAAATATTGGTTGGGCACAATTTAAACAAACCCCATTGTTAGGTATAGGCATAAGCAACGCGGCTATTTTAGCAGCACGATACTCTCCACATCACACCTATCTACACTGTAATTATGCAGAATTAGCAGCAGATGGTGGATTGGTAGGACTATTGATTTACTACCTCCCTTATTTATACATTCTGATAGTTGAGGCAAAGAATATAAAGAGAGATCCCAACTCTATTATCATCATTATTCTTGTGTTGCTGAATCTTATCTTAGACTATGGTAGGGTGTCGTATTATTCGAAAGACACCTATTTCCTATTTATGATATATACTATCCATATCGAGCATTTAAGGAAACAAAAACAGCTTAATATGTAAATCACATGGCAATCACTTGCTGTATTACAAAATAAGAAGTTTACAATGCAACCATTAATAGTTTATATAAAGAAACCGAGCCGATTAGCGTTGTCTTTGCTCTGCAAATTTGCATGGGCATTCCCTGATAAAATGTTTTTGAAGTTGCGCTATCGCCTTCAGTTGGGCCATCCACTTAACTTGAAGCATCCAAAGCGCTTCACTGAAAAAATACAGTGGCTAAAGCTTTATAACCGCAAGCCGGAGTATACCACAATGGTCGACAAATATGCCGTGAAGGAATTCGTCGCAAACAAGATTGGTGAACAATACATTATTCCAACGCTCGGAGTTTGGAACCATTTTGATGAAATTGATTTTGACTTGTTGCCTGCGCAGTTTGTGCTAAAAACTACTCATGGCGGTGGTGGCGGCGGTATCGTCATTTGTAAAGATAAAGCTATATTTGACAAGAATAAAGCTCGTAATGTAATTGAATGTTCATTGAAACATGGTATCTATACAGCGTATCGTGAGTGGCCATATAAGAACGTTCCGCGCCGCATTATTGCCGAGCAGTTAATATCTAATGGCTATGATGAAGAATTGACCGATTACAAATTCTATTGTTTTAATGGCGAACCGCGCTACTGCCAGGTGATTGCCGACCGACACACTAAAGAGACTATAGATTTCTTTGATATGGATTGGAATCGTCAAGAATTTTATGGCTTGAATCCAAAATGCGGCCCTGCGGCAAAGCCTGCGGCAAAGCCGCATGGTTTTGATACAATGAAGCGCATTGCTCGCGAATTGGCCAAAGATACGGAGTTTGTTCGCGTCGATCTATATTCGGTGAATGATACTAATTATTTCGGTGAATTAACTTTTTACCCTGCAAGTGGTCTCGGTGTATTTACACCGGATTCGGCTGATTTTGACCTCGGCAAGTTGCTGACTTTAAAAGGTAAAAATCGGGGGGGGTATAACATATTGATTGACAGTGATATACATATTAGTAGGATAGGCGCAGACCTGAGGGATTATAAGTTCTTCTGCTTTAATGGAGAACCTAAATTTTTCAAAGTAGATTTTGGCAGATTTGTGGAACATCATGCAAACTATTACGACCTCAATTGGAACCTGTTGCCGTTTGGCGAATCAGGTATACTTCCTGTGCCGGAACATGAGGAAGTAATGCCGCGAAATTTCGATGATATGTTGATGGTGGCGCGCAAGTTGTCGGCCGGATTTCCATTCCTTCGTGTCGACCTCTACAATGTAAACGGAAAAATTTATTTTGGTGAATTAACCTTCTTTCCGGCCAGCGGCATGACGCCGTTTGTCCCTGATGAGGCTGATTTTGAGATTGGTAAATATCTCAACATAGTTTAGACGATGAGTAAGACTATATATTTTTTGATACCTGACTTGGATGCAGGCGGGGCTGAGCGAGTGACTATCACGATAGCCCGTTTGATGCACCGAGAGGGGTATGATGTTGAGTTCGTAAATTTGGGCGGTAGCGAGGGCGAGATGCTGTCGTGGATTGTGCCGGAATTCAAGATGACATCGTTTGGCTTTGCCCACGTAATGCGTGCAATCCCTAAATTGTGGAAATTTATGAAGGCGCACCCCGATGCAATTTATTTTTCCAGTCGAGAGCATGTAAATGTTGTTGGTATCATTGCAGCGAAGATGGCCCATAGGCACATAGTTGTTCGCATCCCCAATATGCCACGCAATGTGCTTACGCATGGTATTTCCGGGCTGAAGATGCGAGTTATTAAACGATTAAATCAATATTTGCTGCGCTCGGCCCGGGTGGTCATTGCCCAAAATGATGAGATGCGCACGCAGCTACTTTCTTACTATAATCTGCCGGATGAGAAAGTTGTGGCCATTAATAATCCGGTGGATAAAGATTTTGTTAGGGCTTCGGCAAAAGATTGCAATAATCCGTTTAGCAGCAGCGAGGTTAACTTTCTGGCTGCTTGCACCGTGGATTATCGCAAAGGCATTGACGTATTGATGCAAGCGTGGCCCACGGTGAAGGCGGCAATCCCCAATGCTCATATGTATATTGCAGGACGCAATATATCGGATTATGCCGTTGATTTGATGCGACGTTCATCAGATCTTGTTGATTTTACATTTTTAGGCTTTCAGTCCAATCCATATCCACTGCTCAAGCATTGCGATGTTTTTGTCCTATCGTCGCGAATGGAGGGCTTCCCAAATGTGGTGTTGGAGGCTATGTGTTTCAATCGCCCCATTGCTGCAACCACTTGTGTTGAGGTTATCAATAAGATAATTAAGCCGGGCGACAACGGCTTCTATTGCGAGATTGAAAATGCCGATGCCTTGGCCAAATGTATGATTCAATCCTATAGCCTCAAGGGAATCCATAACGACTACAATCTGTTTGACAAGGATGCGTTGGTCAAAGTCTTTAATTAATCACTTAAACCTACTGCTAATTTACGATGGCAATTAATCGTTTTTTGATAGGGAAATGGACAAGAATGTTGCTTGGCAAAAGTGCCTATCATGTCAACCAAACCGAAGGCTTGGTGTATTCCAAGGATAAGCTTCAGGGATATTATAACAATTTAACCGAGAAGATTACTCGCTTTGGAATGCCCGGCGATGCTGTGCCCATTACGAGCGATGATGATGGCTCGCAGCGACATTTTTCAATCGCAATTTTTCAATATGGATTAGCTGCTTATGATTTGTATCTGATGAATGAAGATGAGTCAATGCTGGCTAAAATGAAAAATTGTGCAGATTGGGCTGTTGAAAAGCAGGAATTAAGTGGTGCATGGACAACATTTGAGCCGCAAAATTCCAATGAGCCATATTCTGCTATGGCGCAGGGCGAGGGGATTTCGCTACTTGTTAGATCTGCTTTGGCGTTTAATGACAAGAGGTATCTGGCCGCGGCTTCGAAAGCTTTCGATTTCTTGTTGTTACCACGTTCTGATGGCGGTGTGGCTGATTTTAGAGACAATGGACTGTATCTTTACGAATATACATATCAACCCCTTGTGTTGAACGGTTGGATTTTCGCGGCCTGGGGCTTATTGGATTATTATAAGGCCACCG
>CAZRCU010000193.1:0-3581 GCA_964598685.1 uncultured Bacteroides sp.
GCTATAATGCTTTGCTGAAAGGCAAGTAAAAAATAGATTAAATCTCAAAATATCAAGAGAGGCTGCCCGCAAGTGGGCAGCCTCTCTCGATTAGAGCCGATTGTAATCGAGGTTATTTCACGATGACTTTTTTAGCGGTGGAGCCTTGGCGACGGATATATAATCCGGGCACCAGATTGTTTTTATTAACGCGAATGCCGTTGAGATTGTAATATTCTACTGTGGCATTGCTGTCGATGCTGACATCGCTCACTGAATTTAATTTTAAGTTGTCGGGCAAAGTGATGTAAACTGTATTACCCGTAAATTCTCTGCCATTAAATATGCCAAATGATTTTGGTATAGTTATCGTGTTGCTGTCGTCGATGTATGTTAGTTCATCGTCATTCATAAAGGCAATAATTTCGTCCTTGTCAATGCCGTAGGTATAATAGTAGTAGTAGCCCTCGTAGTTTCCGACGTAAATTTCATAGCTGTCACATCCTATGTTTTGAGGAGCCATAACGATAAAATCGGTGTCGGTGGCATCAATTGTAAGCATAGTGCTATCACCTCTGCGGCCGAATACTCGATTAACGTAGAATGCACCATTGTAAAGGTCGTAGAGGCCTATGATGTTGCGGTTGTCGTTGAGAACGTAGGTGTCGACTTGCTGCTCGAATTGAGTTTCGTCAAGCGATGTTAAGCTGCCGGTTACCCAGCCGTCGATCACTTTTGATGTTCCTATATAGGTCCATGCTGAAAGATCTACAATCTCGTTAATCTTAAACGAAACGTTGGCGTGGAGCAGTTCGTTGTTGGATTCGTCGTACACTATAACTGCGAAGATGTATGAGCCTATTTCGCTGAATTTAAGAGTGGTCGACTCGGTGATGCGATTGGCATTTGCGTCTGCTCTCAGAGCGGCTAATGCCTGATCAGCGCTGCTATAGTCGTTGGTGTTGTAGACGCCGTATTTGGCGTAGGCGCAATTAGCAATATTGACATTTATATCAAGCACGGATTTGCCATCAACGATATTTTTATCGCCCAATGACACTTCAAGCACCGGGTAGCCCTGTACATTGAAATAGTCGTAGTGTGCGTAGGCCGAGTTGGTCTTGGCGAGATAATAGACATCATACATCGTGAATATGCCGCTTGCTGTGTCGAAATAGCTGGAGTTGGCATATTGATCGCTATTTGTATAGCTGTATGCGTCGGTTGTCAAATATACGTCGGAATTG
This sequence comes from uncultured Bacteroides sp., assembly GCA_964598685.1. Classification (GTDB taxonomy): domain Bacteria; phylum Bacteroidota; class Bacteroidia; order Bacteroidales; family Muribaculaceae; genus CAG-873. The sequence continues at coordinate 1,227 of CAZRCU010000193.1, forward strand.
ACAGAGTATATATTAGTCAGCTCAGTCATCGGCATAGTGACGGATATTTTCCCATCAGTAGAATTTGTTACGTCGGCTGCATCAATTATTACTATTCCGCTGTCCGTTTTGATTTGATATTGCTCGTGGTTGGGATTCGACTTTAGGTGGCGACGATTGATGTCGGACGTTCCGGAAACAAAATATATCGAATAGTTTACTTCGCCCCAATATTCCCAATTAGAGAAGCCATAACCAAACGATACTGATTCGGTTGCTCGCGTTTTGCCGTTGCTGTCGAGGTTTAGAATTGTGGCGGTGTAAATGTTGCCTTCGGTGAGGCCCTGGTTGTTCAGGTGGATTATTCCGTCGGCAGGAAGGTCTTGTTCTTCTGATGAGAAGCTGCCTGTGTTGTCGGTGATTTGATAGCGCAGATGAGAATTTTGGGCATCGACAGGGGTGACTGTAATAATGTCGTTGTCGCTATCAAGCTTGGCGGTGAAATTGTAGTCGATATATTGTGGCAACTTAGCGTGGATGCCACCATAGCTATAACCAAACACTATGTAGTTGTCTTCATCAAAAGTGCAGTAGTTTTGGAAATAATAGTCTCTAACGCCACTTTCGTAGGCCAACTTGAAGCCGGTTGTGGAGTAGTATTGTAAGTTTATAGTGTTGGTGTTGTAGGTGAGGCCGTTGTCGCTGTAAAAGTAGAGATAATAGTTTTGCGAGTTGTCGTATTCGGGTGTGTAGGAGTAGTCGACAAAGCTGATGATGTTGCCGTTGTCGTCCATGCCATAATTCAGAATGTCGATTTTTTGTCCGATATACGGGCAGTTGGCATATGGATTGACAAGACGGTATAGGTAGGGCTGTTCGATGCATTGTTGCAATTCCACGTCCCAGTCGACGAGTTGCATGTTGTCGTAATCATCTTGTTGGAATCCGTATAGGAGATTCATGTAATTTTTCGAAGTGAAGTGCCATTGCACTTGCTTGTCAGAAAATTTCGCGTTGCCCAAGGATTTCCATTGCATGCCGTCGTCGTGCATCGACCAAATGTAGCGTTGACCTTCGTAGATAGCGATGCCGTCGGTGGTGTAGCACATATAGGCGATTGTGTAAAGTTGGCGGCCTTCGATGTCGAATGTTATGGTGTTGTCGTTGCTGCCGAGCACCACAACGCCTTCGTCGTTATCAAAGTCGATATTGCCTATAGATGATTTAAACTCGGGGCCGGGGTAGCCTTGTGCTACAACTTTGTATCTTATTTCACCGATGTTGGTGCGAGTGAAGTCGATTGTGGCTTGGCTTGCGGATGCAGGGAAGTAGGTGGGTTGGCTGCTGTGCAGGGTCTCTGAATATTCGGGGATGTTGGGCAGCTGTATTTGTGTGGATCCTTCGTAGAGGCCCATTTGGTAGGACGTGTCGGTGAAGTGCCAAATTTTAAAGCCGATAATGCCGCGAGCTTTGTAGTAGGTGCAACTCAAAGCACCGACTGCGGCCATTGAGTAGTTGTGGTAGGTGTGCTCGTAATCGACATATTCGCATTTTAAGGAGACATATGGTTGTCGGTCGTTTTCCTCGCCCCAAAATATGGCGTCAAATCCCTCTAAAATGCCGGGGATTTTAAGTTGGAAAATCTTTTCGTGGCCGGGCACGGTGCTGTAGTGTTTATACACTTCAATTTGCTTCTCCACGTCGCCATTGGTAAGAGTGGCGTTGCCGAGAGATGTCCATTCACTCCAAGTCTCAGTGTCGTTGATTTCGATGCTTGTGGTGTGGGCCAATAGGCGGGCGTCGGTGCACGCTTCATCAACAGTTTGGATTAGAATGTCGCTTTGTGTGGCTGACGCATTAGACGATAGGTCTTCGGTCGAAAGGCGTTGAATAATTTGGTTAGTGCTGCTGTTTGCCAGCGTCTTAGTCGGCAAGGCTGGGATTGATTGCGCATAGCTGCAAAAGCTTGGAATCATCAAAATAGCGCCGCATAAGAATTTAAAAAAGTGTCTCATGAGCAAGGAAAAATGATTATGTTTGAAAATGCAAATATACAATCATTTTTTTTAATTTTAATACGATTTTACGAGAAAAAGTGTTTTTTTTAGCGGCACAGCGTATCCACTGCCAGTAGGGACACACCATGGTGTGTCCTCCGAGCCAACGAGTTGATACATAGAGCGATAGATTAGGATACACCATGGTGCATCCGTACAGGCAATGGATGCGTTGCCGGACACCACGGCAGCGGATGTGTTGCGGGCCCCATGCGAATGGATACGCATTTTGGGTGGGTGTTTTATATAATAAAAAAAGGTGCGGCGGGATGCTGCACCTGAGGAGCGGTAAACGGGGTTCGAACCCGCGACCCTCAGC
>CAZRCU010000194.1:0-3538 GCA_964598685.1 uncultured Bacteroides sp.
GATTGGCAAAAATTTGCTATGTGGGGGGATTTTATTAATTTTGCACCATATTTTTAGAAAATGACATCCCTCGAAGCCATTAAATCAGCACTTACCCCCGACCTGGAGAGCCTTAACAAGCTCATTCGGGCCAAGCTTGATTCCGACAACCCCTTGATGACCACTGTGATAGATTCCTATCTCAGCACCAAGGGCAAACAAATACGCCCCATCATTGTGATGATGTGCGCCAAATTGTTTGGGCCGGTTGGCGATCGCGTGCTCAACGCCGCAGCCTCGGTGGAATTGCTGCACAACGCTTCGCTGGTGCACGACGACGTGGTGGATGATTCTAAATTGCGCCGCAACACCCCTACGATCAACGCTGTGTGGGATAATCGCATCGCGGTGCTCGTGGGCGATTTTTTCGTAGCCAACGCCTTGCAACTTGCCATTGATACAAACGATTTGCGCATTATCGACCAAATCGGAGGCCTCGGCAAAATGCTTTCACTTGGCGAAATCGACCAAATCTACAACGCTCGCCAACACTCGCTCACCGAGGAATCATATTTCAAAATCATCAACTACAAGACAGCCTCGCTATTTGTGGCCTGCGCTCGCGTAGGCTGCTTTGCCGCTAATGCCGATGCCGACAATGCCGACCGTCTGGCTCGCGTGGCAGAATTGCTTGGCCTCTGCTTCCAAATTCGCGACGATATTTTCGACTATTTCGAAGATAAGAAAGTGGGCAAGCCCACCGGCAACGACCTACGCGAGGGCAAGGTGTCGCTGCCGCTGCTCTACGCACTGCGCACCACCAACAACGTCGAGATGAAGACTCTACTTGAAAAAGAAGTGCTTTCCGACGACGAAATCGCCGTGCTAATCGACTTTGCCCGCAACAATGGCGGCATCGACTATGCCTACGACACCATGGCCCGCCTGCGCAACGAGGCTGCCGAAATCTTTGCTCAAATTCCTCAAAACGGCGAGCAATTCACACTGATGGACATCTTCGACTTCATCATCGCCCGCGACTTCTAACCCCACTGCTAAATAGCCGACAAGCGGCCGCTGTATGCAAAATTGCAGGCCTTGAAATTCCATACACATTTGGCTGTAAAAAAACACTATTGCATATGTATCGCAACCTAATCTTATTCGCATTGACTATAGCCGGTTGCTCCTCTCTCTCAGCTCGCAACATTAAAGGATACGTCCTCGCCGACAACGACTCCACCGCCGTAATTGGTGCTCTTTGTGAACTAAAATCCGGCAACAACATAATCTCCAAATCAGTCACCGACAGCAACGGCGCTTTCACCATCGACACCGACCACAAAGCATCGGCCGATCTGGTGGTGAGTTTCACCGGCTTCAGCCCCACAGAAATAGTGATTCCGCAAGGGTCTAAAAATATTGATTTCGGCCCGCTCTACCTGAGCAGCAGCGTGGAGCTTGGCGAGCTCATCGTCACAGCGCAGCAAGTGTCGCAAGGCAAAAACGGCCGCACAATCGTAATCCCATCCACCGCCGACGTCAAAGCATCGTCGTCGGCACTAAGCCTATTCGACAAGCTGCCGCTGCACGGCCTCGACATCGACAATATTAATCGCAAAATCAGCGTTGACGGCGGCACCCCCGTGATTTTAATCAACGGAGTGCCATCCGACATCACCGATGTAAACAATTTGCAAGCCAAAGACATTGAGCGGGTGGAATATTCGCGCACCACGCCACCGCGATATGCCGACAAGGGCAACAAAGGATTTATCAACATTATCCTGAAACAGCGCACCGATGGCGGATCGGTGTATGCATGGCTGCGCGGCTGCCCCACCACGTGCTTTTTCGATGCCAATCTCAACGCATCTTACCACCAAGGGCCATCGCAATTCTCGCTATCTTACAGCCCGTCGTGGCGCAACTATCAAGACGTCTACGACAACACTCTCGAATCATTCATCGGCGACGATTTCCGCGTAGACCTTGAAGAGCGCGAGCGCAATCCCTTCAACTATTTCACCAGCCCTCTACGCGCCAAATATAATTATCAACCAAACAAGGCCACACTGTTTGCCGCCACATTCAACATCTTCACCAACTCCAGCGCCAACCGCTCAATCGGCAAGACCACCGACTCGCTGCTGGGCAGCTACGACTACAACAACAAGAGCTCGGACAAAGACGTCGTCCCCTCGCTCGACCTTTTCTTGCGCCGCGACTTCAACGACAAAAACTCGCTCGAAGTGGAAATCGTGGGCACGCTGTCGTCTGACGACTACAACCGCGACAACATTTACACCTATGCCGACGGCAGCGCCGACAGCTATCGCAACAGCGTCGAAAACCGTCGCCGCTCGCTCATCTCAGAGCTTAGCTACAACCACGATTTCTCAGACCGCACCTCGCTGAGCGCCGGAATCCAAAACACACTCTCCCACACCACCAACACATATATCGGCACCGACTACAAACCCATCCTCACAGAGAACAATAATTACATCTATGCCCGCTTGGGACAGCAAATCAGCAGCAAGCTCTACATCTCGCTGTCGTCGGGCATGAAGCTATTCTGGATGGAAAACGACATGAACAAGCGCCACTTTGTTCGCAATCTCTCGCAAGTCTATGCCAATTGGTCGTTAAATAAAAATTGGGGCTTAGAAGGCGCCATAGATTATCGCCCCTCGATTCCCGGACTATCAGCGCTCACCGACTACGCTCAGCAACAATCGCAATACATCATTTCAAACGGCAACCCCGACCTGCGCACATCCAACAATTGGACCTACCAATTAATGCCGTCGTACAACTATAAAAAGTTTTCAACATCCCTGTTAATAACATATCGCGATTCCGGCAATCCATCTATGAACCAACTCTCATACTTGGGCGATGGCCTGTTTCTAAATCAAAGCAACAATTTCAACTATCAGCGCTCGCTATCATCAAATCTGTCGGCCAAAATCAGCGGTATCGCAGGATTCGGCGCACGCGCAAATCTATCATTTGAACGCTATTGGGCCGACGGCAGCGATTGGCACAACACACTATCCTCGTGGAGCGGATCAATCTCACTGTGGTGGAGCAAAGGCCCTGTCACTATCAACTATCGGCGCAGCTTTGCCGGCAAAAGCCTCTACGGCTACATCGTCAGCAAAGACGAAAACGGCGATTACATTAGCCTCGACTACAAGCCCAACAGCCATTGGACACTAACGGCCGGATGGTGGTTTATGTTTGAAAAGAAAGGCACCAAATATCCATCGTGGAGCTATTCGCCTATCAACCCCAGCATCCACGAACGCTACATCAAAGACAACGGCAACATGATTGTGCTGTCAATGAGCTACTCGGCCGATTTCGGCACACTGTTCAGAACCGGACGCCGCTCGCTCAACAACTCCGACTCCGGCTCGTCGCTGTTCAAAAACTAACCTTCTTACAAATAATTAGCAGCCAAAATCGAATAGACAATCATTTGGCACACTGAATATTAATTCCACAAATTCGCGATTCGCGAATCGCGAATTTATTGAAATTTCATTCGGTG
>CAZRCU010000195.1:0-3455 GCA_964598685.1 uncultured Bacteroides sp.
TTGAACCTACACAAGAACGAGCTAACGAAACCAAGATTAATGCCAACAACGCGCGTAATCCTACATTCTGGATCTCGATGAGTTCGATGGTGATATCTTTGGTGTTGTTGATTGCAAAATTATAATTGAGCCCACTTTAAAATTAATATGGCAAGAGGAATTCCGGAAAGACAAGCTGTAGGTAAATCGACAGCAATAGTAGACCTGTCAAAAGCTGTCAATATAAAAAACATATTATACTTGTGCTTATCGCATTGGTTATGGTTTGCATTAGCGTTGATTATAGCGTTGTGCTGCGCTCATTTTTATATTTTAAAAACGCCGAAAATTTATTCGCGCACATGCTCTATCCTTATTAAGGCGGATGAAAAGAGCAGTGGCTCGGAAGACTTGTTTAACGAACTTGGAATAAAGCAAGTCCCTATCAATGTAAACAATGAAATTTCGGCATTAAAGACCAATATCATAATACACGAGGTTATAAGCCGACTGCGGTTGAATGTAGAATATAAACATTCATTCCCGTTTCTTGACAAAGTGGTGTATGGCATAGATTGCCCCGTGGTAGTTATATTCCATGACTTAAACGACAACGACTACGCTACATTAGATTTAGAGCTGAAATCGGATGGCAGCATTGAGCTCTCATCGGCAATGCGCAATGGTCGGGCATGCTTCGACTCTGCTAAGTTGCATATAGGAGAAAGCTGTGACACACCTATGGGCAAAATAGAAGTTTTGCCATCGTCATATTATAAAAAAAATGACAATGATAAGATTTTGGTGATTCACAAACCATTGAATGATGTTATTTCCACCATGTCCGGTTGTCTTACCGTAACCCTGAGAGATAAAAATTCCACCATCCTTGATATCACCTACAAAGACGAATCTCCGGCAAGAGCTGAAGATATACTCAATACGTGGGTGGTTATTTATAATGAGAACGGCATAAAAAGCAGAAATCAACGTATGGTTAGTGTCAACGAGTTTATCAAAGATCGTCTGGAAGTGATTGAGCATGAACTTGGTGATGTTGAAAATGTTATATCCGATTATAAGGCCGAAAATCTTATGACCGATGTAAGTCAGGCAGGAAGCATGGCGATGAGTCAGGTCAACATTGATGAGCAAGACTTACGCGTAATTGACGACCAAATATACATGATCAAATACATTCGCAGCTATTTGACAGATGGCCATCACGATAATCAGTTATTACCTACAAACCTGAGTCTTACCGGTTCAGCGCTGACGCAACAAATATCAGAGTACAACGAGATTATGCTGCAACGCAATAATCACTTGGCAAATTCGTCTGCACAAAATCCATTGGTTGTTGACCTTAATCAGCATTTGGTAAATATGCGTCAGACAATAGTTCAATCGCTCGATAATGAGCAAAATATTTTGAAGGCTCGCCGAAACGGCATCCAGAGCAATAGAAATAAAGCTGTGGCAAAAATTGCATCAAATCCCGAACAGGCCAAATTTTTATTGTCGGTTGAGCGACAGCAGAAGGTAAAGGAGTCGCTCTACTTGTTTTTGCTTCAGAAAAGAGAGGAAAATGAGTTGTCTCAGGCATTTACCGCAAGTGGAATACAATTGATAGAGTCACCGCATGGCAGTTCGTCTCCTCAATCGCCTGTTACAAGAGTCATCTATTTGATTGCTGCTATTATTGGACTTGGGGTGCCTGCAAGTGTTTTGTTTTTGTGTGAGTGCTTGAATACCAAGGTGAGAGGCCGGAAAGATCTTGAAAAGCTTAATACGCCGTTTGTCGGTGAGATTCCACTGACCTCGGATTTTATCGGCAAAAAGAAATTTCAACTAAAGCGGACACCTGATAAGACTGCTCCGGAGCTCCTTGTAAAAGGAATGAGCCTTGACATAATCAACGAGGCCTTTCGCATCGTTCGCACCAACCTTGAGTTTATTCTCAATCGGCCAAAGCAATCGCACGTAATTATGATTACATCAATGAATCCCGGAGCTGGAAAGACATTCGTATCGGCAAATCTTGCTGCGGCAATCAGCGTAAAGGATAAGAAAGTGTTGATTATCGACATGGACCTTCGTCGGGGCAGCTTATCAAAATATGTAGGCCGGCCGAAATTGGGCGTGTCAAATTATCTGAGCGGTCAAGAATCTGATTATAAATCATTAATTGTAAAGCTGGATACCATTGACGTGCTGCCTTGTGGCACATTCCCGCCAAACCCGACAGAATTGCTGTCATCGCAACGGTATAACGAGTTGATTGATGAAGTAAAGGCTTCTTATGATTACGTGATTATTGACTGCCCGCCTATCGAAGTGGTAGCCGACACTAAAATCATCAACCGATGCGTGGATATGACGCTCTTTGTGATTCGTGCTCATCTTTTTGAACGCGATATGTTGCCATTAATCGACCAATGGTATGAACAGAAAATCTATAACAATCTGGCCGTATTATTAAATGGCACTAACATAGTTCACAACTCGTACGGCTATCACCATTACGGCTATTACGGAGGTTATTACTACGGATCAAGTAAAAATTAGTATCATATATGGAAAAGGATAACGATTGGACATTGGTCATAAGGCCGCAGAAACGTTGGCTCGACATCGACTTTGCCGAACTATGGCGATATCGTGACCTTTACAGTATGTATGTGAAGCGTGACATCACCGTCACATACAAGCAGACCATATTGGGGCCACTATGGTATTTGATCCAGCCGGCGTTCACCACTATTATATATATGTTTGTTTTTGGTGGCTTGGCCGGCATCTCCACCGACGGTGTGCCACAACCGCTGTTCTATATGTCGGGCATCATGATGTGGAACTATTTCAGCGCCTGCTTCTCCGCATCATCAAATGTGTTTGTCAGCAACCAAAATGTCTTCGGCAAAGTATACTTTCCTCGATTGGTGGTTCCATTAGCAGAGATAACCTCCAAACTGTTGCAGTTTGGTATACAGATGTTGCTTTTTGTTGCCATCTATATCTATTGTTTAAGCATTGGAGCTCCGATTCAGATCAATGCTGCAATATTACTATTGCCATTGTTGGTGTTGTTAACGGCATTTATTGCTATGTCTTGGGGCCTTATTATCTCTGCGCTTACAACTAAATATCGTGACCTTACAAAGTTGATTGACTTTGGCGTACAGCTGTTTATGTACGCCACCCCCGTAATCTATCCGCTAAGCGTGGCACCGGAGAAATACAAACTGTTACTAATGCTAAATCCACTTGCTTCGTTGTTTGAAACTTTCCGCTATGGCACCCTTGGATGCGGCAATTTGGATTGGTGGGGTTTGCTGTATAGCACGCTTGTGACGCTCGTGTCGCTGTTCATTGCCGTTGTGGTGTTCTGCCGTGTAGAAAGGAATTTTATAGATACAATATAAGGCTATGTACAATTTGCTTTCAAAGGCTGTCAACGAGCTCAGGACGATAGC
>CAZRCU010000196.1:0-3410 GCA_964598685.1 uncultured Bacteroides sp.
TCAAAAAGTTTTTTATGATGTGCTGGCTTTCGCTACACGATTTTCAACTTGCAAAGTTACAAAAATTTCCCGAACCACCACACATATAAATAAAGAGCTGTGCCGTAGATATTGGCGATGGAAATATTTTGTGTTAAAAATTAGGGGTCGTGAGAAAATATTTTGTAAATTTGCCGCGAACCTATATCACTTGTGCGCAACTATATGCACACATCTATATACAACATCGACACACAAAAAAAGACAACGTCATAACACACAAAATTCAAGAAGCTATGAAATTCTCGTTTCCTTTGGCTTTAATGCTTTTGGCTGCTTCTACACAGACCTTGATGGCTGTACAAGCACGCCGCGACGTTATTACCACGGTGACACAACCCGATGGTACTGAACTTTCCCTTACTCTTATAGGTGATGAACGAGCCCACTGCTATCTCACTACAGATGGCCTGCCTGTGCTGCAAGATGCTTCAGGTCGATATTGCTATGCGTCGATTTCGTCGACGGGCAAAGCTGTGGCATCGGATATGGTGGCACGCAATGTGGCTCAGCGCACAGCGCTCGACAAGGCGTTTGTGGCTAAAATCAATCCTTCGCAAGTGCGCAAGGCTGTTTTTGCAAACAGCAAATCTATGCCGTTGCGTGCTAATCAGTCGACAAGTGTAGGCGCAAAGTCGTCGAATATTCCCCACATGGGCGATGTGCACGCGCTTGTGCTGCTGGTGGCATTCCAGGATCAAGCCTTTTCAATGGATGATCCGTTGGATTATTATAAAGACTTTCTTAACGGCGAAAATTTCACCCGCGATGGTGGCACCGGATCTTGCCGACAGTATTTTATCGACTCGTCGTATGGTCAATTCAGCCCGACATTTGATGTTCATGGTCCTGTGACATTGGGACATGATGAATCATATTATGGCGCTAACGGCGACAACGGCTCGGATGCTAACGCATATCAGATGGTGATTGATGCTTGCTCGGCGCTTGACAGTGAAATTGATTTTTCTGCATACGATTCAGATGCCGATGGCTATGTTGATAATGTGTATGTGATTTATGCCGGTCTGGGCGAAGCTACCGGCGGCGCATCTACCACCATTTGGCCTCATCAATGGAATATTATTGCTACCGGCGTTAGGTATGAGTTCGATGACAAGATTTTGAGCAGCTATGGATGCTGCAACGAAACCTCGGATGGCAAGCCCATGGGCATAGGTACATTTTGTCACGAATTTAGCCATGTGCTCGGTCTGCCCGACTTGTATGATACCACCTATGGCGAGGCCAGAACAGTTACGCCCGGCAATTGGAGCTTGATGGATTCAGGCAATTATAACAATGATAATCGCACTCCATGCGCATATAGCTCGTATGAACGCAATGCCATGGGATGGGTGGACCCCGTTGTGCTCAAGGATGATGGCGCAAGCTTGGAATTATCAAACCTTTTGGATAGTAATAAGTGTGCAGAGGTGCTGACACCGTCGCGCAGCGAATTTTTCTTGATTGAAAATCGCCAACAGACCGGTTGGGATAAATATCTGCCCGGCCATGGCATGTTGGTGTGGCATGTCGACTACGACCGCACAAATTGGGTGTATGCAACAGTCAATAATGATATATCGCATCAGTATGTCGATCTTATCGAGGCTAACGGTGAGGCTAATAACCGCAATTCCGAAACATTGGCCGGATATGCATTCCCGGGTACATCGGCAAATCGCTCGATTAGCGAAGAGACCGAGCCGTCGCTCAAGACTTGGACCGGAGCTGTGCATGGCGTGTCGATTGATGATATTACGGAGACCGACGGCGTGGTGTCGTTTAATGTAAGCAACACTGCCACCGAAGCTCAATTCTCGATTGGCGACCTTGTGGGCCACTATCAGCTGTCTTACCAAGGAATTTTGACAACCGACACCAAGGATCAACGCACTACTGTAAACTTTGATATTGTAGCCGCATCTGATAATCAGATTATTATCACCGGATTGTTTGCACGCGACGTTACGGCCACGGTGGACCTTGTGGCAGGCACGATTTCAATCGCAAGCCCTTATACATTGTACACTTCAAATGGCAATGATGTGTCGGCAATCCACTATATTATGGGGTCGTCGACTGTCGAGCAGCTTGATGAGCCGATTGTGGCCCTGTTTAATTCAGATACCGGCGAACTGATATTCGACCAAAACGATTATATCGGAGTGGGCGTGGTTGGCGCTAATCTGTGGAGCAAGATGATGAGCCAAATTCAGGCTCAAAAGATTGATGGCGATTACACCACGGCCGATGGCTGGATTGATATGGATGGTGCTGCCACATTTATCGACGGCTGGATTATGCCTCGTTTCAAAGATAGCTCAAAAAATGTGCTGCTTGGCTCTGACTACCCAGTAGAAGTGGCCGTGCAACGCAAAGCCGATGATGTAAATATATTCCGCTTGGTAAATCCTTATGCCGAGGCAAAGCCGATTACCGGCTCGAATAAAGATGCGAATGCCGCAGGATATATTGTGCTGGATGTCACAGATCCGGAATTTGTAATTGTGAAGAATGCCGTGTACTGCGGCTATACGTTGATCGATAGAGCTGTTTATCCTTATAATCTCGCCGGCTATTATGTAAATGTGCTCGGCCAAGATAAAGCAACAGTGAAGGCTAACTATGCCGACGGCAGCATTATCTATGACAGCAGCGCCGCTAAAGCGTCGACGTATGCTGATAATGTGGTCACTATCAACGATCCTGTTGTCGGCATGACAAATATGATTGATTATTCGGCAAATTGGAGCAATGGCCAGACGCCTATTATCACTCTGCCTAATAATGCCACATCGTCAGTGCTGGATGTTGATGTAGATGCAGCGCCGTGTGAATACTTTAATTTGCAAGGCATTCGCGTGGATAATCCCGCCCACGGTCAAATCTATATTCGTCGCCAAGGCAACACCGCCACAAAAGTAATCTTCTAAATAAATCCTTCTGATCACAGCAAAGCCGAGCATCTGCCCGGCTTTGCTGCGTTCGAGACGATTTTGCGGTAGTTGCGGTGGCAAATGATGCACAAAAATAGGGGATAAAATATTTTGCGATTAGGTTGATTTTTAGTAACTTTGCGGCGCTAAGGCGTGTATGCACGCCAGGGTGTGCACGGCGCAGCTATGTGTCGGCACTATTAATTAACTTATTATTAACTTTTTAAATGGCAGAAGAAACCAAATCTCCGCTCGAAGACTTCGATTGGGAAGCCTACGAGAATGGCGAAACCGCCGGTGAGAAAACTCGCGAGGAGCTCACTCGCACTTATGATGAATCGCTTAACACCGTTAAGGACAAGGATGTAATCGAAGGTACCATCATCTCGCTGAACAAACGCGAAGCAGTGGTTAACATCGGATACAAGA
>CAZRCU010000197.1:0-3365 GCA_964598685.1 uncultured Bacteroides sp.
CGTTTTCTACTCTGCAAAGTTAATCCAAATTTCCTCCCCACACAACACCCCACACAAAAACAAAGTTTATCAGCGTTTTATGGATGGAGGGAGCGTAAAAATTTGCAAAAACCGGTAAAAAAGATTACCTTTGCACTCGCAATGCGATATGATGGTCCGGTAGCTCAGCTGGATAGAGCATCTGCCTTCTAAGCAGACGGTCACGCGTTCGAATCGCGTCCGGATCACCATCCACTAAATCCAATTAGCAATTTTTAGCTGATTGGATTTTTTCTATAAACAATTTTCTCCTAATTTTGCCGACACATAATATCATAAAACATTCCTCGAGAGATGAAACACATCACATTATTTGCTACAGCTATTCTTACAGCGACTTTCGCATCAGCGCAGGACGTGAGTATTGAGGCCAACGATAGTGTGGACGAATCATATGAATTGCAAGAGATTGTGGTGCAGGCTCCAAAGGTAGTGCACAAGTCGGATATGGACGTGTTTTATCCCTCGGCCGACGCTGTGGAACATTCAAAGAATGGCGTGCAGCTGGTGCGCAATCTAATGATTCCGTCGCTGTCGGTCAATGAATTGTTGGGAACAATCACCACATCAAGCGAAGCGGTGCAACTGCGCATCAATGGCCGAGAAGCTACGATCGACCAAGTGAAGAGCCTGCTGCCTGAAACCATCAAGCGTGTGGAGTGGATGGATAATCCGGGACTGCGCTACAAGGGCGCCGCTGCGGTGCTCAACTTTATAGTGGTGAATCCTACGGTGGGTGGATCATTGATGGTAAATAGCATGCACGCGCTCACCTGCGCATGGGGCGTTGATAATGCGTCGATAAAATTAAACAACGGTCACTCGCAATGGGGTGCCGACATCAACTATAAACTTACAAATCGGCTGGGCACACACCGCGATTACAACGAGACATTCACCTTTGCCAACGGCGAATCGCTCACTCGCGATGAGACCCCGATTGGCGGATATGCAAGCGATAATTATGGCTCGTTTCAGCTCGACTACAGCTACATCAAGCCCGACACCACCACATTTTGGATTGCGCTGCACGGCTACCGACATTGGAACGACGACAAGCTCTACGACGGCATCATGGCGCAAAGCAATGGCGAGGATGATATACATCTGCGCGATTTTACACACGAAAATGGCACTACGCCATCCATGCAAGCCTACTTAGAGCAGCACTTTGCGCATAATCAGATATTGGCAGTGGACGTCAACGCCAGATTCTATAACGGTCGCTCGGCTCGCAATTACACCGAGAGCGATTATATCAGCTCTGCCCTAATCAACGATGTAAACACGTCGATCAAAGACCACAATCAAGCCTATGGCGCCGAGGCCGTATATATCAAGAAGTGGAATAGCTCAAGCCTCACCGCAGGTCTATCTTATAATGCCAACCGCAACCGCTCGAAATATGAGAATCTTGGAGGTGAAGTGTATCACCAGCGACAGGACAAGGTGTATTTCTTTAGTGAATACTTTCAACGCATTAACAAAGTGACGCTCACCGCCGGAATTGGTGCACAATACACCGACTTCAAATTCCGAGAGACCGGCCAAGGCAACAACAGCTGGAATCTGCGACCGCAATTTCAGGCAAGCTACCGATATAATGAGGCATCGCTATTCAGCGTCAACCTAACATCGTGGCAAACTGCGCCCTCGCTGGAGCAAACCAACATCGTGGCAAATCAAACCGACGGCATACAATGGCGCGTGGGCAATCCCGACTTGACCACCTCATCGTCCTACCTGCTCACATTGCGCTATAAATACACATCGCAAAGAGTGTTAGGCACATTCAGCATTCGCGCATTCAGCAGTCCAAACGACATAAACCCATATCTGTATTGGCAGGACAACCGACTGATTACATCCTACGAGAACAGCAAGGGGCTGAAGATGCTGTCGTTTACGCTCTCGCCGCAGATTGATGTGGTGCCGGATTGGCTAACGCTGTCGGGCTCGCTTCACTATCGCATCGAGCAATCAAAGGGCAACGGATATAAGCACAACAACCATCATCTCAGCGGCAACGTAGATCTTACCGCCTACCACTATGGATTTTTGCTCGACATTCAATACGAAAAGGCTCCTAAAATGCTGTCAGGCGAAACATACAATTGGGGTGAAACCGTATCATCGGTGATGTTGGGATACAACCACGCCAATTGGGAGTTTGGAGTAGGCGTATTATGCCCGTTCAACAAATTCGACACCGGCAGCGAATCCCTAAATCGCTACAACAGCAATAAGTCGCATCTGCGTCTTGACTTAGACATGATGCCATTTGCACGAGTCTCTTACAATCTGCAATGGGGACACCAAAAGAGCGGCGTAGACAAGATGGTCAACGCAGATGTCAAGGTAGATACATCCTCGGCAGGCGGCAGATAATGCCCGGCAAAATATAAGAATTGGGAAGTACCCCGGAGGAGAATCGAACTCCTATCTAAGGTTTAGGAAACCTCTATTCTATCCGTTGAACTACCGGGGCGTGGCTGCAAAGTTAGTAAAAAAACAGTGTAGGGCAAAATAAAATAGGCTCGGAGAATATCCAAGCCTACTTTATCTTTTGCCGTAGAAAGGTTGCAGGTTTATTTAACCTTAGCAGCGAGTTCAGCACCGGCTTTGAACTTCACGCTCTTACGAGCAGCGATAGTGATAGTTTCCTTAGTGCGGGGATTGATGCCGGTACGAGCACCCTTTTCAGCAACAGCAAATGTGCCGAAGCCAAGGATGGCTACTTTATCGTTAGCGGCGAGAGCATCGCCAACTGAGCACAGAGCGGCTTCGAGGGCTGCCTTAGCTTGAACCTTTGTAAGATTAGCTTTCTCAGCGATTGCGTTGATAAGTTCTGTCTTGTTCATGGAGTAAAATATTAATGGTTAGTTGTTTTATTTTTTTCTTTGCGCAAATATAATCTAAAAATCCAAAATTGCACGCATAAAATCGAAAAAAAATAATTTTTTTTGAAATTTTCTGCGATTTTCGACGAAAAACGATTAATCCAAGCCCATTTTCAGCCCATAACACGATAGATTATCAGTTTTGAGCCTCCACACTCCAAGCCACAATCAGAGCCGACTTCTTTACGTTTCCTGCTTCCCATTTTATAAGGAGGTACGCCGAGGAAGCATGGGAAACAGCGCAAAATCCAGACTTGTAAAAAAGATCTCAAAAAGCTACAACCTATAAGTTGTATATTTAAAATAATAGTTTTATCTTTGTTATTTCACTGATGCGACATTTAGCCAAGACAATATTATGAATACTATAAACCGTTTAAGAGAGCATCAGTCGGCTACGCCGAGCAAATGGCGTGAGGCCGCGCT
>CAZRCU010000198.1:0-3260 GCA_964598685.1 uncultured Bacteroides sp.
CCATGAGTTCACTAATAAATCTGTCGGGAACTATTTGGGAACAAATCTGAGACGGCATTAGAGATATAAGCTGATCCCCAGCTAAATAAAATCAGGCATTCAGTTCAAGCGCGGGAGTCTGTACTGTTACTCGTCCCACGTCTTGAGGCCCTGGATTGCCCATTACTGTTGAACGAGTAATACCAGAAGCCCACGCCGATATGATAATACAATTAGCGTAATTATCTCCGCTCGGAAATACATTACACCAATATGTATATTTACATACCCATGAGCATCTACTATTACCTCATCCTTGACAGTAATATTGAAATTTTCCAGGTTTCAAGACGTCAAGAAGGAGCGTTAGTAAACGCTTTTCATTATGTCTGAATCCCACCCGGCCGACTCTGTGCGAGCCTTCGGCGTGGAATTCCGTGGCAAATTTAATTAATTTTATTGAATTATATACGTGATTATCAAGATTTTTTTAATCGAGCGACCACTTTGCAGCGCACCGAAATCTCTTTGAAGTCCCTCGGCGCCATTCTTGATAATACAATTGTGCTGACAGCTCACACTGCTCAGCCATAATTTTTTAATTTTGTCACAATAATAATAAATTTTTGTGACAAAATAGCCCTTGAGAACACTTTGCTGCTATTCCCCTTGGTAATTAGCCTTTATTAGGGCTTGTGGGTTGTTGTAGAATGTGGGCGACAGCATTTCAAGCAGCGATGTGCCGGTGGCGTCCATATATTTTTTTGCGATTTGATAGCCGATATAGCGGCCTGTGCGGCCCGGAGCATCCTGATGGATTAGCGTTGTGGCCGGCGACGGGTCCACAAGGCGTTCGGCAGTGATTTCCGATGTGTCGTAGAGCAAATCGCGCGTCACCATAGTCTGCCAAATATGCTTTTGATTGCTTTCGAGCCATTGCAATTGCTCTGCATCGTAGCCAAGCGCCTCGCTTAGCTTTGCGCCCGCCACCAATTGCAGCTTAGCCAGGATGATTGCGCCCTCATAGAGCATACGATTTAGCGCAGTGGCATCTGTGGCCGGCTGATATGGATATGCGGTGGCCACTAGCGCTTCGGCCATGTCGTAAGGCAGGCGCTCGGGCGTCTTTCCCGACACTAAATATTGTGGCCAATGCTCATATCCGGGGTAATCGGCGCCAAGATAGTGATTCAGCGCGATTAGCATGCAGCTGTCGGCAAATACGATCGACTTGGAATTGCCCCACACCACGGCGGTGTATTTGTTCACGCCAATCTTTAGCTGTGCGTCTTGCGCATTTTTCAGTATGGCGCCAAGCGCACGTTCCACCGGCTCCAACGTCGGAAACACGCTGTCGACCGTCGGCGTGAAAATTTCGTTGACTGCCGACGATGCCCATTCCTCAAGCATCTCTTGGGTGGGCTCGCCGCGATGCATCACTTCAAACATCGCTTTTATTTCGGTGGAATCTTCCAGCCACAGCGAATCTCGCTGAGCTTGGCTAAGCTTGTCGTAGTGGTCGAGCGATTTATACAGAGGATTGATTGGGCAATTCTCAGAAGGCTTGTGGCCGCAACTCCACAGAATCGCAGCCACAATGGCCATTATTGAGTAAATTTTTAGCTTCATACACCGCAAAGATAGCTAATCTTTGCCAATTGCTCTACAGCAGTGCCTTGATTTTTTCTTCCAATGTGGCAGCCTGCTGCAGGCCAACCATGCGTTCTATCGGCTTGCCACCCTTAAACAGGATCAACGTGGGCACACTCTGCACCATATATTGCTCGGCCAATTCGCGGTTGTTGTCCACGTCTACCTTGAGAATATGGGCGCTGTCGCCTACGGCAAGCTTCACTTGCTCCAGGATGGGACCCTGCATCTTGCATGGCCCACACC
Source organism: uncultured Bacteroides sp. (assembly GCA_964598685.1). Lineage (GTDB taxonomy): Bacteria > Bacteroidota > Bacteroidia > Bacteroidales > Muribaculaceae > CAG-873. The sequence continues at coordinate 1,876 of CAZRCU010000198.1, forward strand.
ATGTGGCGAAAAAGTCGACCAATGTGGGCTTCTCGCCTTCGATTAGATTGTTGAAATCGCTCATAGTTGTTTGAATTTTAGTGTATAACGCTTTTCCGATTAAATATGTTTGATTGATTTAGCGCGGCGATAGATTAGTGCGGTGATTTGCCATGAAATCACTGAGCACACAATCAGCACGATAGCTGTGGTGATTTGAATGTTGCCCAAGCCTACGATTGGCGACACTGCTCCGCCAAACACAAAGCCGATTGCGCCCACGATTGCCGCTGCGGCGCCGGTGTAGGCGCGGCCTTGGTCCATCGCCATTGATGTTGTGGTGGTGAACACCATGCCCAGGCACACCAGCATCAGCAATGTGGTGGACTCGTAAACCCAAAATTCGTTGAGCGCAACTACGCCGATTAGCTGAAGCACGGCAAAAATTGTCATGCCGATGGCTCCAATCACCATTGCTCGCTCAAGCGATTTGAATCGCAACGCCAGGCCCGATCCAACACCGATGCACACCGAGTTGATGCCGAAGATCACGGCAAACCATATTTCGTTGAAGTGGAAATGTCCCTGAATGATAAATGGAGCAGCCGAAATATAGGCAAACAGCACTCCGGCCGAGAACCCATAGCCAAGCACCAACGCCACAAATCGCTTGATGCTGCACACCTTGCGATAATCGCTGAATCCCGCCCAAAGGCTGCCCGTCTGGCGGCGTTCCTTAGGAAGAGTCTCTTTGTAGATAATGCTCATCACGCCCAGCACCACGCCGATGCCGGTAAGAATCGCGAAAATGCCTTGCCAGCCAAGACTGTTGGCAACAAGGCCGCCGATTACGGGCGCTGTGGCCGGCGCTATGCCGTTGATGGCACCAATGATAGCCATCATTTTAGCCAACTCGCGGCCATGATAGCAGTCGGTGGCGATTGAGCGAGCCAACACGATTCCGCCGGCGCCGCCAAGACCCTGCGCCAAACGGCATATTAAGAAAAATGTAATAGTCTTTGAGAAGATACTTGCCACAGCCGCCACTACGAATAGCGCCATCGAGGCAATCAAAATGGGCTTGCGACCCCACTTTTGGCTCATTTGGCCAAAAAACACCTGGCCGATTGCCAAGCCGATCATGCCCATTGTGAGAGAGAATTGCACCAAGGCCTCGGTAGTGTGGAAATCCTCCACCATCGAGGGTAGGGTGGGCAAGTACATATCTGTGAGAAATGGCCCGAAAGCCGACATTAATCCCAAGAAAATCAGTAGAAATACAAGGTAAGGTTTAGTGTATTGCAAATCTTTGTTCTGCAAACCGTTTGTTTGATTATTCTGCATATAATGTGTTTGGAAAATTTCTGCAAAGTTACGAATTTTTGCCGACATTTCACGCCTCACAC
>CAZRCU010000199.1:0-3217 GCA_964598685.1 uncultured Bacteroides sp.
GAAGTCGCCCGACTATGTATATTCTGCCGCATCTGCCCCCAAGCTCAAATTGCTGCTGAAAAATTCCAAGTTGTCCGACGATATCGCCTTCCGTTTCTCCGACACCTCGTGGGATGCATATCCTCTCACCGCCGATAAATATATGGACTGGATCGCCGCTACTCCTGCCGAAGAACAGATTATCAACCTGTGCGTAAATCTCGAGGCCTTTGGCGGTATGCAGCCCGAATCCAGCGGCATTTTCCAATTCTTGGAAGCTCTGCCAAGATTTGCCGCCGAGCGTGGCATTGAATTCTGGACTCCAAGCGAAGCAATCTCCAAGCTCAAACCGGTGGGCGAATTGGCTGTGGTTCACGCCATCTCCGATGCCGACGAGGCTCGCGACACTTCGGCCTGGATCGGTAATAAGCTGCAAGGCGAGGCCCTCGACAAGCTATATGCTGCCGGCGAGCGCGTGCGCCTGTGCGAAGATCGCCGCCTAAAGCAAGATTGGTGGTATCTCCAAGCTTCCGACCACTTCTATTATATGTCGACCAAGCACTTTGCCGACGGCTCGGTTCACTCTCACTTCTCGCCCTATGAAACACCATTCCAGGCGTTCACCAACTATATGAATGTGTTGGCCGACTTCTTGGTGCGCGTAGATGAGCAATATCCTCTCTCGGTGGACAACGAAGAGCTTAACGCTCTGCTCAAGACCATCCGCAATCAAGAGCGCGAGGTGGAAATCCTCACACGCGAGCGCGATTCTGCCGTGAAGAATCTCGAGCAATACAACATTGAGCACAAGGCTCGCGAGGCCGCTGCCGCTAAGGCCGCCGAGAAAACCCCTAAAGCCGAAAAAGCTAAAGAGGAAAAAACCGACGAAAAGCCTAAAGCCAAACGCGGCCGCAAGAAAAAAGTAGCTGAATAAGCCGCTGCGGCGCATCGGCGTCTTGCACTTATAATTATCGGAAATCCATTATGGCTAATGGCCATGGTGGTTTCCGATAATCTTTTTAATGCGCTTCATGAGCTGTTGAAAGTGAAAAAATAGCTAAATTTGCAATATGAAAGCGATAACATCGTCTCAGCGCAATGTAATATTCTACACCTTGGTGTGGTCAGTGATAATCCTTACGGCCTTTGCATATTTTGCTTGCCCTTGGTTGAGTGATGATTATTGGTATAAAGGAGATATAATTCAATTTGGCAAGCTGGCCGACGGCTCATATTCGCTATGGCAAGGCGTTGCCGATACAATTAGCTATCATTTCTATTGTGATAATGCGAGATTAGCCAATGTGACGGGCACATTGGCTATGCTGTTGCCTCACTGGGCCGACGCTGCATTGGTGTCGGCGGCTTTTGCGGCCATAGTGTTGTTAATGATACGTTTGGCACGAATCACACCAAATCATTTCGGTGCGCTCACCGTTCTGATTTCGTTGATGCTTGTCGTGTGGCCGTGGTACGAGCATATGTATGGTATTATATTTGGGTTCAACTACATCATTCCGTCGGCCTTATTTTTGTGGGCGGTAAAGTTGTTTTTCGATGACAATCAGCCGCGATGGTGGTGGATGTCGCTTTTGGGACTGTTAGTGGGCATGTGGCACGAGGGCTTTGGCGTGGCGCTGGTGGGCGGTGCACTGGCCGTGTTGGTGCTTCACCGAGCCGACGCTTCAAAGGAAAGAATAGCTATGACAGTCGGCGCGGCCCTCGGCTTAAGCTATCTGCTGTTAGCGCCAAGCCTCGCGGTAAGGGTTGGAAGCACAGTCGACTTAAATTCGCCAAACATCATAGTGCTGAAGGCACATATATTTAATGTGCTGTATCTGTTTGTGTGGCTTGGAATGTTGTGCTTCAAAAAATGGCGCAAGGTGGCTCTTGAGGGCTTGCCGATGTTTACGCTTGTAGTGGTGATCGGCCTGTCGGTATTGCAGGTGCTGGTGTGGACAGCCCGATCAGCGTTCCCGAGCTTTTTGATGACTACGGTGATGTATGCATATTTTGTTACAAAAATCTCGTGGCCAAAGCTGCGTATCGTCAAGATAATTATGTGTGTGGCTGCATGGGCATTTATGCTTGTTCATCTTGTAATGGTGGCTCGAATGGCTGTGATTGTGTCGGATGAGTGGAATCGTGCAATGCAAATATATACATCGGATGAATGTAAAGATGGCGTTGTATATATGGACTATACTTCTGAGTCGAAATGCTCACCATTGTTGCTGCGAAAGATTGTGTATGGCAACTTAGCTTTTGCCTATGGCACTTGTAGGGTATCTCGTTATATAGATAAAGATCCGCATATGATGGTGGTGCCGGCGTGCCTAAAGGGTTATCACGATTTTGCCGGAACGCCGATTCCAGGCAATGCCGGAGCAAAAATTTATAAAGGTTGTGTAGTAGTTAAGATGGAAGACGGCTACCCGAGTCTCGGCATCGCCGACATCGGCATGGGGAAATCACAGCGTGTATTAAATGCGCGGGAATTTTATGGCGCCGATGGCTGCCGATATTTGTATTTTGATATACAATATCACTTTTGGGAGCATTTCTCCGACGGCAAACTCCGCTACTTAGATCTGCTGTAAATTACTTCATGAACTGTTGAAAGTGAAAAAATAGATAGTTTCACACTATGAAAAAGCGCAATGTAATATTCTACACCTTGGTGTGGTCAGTGATAATCCTTACGGCTTTTGCATATTTTGCCTGCCCTTGGATGAGTGATGATTATTGGTATAAGGGAGATATAATTCAATTTGGCAAGATGGCCGATGGTTCATATTCGCTATGGGGTGGCATCATCGGCACTATTAACTATCATTTCCTTTATGATAATGCTCGATTAGCCAATGTGTCGGGTACATTTTTCATGCTGTTGCCCCACTGGGTGAATGCTGCATTGGTGTCGGCGGCTTTTGCGGCCATGGTGCTGTTAATGATACGCTTGGCGCGTATCACGCCAAAACATTTCGGTGCGTTCACCGTCCTGATTTCGTTGATGCTTGTCGTGTGGCCATGGTACGAGTATATGTATGGTATTATCCACGGGTTTAACTACATTCTGGCATCGGCCTTGTTTTTGTGGGCTGTAAAGCTGTTTTTAGATGACAATCAGCCGCGATGGTGGTGGATGTCGCTTTTGGGACTGTTGGTGGGCTTGTGGCACGAGGGCTTTGGCGTGGCGCTGGTGGGCGGTGCGCTGGCCGTGTTGGTGCTTCGCCGA
>CAZRCU010000200.1:0-3072 GCA_964598685.1 uncultured Bacteroides sp.
CTCATAATGCGTGATGCAAGATTACGTTTTAACTATATTTAATATGCCAAATTGTCATTATTTCGTACTTTTGACGTCTAATTGCGTAGGAAAATAAAAATAGAAAAATATCACATAATAAATTTCCCTATCCTTATGAACAAATTGCTTAAGAGTGGCCTGGCCCTGTTGATGGGCTTATCGGCCGCTATTGGAGCATCAGCTCAATTAGCTGAACAGCTTCCTGTGGAGGATGGTGTGCGCGTGGGTAAACTGCCCAATGGACTCACCTACTACATTCGTCACAATGAAACTCCTAAGGGTCAAGCCGATTTCTACATCGCACAAAAGGTTGGTTCTATCCTTGAAGAAGACAACCAACGCGGCCTTGCCCACTTCCTCGAACACATGTGCTTCAACGGCACTAAGAATTTCCCCGACAAGGGCATTATCAATTGGCTTGAATCTGTAGGCGTAAAATTTGGCTACAACCTCAACGCCTACACCTCAATCGATGAAACCGTCTACAATATTTCATCTGTGCCCGTAGCTCGTCAGAGCGTGCAAGATTCTTGCTTGCTGATTCTTCACGACTGGGCTTGTGACCTTACGCTCGACCCCGCAGAAATCGACGCAGAACGCGGTGTGATCCACGAAGAATGGCGCCGCTCGATGGCCGGTCAGATGCGTATCCTCGAATCAGAGCTGCCCACCGTCTATCCCAACAATAAATATGGCTATCGTCTGCCTATCGGCACAATGGATGTTGTGGACAACTTCCCCCCACAAGCCATTATCGACTACTACCACACATGGTATCGTCCCGATCAACAAGGCATCATCGTGGTTGGTGACATCGACGTAGACTATATCGAAGGCAAAATCAAAGAAGTGTTCTCGCCCATCGTTATGCCCGAGAATGCCAAAGAACGCACATATCTCGATGTAGAAGACACCGACGGCACAATCTATGCTATCGGCAAAGACCCCGAGCAAAGCAATCCTATGGCAATGATGTTCTTCAAACACGATTTGCTGATTCCTCGCGAAATGCGCAACACTCAGCAATATTATTTCGTGAAATATCTTGAAGACATGGTCACAAGCATGCTCAACGCCCGTCTTTCCGATATTGCCAACACCCCCGACTCGCCATTCGCTATGGCTCAAGTGTCGTGCGGCGACTATCTGATTTCGAAGACCAAGGGTGCTGTTGAGCTCGATGTATTTGGCAAGGGCAATGATGTGCTCCCCGCTCTCAACGCCGCCTATCGCGAAGTGCTCCGCGCTCTGCGCACAGGCTTCACTCAAGGCGAATATGAACGTGCCACTGCCGAACTGCGTTCGAAATATCAACGCCTCTACGATTCACGCAACAACACCCCCACAGAAAATTATTCTAAAGAACTTGTTCGCGCGTTTATCGACAACGAGCCTATCCCCGGCATTGAATTTGAAAAAGGCCTGATGGAAGTGCTCTCATATCAGCTGCCCATCGAAGCTGTCAACAGCTTCATGCCGCAAGTGGTAGACGACACCGACAATCGCGTCGTAATGCTCCTGCTCCCCGACACCCCCGACTTTGTAATTCCTACCGAAGCCCAAGTAGCTGAAGGCCTCGAAGCTGTGGAAGGTGAAGACCTCGAGCCCTACACCGACACTATGAAAGACGAGCCCCTGCTGCCCTCTCTACCCAAAGCCGGCAAAATCAAGAGCGAAAAGCACCTCACAGATTGGGATGCCACAGAATACACACTGTCAAACGGCGTGAAAGTAGTGGTTAAGCCCACCGATTTCAAAGACAACGACATCCAATTCAATGCAATGGCTCGCGGTGGCTATTCCTGCATCTCCGACGACAAGGCCGCCAGCATCCAATTCCTTGGCTATGCAATGAGCAACCACGGACTTGGCACCTACACCAATTCCGACCTCAAAAAATATCTGCAAGGCAAGCAAGTGTCGGTAAACGTCGACCTCAGCGAATACAATCGTGAATTGGCCGGTACATCAACAATTCAAGATCTGCCCACATTGATGGAGCTTATCTACGCCACATTCACCGAATACAATTTCAACGCCGACGAATTTGCCGCCGCACAAAGCATGTTCAAGGGTATGCTCTCCAACCAAGAATCTACCCCCGACTTCACCTTTATTAAAAATGTGAAGAAAGTGCTCTACAAGGCTCCCGCCGAACAAATGATCACCACCGCCACCATCGACGCTGCCGACATGGCCACCTCTACCGAGATTGTTAAGTCGATGCTCGCAAATGCCGGCGACTTCACTTTCTACTTTGTAGGCAACATCGACCTCGACACATTCAAGCCTTTGATGCTGCAATACCTGGCCACACTGCCCACCGGCAAAGGCTCGGTAGAATATGCAATCAACCGCGACTATGAGACAGTGGAAGGCAGCGCCGTATCAACCGACGAAATGACCATGACCACTCCTCAAACATGGTTCTTCGACTTCATCGGTGCTAAGGTAGACTACACCGCCACCAACAAGGCTCTCGTGTCGATTTCGGCTCAAGTACTCAGCAAGCGACTCCTCAACAAGATTCGCGAAGAAATGGGCGCAACATACTCAATCGGCGCCAACGGCCAGCTCTCTCGCGTGAACGACCGCAACGTGCTGTTCCAAGTAGCCGCTCCTATCAAGCCTGAAATGCGCAAAGAGGTGTTTGAAGCTCTCGACCAAATCTACAAAGAGGTTTGCGAAAACGTCACCGACGAAGAGCTCAATCCTATTAAGGAATATATGGTGAAAGAAGCCACAGCATCACTCAAAGAAAACAATGATTGGGCCGGCTCAATGGCCGCTACATCGCTCAACGGTGTCAACACATTCCTCAATGCCGAGGCAGTGGTGAATGCAATCACCGTGCAAGATGTTATGAACTTCTGGAAGAGCATCTTAGCTCAAGACAATCACCAACGCATTGTCCTGAACCCCGCAGAATAATATCATAGATATTTCAACCTCGTTTGGCGGGCATTCCCTACACGGAATGTCCGCCTTTATATATGTTGTAGGGCATAAAAACACGAGGGTTTAATTGTTAACGCATTTTTAACACTATGC
>CAZRCU010000201.1:0-3050 GCA_964598685.1 uncultured Bacteroides sp.
AAAGTTGCCCAGCGATTTGCCCATCTTCTGTCCGTTGATGGTAATCATGTTGTTGTGCATCCAATATCGCACGGTGGGGTGGCCGTTGCGAGCCACTGATTGGGCAATTTCGCACTCGTGATGGGGAAATTTGAGGTCCATACCTCCGCCATGAATATCAAATTCGGTGCCGAGGTATTTTTCGCTCATTGTGGAGCATTCAAGGTGCCAGCCGGGGAAGCCTTCGCTCCAGGGCGATGGCCAGTGCATGATATGCTCGGGTGCTGCTTTTTTCCACAGCGCAAAGTCGGCCGGATTGTGCTTTTCGCTTTGGCCGTCGAGCTCGCGAGTGGTCGACAACAGCTCTTCGATATTGCGACCCGAGAGCTTGCCATAGCCGTGGTCGCGGTTGAATTTGGGGACATCGAAGTAAACCGAACCCTCAGAGACATAGGCATAACCCGACTCGAGGATTCGTTTTACGTATTCGATCTGCTCGATAATATGGCCCGAAGCGTGGGGCTCAATCGAGGGCGGAAGCACGTTGAGCGCGTCCATGGCTTTGTGGTAGCGATTCAGATAGTATTGCACCACCTCCATGGGCTCGAGTTGCTCGATGCGTGCCTTCTTGGCAATCTTGTCTTCGCCGTCGTCGGCATCATGCTCCAAGTGGCCCACATCTGTGATATTGCGTACATATCTCACCTTGTAGCCCAGATGGGTAAGGTAGCGATACAGCACATCGAATGTGATTGCAGGACGGGCATGGCCCAGGTGGCCATCGCCATATACTGTCGGGCCGCAAACATACATGCCCACACGTCCGGGATGGATAGGGGTGAACAGCTGCTTGGTGCGCGTCATCGAATTGTAGATGCAGAAATTGTTTTGGAGCATTGTTGCTATTTGTGTGACGGTTATGAGAATCGGTTGTTATGCCATGAAGGGGTTGGGGATATCGCCGCCTTGAGCTTTGCCGCCTTTGGGCTGCTTGCGTTCGATTTCGCCGAATGTTTGTTCGTATTTAGCGATGTTGTCGCGAAGAGCAAACAACAGGTTTTTAGCGTTTTCGGGAGTCATAACGATGCGGCTGAGCACCTTGGCTTGGGGCATATTGGGAGCCATAGCTACGAAGTCGAGGAAGAATTCCTGAGCAGAATGAGCAATAACAGCAAGGTTGCTATAGTGGCCGGCGGCTACGTCGGGAGTGAGTTCGATTTTGAGTTCTTGTTTTTTCTGTTCCATTGTTTCTGTGGTTTTTTAAAGGTGTTATTAAGGTATCACAAAGTTAAACAATAATGTTTATCTTTCCAAAATTATTCGGTTGGAGTTGATGGCACTAAGTCGATGCCGGTTTTTTCAAAAGTCACCTCGGCCGATTCATACGATGAATTGGTGTAGTGCACTTTCAATCCGCGGCAAGTGGTGCGATTCCACACCGACGAGATATTAAACGAGCCATAATAATTCGTCGTGGAGGTGTAGCTGGTGCCGGTGCTGCCGAGCACCACATAGGCATCGGGAATTTCATTGTCGATAGTGGTCTCATCCACATAAATATTATATGTGACCTCGCTTGTGGTGAAGCCGCCGCGAGTAGACTCCGACACCACATTGATATATTCGCCCGAGCGCGATGGTGTAGCTGTCTTTACGGTCAGGTTGTTCAGGCCGGCAATTTGGGTGGCCGAGGCTGATTGAATATCGCCGTTGTAGATGTCGACAATTGATTGCAATGTGACAGGACCGCTGGTGAATGGGTCTTCGTTGTCGGTGAGATATATCACAATGTAGCGTTTACCTACAGTATAATTTGAGTTGAGCTGAGCAGCGCAAGTCACTGTCACCTCGGGCGAATCGTCTTTTTCTTGGAATGTAAATGAGCAGGAATTTGTGTTCACACTCTTTAGAGTGGCAAACACCATTACGGTGCTCATTTCTGTGTTGTAGCCATCGCTGTCGGTGTTGCACGATGTGATGCCCAGCATCAGAGCCGAGATAATGGCGATTGCAATTGCTTTGATTGATTTCATATAAATATATAGGTGGTTAGTTTTCAGTGATTAAACCGTCTGCCATCGAAATTATGTGGTCGGAGTCGGCTGCCAAGCTCTCATCGTGGGTCACAATCACGAATGTAGCTCCAATCTCGTCGCGCAGATTGAAAAACAGCTGGTGGAGCTCGTGCTTGTTGTGTGAATCCAGGCTGCCCGAAGGCTCATCGGCAAGAATCACACGCGGATTGTTGATAAGTGCACGTGCCACAGCTCCTCGCTGACACTCGCCGCCAGATAGCTCGGATGGCCTGTGCTCTTTGCGCGATTCCAGCCCAAGATGGCTGATAAGTGTGGCCGCGCGTTCAAACGCATCTTTGCGCGATGCACCGGCAATCAGTGCCGGCATTGCCACATTTTCAAGTAGTGAAAATTCAGGCAGAAGGCGGTGCATTTGGAATACAAATCCTATGTTTTTGTTGCGAAACGCCGATAGCTTGCTGTCCGACAATGATGCCACATCAAGGCCGTCGTAGCTTAGCGAGCCTGAATCGGGTCGGCTCAGCGTGCCCAAAATTTGCAGTAATGTCGTCTTGCCGGCGCCACTGGGCCCGACAATAGATGTGACTGCGCCCGGCGCAATGCTCAGGTCGATGCCACGCAACACTTCCAGCGAGCCAAATCGCTTCACTATGTTCTTCGCTTCTATCATTATTGACGCTTAACGAGATTGAATCACAAAATTACGACAACCGCCCCACAGACCAAAATTTTTTCACTACTTTTAATATATTGCTATTTCCTCTTTGAAGATGACAATGCCTAATGCCGATTCTATCTTTGATAAAGTCTCAAGTGAAAGATTTTCTTTGCCTTTAAGGATTTTGGATACATATTGCTGGCTACAGCCCATAATTTCCGCAAGGCTCTTTTGTGTCATACCAATCGACTCCATCCTGTCGAGCATTAGCATGGCAATATGCTGAGAATAGCGAAGCCACTCTTTGTTGGCTTTACGCTCCAGCGCGGCCTCACGCCATTTGCTCGGCGTAGCCGACTGATGCTCTCTTAAACGGT
>CAZRCU010000202.1:0-2976 GCA_964598685.1 uncultured Bacteroides sp.
TTATGGGCGATACCGCGACGTTCCAACTCTTTCTTAAGGAGAGAGCCGTAATCAAGCGATATGTTATTCAATTCTTTTTTCATATCAATTTTGATAACTCTTTATTGAGTTATCTGTCGGCAAATATAGTATTAATTATTGAATATACCAAATTTTCTTCTAAAAAATAAGGTAGCAATTATTATCAGACTATTTTTTAGATTTATCGTTATATAATTATCATGTATAAAAATTTATATTGCTGATTTAGTGTATCAAGATTTCAGCTTATAATGCGTATATAGATATTGGCGCAATTAGTGGTTGATTTGGGTGTTGGTGGTTTTGAAAATATTTTGTAACTTTGGTGCATCAATTAAGGTAATGTCCCTGGCCTTAGTCGACTGATTTTTAAATATTTATTCCTAATTATCAAGTCTTGATTATGAAGAGACATTCCTTGCTATGTGCCATTTGGCTGTTTTCGTTAGTGGCCAGCGCGTCTTGTGGCACGTCGAACCCATTGAACAATGAAGAGCCCACGCCGGTGGTGCCCACGCCTGAAACACCATCCGAGGATCCCATCGAGGATCAAGTGGTAACAAACTACACCAACTCTGAAAAAATGTCGCTCGGCTACCATAATCCGGTGTCCGACTATATGTTTTTTGCCGACCCCACTGCTGTTGAATACGAAGGTCGACTCTATGTCTACGGCACCAACGATTCCCAGCAGCTGCAAGATGGCACACCGGGTGCCGACAACACCTACGAAAAAATTCACTCCTTTCAAGTGGTTTCCACCGAGGATATGGTCAACTGGACCTACCACGGCACGATAGATGTAAAGGAAATTGCTTCGGGCGGCCGCGGCGTGTCGTGGGCGCCATCTATCGTCAGCCGCAAGGAAGCCGACGGCCTCACTCACTTCTATATGTTTTATTCGTCGAGCGGCGCCGGTGTGGGGCTGCTCACTGCCACGCATCCGCTTGGCCCCTGGACCGCTCCGTTGGGCGCCAACGATTTTATCGACTACAACAACGCCGCAATCGGCGATTGTCCCAACCCCTTTGATCCGGGCGCTATGATCGACGACAATGGCACCGCATGGCTCGCCTTTGGCGGTGGTGTGGCCTCTACGGGTAGCGACTATATGCCCGCCTCGTCGCGCATCTGTCGCCTCTCTGCCGACATGCTCAGTGTGGATGGCGATATTCAGCCTATCCCTGCGCCCTACTTTTTCGAGGCCAGCGAGCTTTATTATATCGGCGGCCATTGGATCTATCTCTACAACACCTCGTGGAAGGATCGCGCTGAATGGCCGCTGAGCTATGTTGACGCCCCCTCGGCGTGCAGTATGGTGTATATGTCCACCGACACTCCGCTCGTGCCTGAGAGCTGGCATTATCGCGATGTGGTGCTTCGCAACCCCGGCCACCAGGGCATGGAATACGGCAATAATCACACTCACCTCCACAAGTTCAAAGGCCAATATTATATGCTGTATCACACCCAGCATTATCCCAAGTCGGTGGGCGTCACCGGCGGCTATCGCTCAATTTGTGTCGACCCCATAGATGTGAACGAGTCGACAGGTGAAATCTCGCGCTGCACCATGACGCATCTTGGCGTTAAGCAGCTCGCCTCGGTAGATGGCTTTGCTGCGCAGCCTGCATCGCAAGCGGCAGCGACTTATGGCATCACCTATGAATCGGGCAGCAATGCCGGCGAGATGATTGTGCACGCCTCAGGCGCCGGCCAGGTGTTCCGAGTTAATAATGTCAGTGCGGCTGCTGCATCTTCTCTACGCGTGCGTGTAAAAGGTCAAGGCAGCATCTATCTGCGCCAATCCACCCCCGACGGCAAGCTCCTGGGCCGCGTGAAGTTTGACGCCTCTGATTGGACCGATTGCACCATCGCGCTCAAATCCATGCCCACCGATGCCACCGATCTCTGCTTCTCCTTTGGCCCCGGCGACTTCCTCTTCAAAGAATGGCAATTCGCTAAATAATCCCAGCGTCACAGTATATACGAAAAAAGGCGAGATTTTCATCTCGCCTAAATTTCGTTTTGCTGATAGCTAAATTTATGCTTCGCCCCAGGGGGTTACGTTGATAAATTTGCGACCATTGCGTCCTTCGGTAAATTCTACCACGCCGTCGATAAGAGCGTAGATTGTGTGGTCTTTACCAAGGCCAACGTTCAAACCGGGATGGTGAACGGTGCCACGCTGACGTTTGATGATGTTGCCGGCTTTGCACTTCTGGCCACCGAAGATTTTTACGCCAAGTCGCTTGCTTTCTGATTCACGGCCGTTCTTAGAACTACCTACACCTTTTTTATGTGCCATTTCTGTGAGAATTTTTAAAGGGTTAAGCGACTATGTCTTTAATGATAACTTTGGTGAAATATTGACGGTGACCGTTTTTGCGACGATAGCCTTTGCGGCGTTTTTTCTTGAAAACGATTACCTTGTCACCTTTTACGAGAGTAGTAGCGACTTCACACACTACTTTTGCACCCTCTACGGTGGGTGCGCCTACCTTTACAGCGCCTTCTGCGTCTACCAAAAGCACACGGTCGAATTCAACGGTGTCGCCTTCTTTTACGCTTTCGCCAAGGTAGTGTACATACAGGAAGCGGTCCTTTTCTGCCTTGAACTGCTGGCCCTGAATTTCTACGATAACGTACATTATAATTTTTAATTATAAAAGTTAACCCGCCGGGCGGCGCCTAATCTTGTTTGGCCAGGCACGCTTGTATCGGAGCCCGTTACGGAAAAATGCGGTGCAAAGATAATAGTTTTCACCGAGATACACAATATTTTAGCAAATTTTTCGCATAAAAAAGATAGCCGGCGCGGGGCCGGCTATCACGATAGCTATGTAAATGTTTTATGTTTTTACTTAACCATGGCTTTGGCAACGTAGCCAGGGAGGGTAACGGTAGTTTGACACTTGTGCTCCGCTAATTTTTTGATTGACATTCTTGTATATG
>CAZRCU010000203.1:0-2840 GCA_964598685.1 uncultured Bacteroides sp.
AACCGGCTTAGTGAAAATTAACCTGATGAAGAAAACTTTTCTGAAGGGTGCCGCGGCAATCATCGGCTGCGGGCCTTTGTGTGCTCAAGCGAGCCAACCGGCGGCCATCGAGGCCGACTCGGCAGTAGTCAACCTAAAAGATGTGGAAGTAGTGGCCAATCGTGCCGGCAAAGACACTCCTGTGGCCTACACCAATCTTAATGCAAAGCAAATTTCGGAAATCAACGACGGACGTGATATTCCATTCTTGATTAGCTCTACCCCATCCATCGTCACCACCGGCGATGCAGGCGGCGGCATCGGCTATTCATCTCTGCGCGTGCGTGGCACAGATGCCTCGCGCATCAACATCACCGCCAACGGTGTGCCTATCAACGATTCTGAAAGTTCTAATGTGTATTGGGTGAACATGCCCGATTTGGCATCGTCGCTGCGCGACATCCAAATTCAGCGCGGCGCCGGCACATCCACCAATGGCGCAGGTGCATTTGGCGCATCAATCAACATGATTACCGACGCGCCCTCATATGAACGCGGTGCCCTGGTGTCGGCCTCGTATGGCTCATACAACGCCAACAAGGAGACCATCAAGGTGTCGTCGGGCCTGTTTGGCAACCACTGGAGCGTAGATGCTCGATTCAGCCACATAGGCTCTGACGGCTATATCGACCGCGCATTCTCAAAACTCTGGAGCTATATGGGACAGCTGGCCTACACAGCCGACAATACATCGCTGCGCCTGCTTGCTTTTGGCGGCAAAGAGCAGACATATATGGCTTGGGATTACGCTTCAAAAGAAGAAATGGAACAATATGGTCGTCGCTACAACCCCTGCGGCAAATACACCGCTGCCGACGGCACCACAGCCTTCTATCCCAATCAATGCGACAACTTTGTGCAACACCACGTGCAATTGCTCTTAGGCCAAGGTCTCGGACATGATTGGCGCCTTAACGTAGCGCTGCACTACACCAAGGGTGATGGCTACTATGAACAATACAAGACCAATCGCACCCTCTCGGAATATGGTTTGCAGCCATTCTATGATGCCGACGGCAATAAGGTGAAGAAAAGCGACTTGATTCGTCTCAAATCCAACGACAACGACTTTGGCGGCGGCATGTTCAACTTCAACTACTCACATGGCCGTGTTAACGCTGTGCTCGGCGGAGCTGCCAACTGGCACCGCGGCATTCACTTCGGTCAAGTGGCATGGGTGCGCAACTATGTAGGCTCAATCGACCCGCTGCAAGAATACTATAACAACACCGGCCGCAAGTTCGACACCAACGTGTATGGCCGTGCCGACATCAATATTGCCAAAGGCTTCTCGGCCTATGCCGATTTGCAATATCGCCACGTGCGCTATTCTATTCGCGGCATAAGCGACAATTTTGATTGGAACATCAACGACATGGCTCAGCTCAATGTGCTGCGCAACTACAACTTTTTCAACCCCAAAGCAGGCGTAACATACAACAACGGCAACCACCGCGCCTACGCATCGTGGAGCGTTGCCCACAAAGAGCCCGTCCGCGACAACTTCACCGACGGCGACCCCGACAAATACCCCACCCCGGAACGCCTGTTTGACTACGAAGCCGGCTACACCTACTCATGCAAACTTTTCACTGTAGGCGCCAACCTCTACTACATGGACTATAAAGACCAATTGGTGGTAACCGGTCAGCTCTCCGACACAGGCAACGCTGTGAGCGTCAACGTGCCCGAAAGCTACCGCATGGGCGTAGAACTTCAAGGCGAACTTCACCCCGTGAGCTGGTTTGATTGGACAATCAATGCCACACTCTCGCGCAACCGCATCAAAAACTTCACAGAATACATCTACGAAGATGAATGGACCAACCCCATCAGCATCAATTGCGGCTCTACCCCCATTGCATTCTCGCCCGATTTCTTGCTGAACAATTCATTCAACTTCCACGTTGCAGACTTCGATGCATCGCTAGCCTCGCACTACGTATCAAGCCAATATATGAACAATGCTCGCTCTGAAGAAGCCAAGCTTGATTCATATTTTGTAAGCGACCTCGGCATGGCCTATACATTCCGCAAAATTGCAGGAGTGAAGGCGCTGCGCCTGGGCTTCACCGTCTACAATATCTTCAACAAGAAATATTGCAACAACGGCTATGCCGGAGCCGGCTACTATGTTGGCGACAACGGAGAAAAGGTGATTTATCGCTATGCCGGCTATGCAGCTCAAGCGCCTACAAATGTTATGGGCACCGTAACCCTCACATTCTAAGAGCATGACATTCGACCTCGCCCTTGAAATAGCAGGTTTTATCCTCGGTATAATCTACCTATGGCTGGAATATCAGGCCAAGCCACAGCTGTGGCTTGTGTCTGTGGCCATGCCGCTGGTGTCGATGTGGATTTATTTTAGCAAGGGATTGTATGCCGATTTTGCAATCAACATCTACTATGTGGCGATAGCCATTTACGGATGGATTGCATGGACCATCCACCTTAGCCGCCCAAAGCAACGCAAATTGCCGATACGGCTGACACCAAAACCGGTGCTGATCGGTTGCACAGCTGTCTTTGCAGTGTTATGGCTGGTAATTGCTAAAGTATTGATTAATTTCACCAATAGCACAGTACCTTGGGCCGATGCATTCACTACAGCGCTCAGCATTGTGGCACTATGGATGCTGGCTCGCAAATATGCCGAGCAATGGCTGGCCTGGATAGTTGTCGACGCTGTGTGTGTAGGATTATACATCTACAAGGGCATATATTTTTATGCAGCGCTATATGCAGCCTACACAATAATAGCCGTGTTTGGCTATCGCAAATGGCTTGGTATAATGGCC
>CAZRCU010000204.1:0-2798 GCA_964598685.1 uncultured Bacteroides sp.
TATTGACGCCTGATACATCCTCGGTTAATGCCACGCCAATGCTTTCGGCATCTTCACCGGCAGCGGCTTCATAATAGGCGTGCCAGGCTGCAACCACTCGATTTTCGCCGTCGAGCTTCACAAATGTAGGATTAGCCGAAGAATCGGCAGTGAGCTGATATGCATTCACATCATCGGGCACTGCATAGTCCACATAAGTGTACTTGAGGATATTCTCGTCGATGGATTCGGCGCGTGCAATCGCGGCGGCGGTTGCCTCGGGCTCCACCACAGTAAAATTGTAGCTTTGCGAAGCGTCGCCAACGATAATCACAGGGGTGTTGGCAGGGATGCTCTCGGTGATTTCCTTGCAATACATGGTGCCGTCGACGATTTTAGTAGCAATATAAGCTTTGGGGGCATACTTTTTAATGTTGCCAAACAGGCCCTTTTCATCAGCAGGGATAGTTAGGGCAAAGGGCGACGACAATGTGGAGATGCCGCTCTTGTCAAGCGCGAGAGTGATATAATTATCGCTCCAGCTACCGGTGGGAACGCCCAACACAGAGCCTTGCTTGGGCGAAGAAATAAACACATTCACAGTGTGGGCGGTCTCGTCGATTTGCATCATATATTGAGCACGGCTCAAATCCACGACATCAGTGCCGTTGTCGGCGACAATCTCAAACACGTTATCGCCAACAGCGCCGCCGTTCTTCACGAAAAGCGTGCCGCCGGCATATAGGCGAGTGATTGAGTTGGTTTGTGCATCGCTGCCCACATATTCCACCATTGCATTCTGATTGGTTTTCTGCGACAGCTTGGTGAGAGCATCGGCAGAGCGATAATCAATGGCATCAAGCGAAAAGTTGCTGCCAAATCCCACGATATTCACGGTATATGGAGTCACCGAGGTGTGCTTTGCCGTAAATACGCCCACCGAGGTGGTGATATTCGACAGATTCACCTTCTTGAGCTTAAAGAGGTCGAGGCCCACATATTTCATCAATGCGCGGCCCAGCGAAGCATAATCGCCGTCGTTGTAGTAGCTGAGCAGCTGCTCTGAATCTTGCGCCATGCTGTAGAGCGTCTGAAGAATCTGAGTAGAGCCGATATAAGCGGTGGATGTGTCATCATCAGCGGCAAGCGCGAGCTTTGTCCAGCTGTTTTCCGAAAACTTCACGCCCATATCGCCAAGCTTCTCAATTAGCGGCTTGAGCTGTGTGTAGATGTCAAGACGGTCGATAAAGGGGATATTATCAATAAAAGATGTGGTGACAGCATATTGCTTCGAACCGATGCTCACGCCCAGATTCGACAGCAATGTATTCAGAATTGAATCCAGCGAATCGCCAAGAGTGATACCAAGCGACGAATTGAAATACACCTCTTTCGGCTCTACGTAATAGCGACCGTCGGGGCCCATGTAGTGGCCGTTGGCCGAGCGCACAGTGTAGCGCCACGATCCGTCGTCGTCCACGCCAACCGGTGTAATATAGAAATATGTGGTGAGATATTGCTCATTAGCGTTGCGGCCGTTGGCCGAGGTAAGGTCGGCGGTATAATCCTTTGAGCCGTCGACATCCATCAGGCCCGCGCCATACACGGCGCTGCCCACGTTAAGATTAATCACAGGAATTGTGACACCGGTGGTAAACTCGTCGCCGGTGGTGAGATACGACACATCGGTGAGCAACGACGTAACGCCGGTGATAGCCGACAGTCCGCTTAAATTTAAATCGGCTATAGAGCCAATATTTACAGTGCGCTTAATTTGATACCAGCCCTCGGAATAATCCTGAGCAGCCACATTAATATCACAGGCAAGTAGCGCGATAGCTGCACAACCATATTGGATTGTGCGAGGCAATAATTCGGTGAATTTCATTTATAAAAAAAGACGACAGTGATAGCGCTGTCTTAAAGATAACATTTGCATTATTTCTCTGCAAAATTACTAAACACCAATAAAACGCCAAAATCCGCCCCTCAAAAAAAATTAAAAACGCCGAAGTTTTCAAATTACATTTCTTAATAGCATATTTGAGATTATGCAAGAATTTCTTACCTTTGCAAATTGAAACAAACGATTTTTTACCTGATTATGGAAAAACAATATAAACGCACTCTGATCACTACAGCTCTCCCCTACGCTAATGGACCGGTGCATATCGGCCATTTGGCAGGTGTTTACATCCCCGCCGACATCTACGCTCGATATATGCGCCTCAACGGACGTGAAGTAGCTATGATTGGTGGTAGCGACGAGCACGGCGTGCCCATCACTATCAAGGCCAAGGCCGAAGGCGTTACACCTCAGGACATCGTTGACCGCTATCACACCATCATCCGCGACTCAATGAAGGAATTGGGAATCTCGTTTGACGTGTACTCTCGCACCACATCCGACATTCACTCTGCCACCGCCTCTGAATTTTTCCGTCATCTCTACGATAATGGCCAGTTTATCGAAAAGACCTCGATGCAGCTCTACGATGAGCAAGCCGGCCAATTCCTGGCCGACCGCTACGTGACCGGCGAATGCCCCAACTGCCACGCGCAAGGCGCATATGGCGACCAATGCGAAAAGTGTGGCTCGTCGCTCAACGCCACCGACCTTATCAACCCTCGCAGCGCCATCACCGGCAACACTCCCGTTCTGAAAGAAACCCACCACTGGTATCTCCCCCTCGACCGCTGGGAAAATGCCCTGCGCAAATGGATCCTTGAAGACCACAAAGAGTGGAAAGTAAATGTATATGGCCAATGCAAATCATGGCTCGACCTTGGCTTGCAACCACGCGCCGTGTCACGCGACC
>CAZRCU010000205.1:0-2784 GCA_964598685.1 uncultured Bacteroides sp.
CGCTCGAAGAAATGATTAATGCCGTGGAGCCCGACACCACCCTGCGCACCGGCAAGGAGTGGGCCGGAGTGTGGACTCGCGACGTGAGCTATTCCATAATCTTGTCGATGGCCTATATGCAGCCCGAGGCGTCGAAGATTTCGCTGATGCGCAAGGTGACGCCCACCGGCCGCATTGTGCAGGACACCGGCAGCGGCGGCGCCTGGCCGGTGAGCTCGGATCGCCTGATATGGTGTGTGGCCGCCTATGAGCTCTACAAGGTGACCGGCGACCTCGACTGGCTGCAATATATCTACCCCATCATCAAAAATTCGATTGCCGACGACCTGGCCGTCACCCACAACGGCCCCACGGGATTGGTCAAGGGCGAGACCTCGTTTATCGACTGGCGCGAGCAGAGCTATCCCAAATGGATGCAGACGGCCGACATTTATGCCTCGGAGGCGCTGAGCACGTCGATTGTCCACGTCAAGGCCATGCGCATCCTTGCCGAAATCGCCGCCAAGCTGGGCCACAACGACGTGGCCACCTCCTACACCGCCCTGGCCGACTCGCTCTCCGCCACCATCAATCAAAATCTGTGGCTCGACGACAAGGGCTACTATGCCATGTACACCTATGGCCGCGAGAACGCCATCCTGAACCCTCGCGCCGAGACGCTGGGCGAATCGCTTGCGATTCTGTGGGATGTGGCGCCCGCAATCCGTGCCAAGTCGATCACCGAGCACAACCCCACCACCCCCTTTGGCGCCGCTATCTTCTTCCCGCAGATTGCCGACATGCCGGCCTACCACAACAATTCGCTGTGGCCATGGGTGGCCGCCTATTGGACATTGGCCAACGCCAAGGCCGGCAACGAGCAAGGCGCCCTCGAAGCGTTTGGCTCAATCGTGCGGCCTGCGGCCCTGTTCACCACCAACAAGGAGAACTTTGTGCTCGACAACGGCGACATCGCCACCGAGCTCAATTCATCAAACATGCTATGGTGTCTGGCCGGCAACATCGCCATCACCCACCGCATGCTCTTTGGCCTCGACTTTGAAGCCGACGGCCTGAGATTCTCGCCATTCGTGCCAAAGGCCCTCGAGGCCGAGCGCACCCTAAAGGGCTTGAAATATCGCAATGCCACGCTCGACATCACCATCAAGGGCCACGGCAACCGCATCAAATCATTCACCGTGGATGGCCGCGAGCAGCCGCCGTTCCTGCCCGGCAACATCACCGGCCACAAAGCCATCACAATCACCATGGCCAACAACGACATCGAGCCAATGACTGTGAACCACACCGCCAACCAAAAGGCTCCGCTCACCCCAATCACTCAGCTATCCCACTCGAGCGAACTTGGCGGCGCGGCCAACAATCTGCTGTCGTGGCGCCCGATTGAATACATCCACCACTATATCGTGCTGCGCGACGGCCAACGCATCGCCACCACACGCCAAACCACCTTCGACGCGTCCACCGAGGGCGAATACCAGGTGATAGGCGTGAGCGCCGACGGCGTTGAATCCTTCGCCTCAGAGCCGCTCGACAACTATCCCACCACCATCGTAGAAATGCCGGGCGAATCCACCGCCATGACCTCTGCCGAAATCAGCTACATGCCGCAAACCGTAGCCGGCTACCACGGCAAAGGCTTCATCGAGGTGGACCACAAATCGGCGCCCGTGGCCATCACTGTGAACATCCCCACCACCGCCACCTACTCCATCCGCCTGCGTTATGCCAACGGCAACGGCCCTGTGAACACCGAGAATAAATGCGCCATCCGCACACTCAGCATCGACGGCCACAAAGCCGGCACATTGGTGATGCCTCAGCGCGGCGTGGGCAATTGGGACGATTGGGGCAGTTCGAGCGCCGTGCAAGCCACCCTGGACAAAGGCCGCCACACCCTCACCATCACTTTTGAACCCGAGGACGAGAACATGAACCTCGCCACCAACCACGCCATCATCGACCGCCTAATCATCAAGCAAATAAAATGAGACCGCTTGCAATTGCTCTCCTCGCAGCCTCGTGCTGCTTTGCATCTATCGCTCAAGACGACGCCACCGCCGCCGACCAAGACTCTCGGCTAATCATCACCTCCGACGAAGTGTTTATGGACATGGCCCTCACCGCATCACAGACGGCCATGTCGCGCGGACTAAAGCCGTGCGGAGCCGTGGTGATTATCGACGGCGCGTGGCGCTCAACAGGCATGGCCACCGCCGACGGCGTCACCGCCGAAGAAAATGCCATCGACAAAAGCCACCGCACACAGCTCGATGGAGCCGTGATCTACACCGTCAACCACCCCACCGCAGCGGCCCTCAACGCCATATCGCAAAGCGGAGTGCGACGAGTGTATTATGTCAACGACATCGACGCCGTGGTGGCGGCAGACGTGTATCCTCGCAGCGCGTTCAGCGACACAACGACAGACTCCACCACATTAATACAAATGGACTATGCTCCGGCCCAAGGACTAATTAACAGATAAACAATTGCAATCTGTAAGCACCCGATTCGGGGCATTAACACCCACCACACTCCTGCCACAATCCGCTATCAATTTGCTACAATTTTAGGGTCAAAACCTTAATTTTCGAAGAAACATTATCGAATAACTATGCTGCACAACATAATTATTGGATATATGACACATTTAACACAAGTTAACTTAGTGGGAAATTTGCTAAAAAAAGTGATAGATTGGCAGTTTTATTATGAAATTCTGCCACAATTTTGAAAATTATAAAGCAAAATGCCATGATTTGCTTACAGATTCGAAGTGTT
>CAZRCU010000206.1:0-2768 GCA_964598685.1 uncultured Bacteroides sp.
TTGCCGGTGCGCAGGGTGGTGTCGGGCTCCACGGCATTAATCATTTCTTCGAGCGCCAGATTGTAGATGGCTGTGTGAAGGCGATTGGGCGTGGCAAGCTGCGGATAGGCGCTGATGTCGCGCGACAGCATCCAATGCTTGTTCACCGGCATTGCAAACCCCGGCTGTGCGCTATATGTGGAAATCAGCTGCACTCCATCGGGCGAATAGGCCATGTATTCGGCTTGAGAGATAGTGTCGCCGTGCCAGCGATAGGCGTCGGTGGCCACGATGTCGGCGGCTTGGGCTTGGCTGCCTATTGCGGCAGCGGCTAATGCCAGATACAGATGCTTCATATATTTTGGTTGATGATGTGATGAATAGAGAATGTTATTTTTCAGGTAGGTATTGTAGCTTGATGAATTGGGCGGTCGACGCTGTCACGGCATAGCGAGCCGACGCTCTCAGCCCTATGGCCCAGATAATCTCGTCGTCGCACGTCAGCACCCTGATCTGCCGCTTTTGCGCGGCGCTAAGCTTGGCATCGGCAAAGAGGTCGCTCAGCAGCTTCTTGCCCGCCATGCCATAGGGCTGCATGCGGTCGCCGCGGCGCCAGGGGCGGATAATCCAGCGATGACACCCCTCGACGGCCTCGGCGTCGAGATAGATCGTGTTGACATCGCGTGTAGGCGCAAAATCGCTGATTGGCAGCCGCGACACAGCAATGTGCAGCGGCATGGTGATGTCGCGGGTCGGCGACACCTCCACAGCATCTACGGCCACGGGCGCTCCGGCATGAGGCGCTCGCAGCATGCCATGGTCGACATCGCGGATGTGGGTCTGCGCAGCCGTGAACGTGCCCCCCGAGCGCGTGGCAGCCACCAGCATATCGTCGGTCTGCCGTCGCGAGAAGCCCTCACGCCTTAGCGTCTCAAATAAGATCAACTCGGCCGACGGCTCAGCCATCATCTCGGCCAGATTATACTCGCCGTCGTGGTAATATTGCGAGGCAGCCTCGGCAATGGCCTTGTCATAGAATGTGGCCGTCTCGCGCAGATTGGCCGCCGTGGCCAGCACCGCATCAAAGCTGCCCGGGAACAGCTCCTGCATCAGCGGCAGCAGACGATTGCGCAGGCGGTTGCGCAGATAATCGTCCGAGGCATTCGAGCTATCGGTAATCCATTCAAGCCCGATTCGCTCCAAATAAGCCTCAATCTCGCTGCGCGACACATCCAACAGCGGACGTATCACACTTCCATGCCTATATCGCATGCCGGCCAATCCGCTCAATCCCGTGCCCCGCATCAGATTCAGGAAAAACGTCTCCACGCAATCCTCGCGATGGTGGCCCACCGCAATCGCTTGGCAATAGCTGCGATCCAACAGATCGTAAAACCACTCGTAGCGCAACTCGCGGCACGCCATCTCCACGCTCTCGCCTGTGGCCCTCCGCCGAGCATCCACGTCGAAATCCTTCACATACAGGTCGACACCCAATTGCGAAGTAATCGCCTCGACATGGCGCATATCGCGCATCGACTCCTCGCCACGCAAGTGGAAATTGCAGTGAGCCGCGATAGCCTCATAGCCCAGCGCATTCAGCGCCGCCAGCAGCGCCACCGAGTCGGCCCCACCGCTAATCGCCACAATCACCCGCGCCTTAGCCTCAAGCAGATTATGGCCCTTTATCACACTTTTTACTTTGCGTAGAAATTCATCCATACAACAAAAGTAGAAAAAAAGCACGAAAGTGCCAATCTATTGCCTCTTTACACCTCGGTTTTTAGAGAAAATTTATTAATTTTGCACCCAAATGGCTAAACGTAGACTCACACTAATCATCAACCCCATCTCAGGCACCCTCTCCAAGAAAGAGGTGTCGCGCTGGGTGCCCCGTCGCCTTGAATCAATGGGCTACGAGGTCAACACGGTCTACACCTCGGGCCCCGGCGATGCCACACGCCTCGCCGCCGAAGCCGCCGCCCGTGGCGACTATGGCGTATTGGCCTGTGGAGGCGACGGCACCGTCAACGAGGTAGCCTCAGGCCTTATCGGCACAGCCACAGCCCTCGGTATCCTCCCCGCAGGAAGCGGCAACGGCCTCGCTCGCCACATCAGCATCCCCGTCGACATCGAACGCTCGCTCCAAGTGATTGCCGACAACCACATCGAAGCCTGCGACTATGGCGAGGTAAACGGCCGCCCATTCTTCTGCACATTCGGCGTAGGATTCGATGCCGCCGTCTCACAGCGATTCGCACAAAAGCACACACGCGGATTGGCCACCTACCTGTCAAGCGCCCTCGACGAATTTGTGAAATACGAAGCACAACCCTACGAAATCATCGCCAACGGCGAGGTAATCACCGACCGCGCATTCCTCGTGGTGGTGTGCAACGCCTCGCAATACGGCAATAACGCATTCATTGCCCCATCAGCCTCGATTCGCGACGGCAAGCTCGACGTCACAATCGTCCACGAAGGCAACCTGTTCAGCCACGCCCTATCAGGCCTCGAAATGATCACCGGCTCGATCAGCAACCACGGCCGCATACGCACATTCCGCGCCGAAGCAATCAAAATCCGCCGCGCCACATCAGGCGTCACACACATCGACGGCGACCCCGCCGACATGCCCGCCGAGCTCGACATCAAATGCTGCCCCGGCCAATTGCGCATCTTCACCGCCATCAGCAAGCCCAGGCGATTCCGCCCCGTAATCTCGCCAATCCAGATGATGCTCGCCGACGTAGGCATCGCAATCTCCCGCCCCTTCCGCAAGCACTGAC
>CAZRCU010000207.1:0-2734 GCA_964598685.1 uncultured Bacteroides sp.
ACGTGAAGGGCGCCAACATCGCCGGCTTCATGAAGGTGGCTCACGCCATGATGGGCGAAGGCATCTGCTAATCCCCCCTACTCCACATATCTAAAAAAGCTGCGCCTTCCGCGCAGCTTTTTTTGTGGGCAAATTCAGCTATGCATCGCAATTCATTATGATTTTGTTGCAGCACTACGGCCAATTCAACCATCATAATTAAATTTGTGATGTTAACTATTTTAGCCCATGAAACATCTACATGCACTCACCGTGTTGGCTTGTGGGATGTCAACACTATTTATGTCGGCCTTAAAATCCGAATACCACAACCCTGTTATCCCCGGCTTCTATCCCGACCCAAGCATTTGCCGCGTCGATAGCGACTACTATCTCGTAAACAGCTCATTTCAATATTTTCCGGCCGTACCCATTTGGCACAGCCGCGACCTTGTGAATTGGCAGCAAATCGGAAATGTGCTATCGCGCGAATCGCAAGTAAAGCTGGATAATGCGCTATCAAATGGTGGCATCTACGCCCCCACAATTCGCTACAACGACGGCGTGTTCTATATGATCACCACCAATGTGTCGTCTAAAGGCAATTTCATGGTCACTGCCACCAACCCCGCAGGCCCATGGAGCGAGCCTATTTGGCTGGAGCAGCAAGGAATCGACCCATCACTTTATTTTGAGGACGGACATTGCTACATGGTGTCAAACCCCGACAACGGCATTTGGCTCTGCGAGATCGACCCCACCTCCGGCCGACAGCTGTCAGAATCCAAGCATATTTGGGACGGCACCGGCGGCCGCTACCCCGAAGGCCCGCACATTTATAAAAAAGATGGCTGGTACTACCTTATGATTGCCGAGGGCGGCACAGAATATGCCCACCGCATGACAATCAGCCGATCTAAAAGCATCTACGGCCCTTATCAAGCCAATCCGGCCAACCCGATTCTCACCCACATGAACTGCAACGCGCAATACAGCCCAATCCAAGGCACCGGCCACGCCGATTTGGTAGAAGCACCCGACGGATCATGGTGGATGGTGTGCCTGGCCTTCCGCATCCAATCCGGCTCACACCACTTGCTTGGCCGTGAGACCTATCTCGCGCCTGTGACATGGGAAAAAGATGCATGGCCCGTGGTGAATGGCGATGGCACAATTTCACTCGACATGACCGCCGACTTCGACGTCGCTACAAAAGCGCAAGCCGCAGGCTCATCGCTCACAAAATTTAATCAAAAATCGCTCGGGCCCGAATGGGTATATTTGCGCAATCGAATCGCCGACAACTATCTGCTCACAGGCAAGACGATCACACTTAAAGCCACAGCCGACGATCTCGACTCGGCAGCCCTGCCCACATTTGTGGGTCGCCGCCAACAGCACCACAATTTCAGCGCCGACACACGGGTAACGCTCCACTCCACAGCAGCAAACGACCAAGCCGGCCTTAGCGTATTTATGGATGCCAAAGCCCACTACGACATCTACCTCGCCTCGCAATCCGACGGCTCCACCACCATAAATCTGCGATATCGACTTGGACAACTTTCACACGTCGAGAACAGCATAAAAATAAATGGCAACTCAGCCACATTGAAAGTAAGCGGCACGCCCGACTACTACACATTTAGCTATTCAACCGACGATGGCCACACATTCACCCCACTCGGCAAAATTGATGCGCGCTATCTAAGTTCGGAAACCGTGGGCGGCTTCACCGGCATCATCCTCGGCCTATACGCAATCGGCGCCCCCACTGCAACAGCCACATTCCCCTACTTCAACTATCGCGCTGAATAACGGTCCGGCTACCATTATGGCAATCGACAATAAAGGCGGCATCATGCAGATGTCGCCTTTACCGTCGATTTATGTATTTCTACAAATTATTTGCCAAAATAGCGGTTGAAAAGGCCTTGGAAGCCTTGACCGTGACGAGCTTCGTCCTTAGCCATTTCGTGAACAGTGTCGTGGATAGCGTCGAGGTTAAGCTCTTTAGCGCGCTTAGCGATGCGCATCTTGTCGGCATTTGCACCGGCTTCAGCTTGCATACGCTTTTCGAGGTTGGTCTTGGTATCCCATACGCATTCGCCAAGAAGTTCGGCAAACTTAGCAGCGTGCTCAGCTTCTTCAAAAGCATAGCGCTTGAAAGCTTCAGCAATTTCGGGATAACCTTCGCGGTCGGCCTGGCGCGACATCGCCAGATACATGCCCACCTCGCCACATTCACCATTGAAATGAGCGGTGAGATCGTCGATCATTTGTTGGTCGCAACCCTTAGCCACACCGATTTCGTGTTCGGTTACGAATTCAAGAGCAGCAGTAGTATCAAGTTCTTTGAATTTTGATTTAGGAGCGTTGCAAACGGGGCACTTTTCGGGTGCTTCGTCGCCTTCATGTACGTAGCCACATACTACGCAAATAAATTTCTTTTTCATATCGTTTTGTCTGTTTTGAGGGTTAGATTTAACATTGCAAAGTTAAATAAAACTCCTCAAAAAGTCAAATAACTCCCCAACATTTTTCCAAATCCTGTCCTGCCGCCCAAAACGCACATCCGCTGCCGTGGTGTCCATCAACGTATCCACTGCCAGTACGGACACACCATGGCGTATCCTAATCCATCACACTGTATATCAACACGTTGACATAAAGGACACACCGTCCGCCGTCTTTTACCTCTTACCTCTTACCTTTTACCTAAATTCGTGTTAATTCGCGTCAATTTACAAAATCG
>CAZRCU010000208.1:0-2721 GCA_964598685.1 uncultured Bacteroides sp.
GCCCCCTATCAAGCCCGAGAGACTATGTCTTTCGGGCTTTTTTCACATATATACCTCTGCATAATTCAATCATCCTATTCAGCTTTAAATCGGCCCCACCATTTCACTGTTAAGACAATAAAGGCTATCTAAGGGGGATTAGATAGCCTTTATCATCTAGGGATATTGGAGAAAACCGGTTTTCAAAAGTTTGAGTGATTACACTTTGGTGTAAATACGGCTTCCTATTAGCAGCGTGTTTCCGGTGCGAATAACCGTCAAAGTTAGTTGATAACCATCTTCGTCATCGGTAGTTATCACGGTTTTCTCGCCGTTGGTTGCAGTTGTCACCACAAAATGGAACGTGTACATATCCGAATTAACAGCTCCTGTGACATAAGAATCTTCTATTTTGCGGTAGCCGGTGCCATCGCTTTTGAAATTGAGGGTGATGGTTTCGGTGTACTGATTGGTCGCATTGACATTGAAGATTTCCGAAGACACCCATGTGCCATAGATAGTGCCATCGTCAATGCCATTATCGTCGTCATCGCTACACGACGCAAGCGATACACTTGCGAATAATGCTATAAAAAGGAGCATTAACCATTTAAAATTAAAGGTCTTCATGTATTAAACGTTTGATTCGCATCCTCCGTTGAATCAGATTGGTTAGTTGTTTATATACAGAAAAGGTGTGAGGAATGTATATCGTTGTTATCCTGTGTTCAGGTCTTCGCACTACCTACGACTTGGATAAAAACAACAGCCCCACACCGACTTAGCTTATATAACGGACTGATCTCCAGCCCGAATACTACGCCTATCAATGCAGGTGCTATTGTACACTCTCTTCAAGTCGTTATCAAAGTTGCGAAGTTTGAACACAGAAGATAAAATGTCAATAACACCGTTTCTTTTGAAATTGGAGCAGCACTCTTGCGCTCCTATGTTACCAGTTTCACTATATATAGTCTTGGTATGATTTCTGGTGCAAATATATATAAAATTTTGCAAATTCCTTTCTTTTGATTGAAAATATTTTCTAAAAAAGAAATTTATTATTCGAAATGTTGCCAATTTAGCAGCATTACTACCACTATTGCTTAGGCTATAATCTTGCCGCAGCGTGAAGGGCTTATTTGGTGGGGTGGGGGAAAAGGTGTATCTTTGTAGGGTAAAAAAGATGACGTTATGCTTAGAAATCAATCACAAATTAGCTTATCGGTGGTGTTTCATCTGCTTGGCTGGCTGTTGATATTGGAGTCGGTGATGATGGTGGTGCCCACCGTAGTGGCCTTGTTTGAGCGTAGCTCTGATTCATTGCCGTTTGCCGCTTCGGCAGCGTTGACGGCACTTGTGGGCGGCGTGTTGGCCATTTGGCTAAAGGATGCTCCTACCGAGTTGAATCGGCGCGAAGGCTATTTGCTTACGTCGTTGGTGTGGGTGCTGTTCTCTATTTTCGGTATGTTGCCATTGATCTTTTCGAGCAGCGCATTGAGCGTGACAGATGCGTTTTTTGAAACGATGTCGGGCTTTACCACTACCGGAGCATCGGTGATTGAGGATGTCGAGGCATGTAGCGACGCTGTGCTGCTGTGGCGCGCGATGATTCAGTGGATCGGAGGCTTGGGCATCTTGCTGTTTATATTGGCAGTGTTGCCGGCTTTTAACCAATCGGGCGGATTGTCGGTGTTTAACGCCGAGTCGACGGGCATAACGCATGATAAATTGCATCCTCGCATTCGCAGCACTGCGGCCTCGCTATGGCATGTGTATATTATGCTCACTGTGATGATGATTTTGCTGCTGTGGATGGGCCCCATGAATTTGTTTGAGAGCGTGTGCTATTCGTTTGCCACGATTTCTACCGGCGGTTTTGTGGTTTCAAATGCCGGCTTGGCATCGTTTGGGAGCCGCTATGTGATTGTAGTGGTGGCCGTGTTCATGTTTTTGGGCGGCGTGAATTTCACGTTGATATATTCGCTGTTTAGGGGGAATGTGCGTGCGCTTTGGCGCAACGATGTTTTTCGAGCTTATGTGACGATTATCTTAGGCTGCTATGTGGCGGTGGTAGGTTATCTGTGGCTCTCGGGCAGTGAACTGACCCTTGACACGGCTTTGCTGAACCCTATTTTCCAAATCCTTTCGGCTATCAGCAGCGCGGGATTTTCCTATTTGGGCTTCGACTCGTGGGGCTCGTTTGGTCTGATGATAATTATGATTGTGATGACCATCGGAGCGTGTGCAGGCTCTACCACGGGCGCTGTGAAGGTCGACCGCACTTTAGCATTGGCCAAGAATTTGGCAAATGAATTGTATCGGTCGGTGTATCCGCGCAATGTGCGCCGAGTGGAGGTGAATGGCCGCTGCCTGTCGCCGGAATTGCTTAGCCGCACGGTGGCGTTTATCTCAATCTATTTGGTGATAACGGTGATTGGTATTTTGATTGTATCGGCCACGGGCGTGGATTTGACTGATGCTAATTTTGTGGCATTGTCGGCAATCGGCACGAATGGCCTTGGCTACGGACTGACGGCTGCTAGCTATGCACCGCTGACGGATGTGGCAAAGTGGACTTTGTCGGCTATGATGCTGATAGGCCGTCTTGAAATTTTCACCGTGCTTACTCTGCTTACAGCTGCTTTCTGGCGCAGATAATAACCGATAATTCACGCTTTTGCTTGGGGTAACTTGTGGGTTGTTTTGAAAATTTTGTTAACTTTGCATTGCGCTAGGCTT
>CAZRCU010000209.1:0-2686 GCA_964598685.1 uncultured Bacteroides sp.
GATATACATGCCCGAGGGGAGCTCGCTGAGCGAGTCGACGTTGAGAGCTACGCCGGCAATTGAATATACAGCGCTGATAGCTATGCTGCTATTTGAAATATCGCTGACGCCGTCGTTGTGGCTTACTGCAAATGTGATTGATGGAATAGCGCCCCAATACTGCTCGGTGAGCGTCGCGCCAAGATTTGCGCCTAAGCCTACACTTCTGTCGATTGATCTGTGAGCACCGCCATATGAGCCGTAGCCTTTTACCAAGATCGAACCATTGCTTAATGTGTAGTCGTTGGCGGCATAATCTGCATCGAGTGTGAAGCTAATTGTCTGTGCATCTTCGCTTCCGGCAAAGGTGTATTGTCCCGAGCCGAGATATAGGGGGCCATCGTTGCCCACTTGGTCGAAATCAAGATTGGCCGATTGATTATAGATGCCTGCAAGCTTCAAAGCGGGATGATAGAGGCCATGGAGCTTAATGCTCACTTCGTCGCCCGGCATCACATCTGCGCTTTCGCGAGAATTGTTCACAATCTCATATCCAATGGGCTTTGCACTAATCACTTGATATGCTGTGGCGCCATCGGCGGCTATGGTGCGGATGATATTTCGTCCGAAGGTCAGGAGCACTGTGTAGGTGCCATCGCTGTTGGCTGCCACTTCGTTGAAGCCGTTGTAGGTGACGGTGTTGTTGGTGGTGTCAACTGTGGGGTTGGCTACTTCCACTTTTGCTGCCCCTTCAGGAGCGTAGTTGTAGAGATAGCCGCTCTCGCTTTCGAGGTAGTAAAGCACGTCGTGCTCTGCGTCGAGGGTTCTGTCTTCACGGTTTACGCTGCCCTTGTCGATATTGAAGTTGGGTAGGAACGATTCGCTATCGGCTGCATTGCCTGAGCCTACTGTCACTACGAAAATGCCTGTGTTTTCAGCCCAAAGCTTGCTCCATTTTGCGCCACCTTCAAATTCAAAGTTAGCACCATATTTATATCCATAGGCATAGCAAGCATCGTAGTCGACTAACACAATGGCTGTGCCGTTGCCCACAGCAGTAAGTTTGCCGTCGGCATCGACAGTCACTACATCGTTCGACGGGCTGAAGCTGTCGTTGTAGACGCTGAAATGGTAGTTGGGCTCTACAAAGAAGTTGCTTACGGTGTTGTTGGTGAGCTGCCACACGCGCAGAGCCACAAGATCTTTGGTGTCGCCTTGTTTCATACACAAGTGGTTGCGTTGGTTGATATTGAGAAATATATCAGCCACGTTCATGCTATTGTTGTCGGAGAGAGTGTGGTTGAAATAGTCGGGTGTGCCATGTCCCAAGAGCTCGTCTTCGGTGATGGTGATTGCTGTGAGATTGTCGCTACGCTGGATTTGTCCGGCATGTGTCATTGCCCCGGGCATTTCAGCTTTATAGTACATCTGAGTGACAGTGTTTGGCATCACATAGGAATATGTGGTGGTGTTGTCGCCGTTGTCAATAGTTTTCACCGGAGCAATTTCTTCAAATGGCATATAATGGTTGATTTTTTTGCCTAAGAAGAATGATGCACCGGCAGGGGCGGTGACGTCGAATGTTTTAGCCTCAGCAATTGTAAGGTCTTCAGGCGAGGTGCTTGTAATAACAATACTCGTCGATTTAGTGGTGGTGATTAGCTCCGGATGTGATTCCGTGGGGGTGAGCTTGTAGGTGCAAGTTGCCTGAAGAATAGGGAATGCAAAGTAGTCGCGCGATTTTTCTTTCCACGAACTTACAATAAATTCCTGTGCTTCACCTTTAGAGTTGCGGATGTCGAAATCAATGGTGTAGTCTTTATCCTTTTCAAAATAAGAGCCGTCGGCGTTTTTGTTGTTTACGCGGCAATAGACCGATGCAACGGCCCACCAATATGGATTGCTTTCGGTGTATGTGTCTGAGGCTTCGGGCACGCTTGTATACACGCCGCCACGATAAAATTCGTCCCAAGCATCGTAGCACTCGAGCAGGTAGTCGCCCGGGGCCAATTCAATATCATATGGGCCGATAGAGCCAATTTCCTGTGTTTGCTCATATACAATTTCCGAGCTGCCTTTCGCCTTAATGGTGAATTTTCCGATGTTATAGTCGGCTAATTGAATTTTGACAGGCGTTGCCGTTGCCGATAGAGCTGTGGCAATAATTAGTGTCGATGCACTCAGTGATTTAGGTAGTAGTTTAAAACTCATGCAATATATTTTTTTGCAGGTATGCATGAGACAGCACATCAACAGTGTGATGCATCGCTATTTCACCCATAGTCCCGCAGGTTAAAATTCTATGTAGGTGTATCGGCAGGTCTTCTGACTTTCTCGAGCCGATGCGCCTTCCCGGAGCGTGTCCAGTGACATGAATGCAGCGGCGTGTATTGAGATTACAGCAGCGGGCACTGTTCAGGATTCTCACCTGATTCCCTATTAATCGCGTCAGATTTGAATCTGTGCGAGCCAAATACTTCGCAAAGTTAGCAAACTTATTCTAAAGATCCGTAATAAGCGTCGATAAAAACTGCATTGATCCGAGTTTTCTTCGTAACAGTAAAAAAATGAACAAAAAAATATATGATATATGCTTTTGTGTTCAAATTTTTACTATTTTTTCATCGTGAATAGTCCATTGCAACAATTAAGGCCACAATAACGTCCTCTTTGATGACTTTTAA
Source organism: uncultured Bacteroides sp. (assembly GCA_964598685.1). Lineage (GTDB taxonomy): Bacteria > Bacteroidota > Bacteroidia > Bacteroidales > Muribaculaceae > CAG-873. The sequence goes on from CAZRCU010000209.1 coordinate 2,664, forward strand.
TAAAATTCACTCGATTCGCTTTG
>CAZRCU010000210.1:0-2674 GCA_964598685.1 uncultured Bacteroides sp.
TTCTGGCAAGCTCTCATCGCCTGGCTCGTGGTCACCGTGATAGCCTTTCTTTTCACCACCGTGGCCGCTAACGCCATCGCTATTGTGGGCTCTAACCCCGTCAGCGGCATGACTCTCATGACCCTCATCATCGCTTCCGGCATCTTCGTTGCCATCGGCCTCAAAGACACCGACGGCATCGTTGCCTCAATGGTTGTCGGCGGCGTTGTTTGCACCGCACTCTCTATGGCCGGCGGTTTCGTCACCGACCTCAAAATCGGCTATTGGGTTGGCTCAACTCCTAAAAAACAAGAGACCTGGAAATTCCTCGGCACATTGGTTTCGGCAGCCACTGTTGGTGGCGTCATCCTCATGCTCAACAATGTCTACGGCTTCACCGGCGACAACGCCCTCGCTGCTCCCCAAGCCAACGCAATGGCCAAGGTGATCGAACCTATGATGATGGGCGAATCCGCTCCCTGGATTCTCTACATCGTTGGCGCTGTCCTCGCCCTGATTCTCAACTGGCTCGGCGTGCCGGCCCTGGCATTCTGCCTCGGCATGTTCCTCCCACTGTCGCTCAACACCCCGATGCTCGTCGGTGGCCTTATTTCTTGGGCCGTTGGTCGTAGCACCAAAGATAAAGACCTTGCAAAAGCCCGCCTCGAGCGCGGCACACTCGTTGCTTCAGGCATGATTGCCGGTGGCGCACTTTTCGGCGTATTCTCCGCTATCACCATCATGTGCGGCAAATCTATGCCCACTAATGGCGATGATTTCCTGCCCCAAGTATTAGGCATCGTTGCCTACATTGCCATCATTGCCTACCTCTACTTTGAATCGAAACGTGCTCGCAAAGCCAATTAATGCATGTAAACAGTCTCGATAAGCGTATCCTCGCGATTGCCCTTCCGGCTATCGTTTCTAATATCACCACCCCGGTGTTGGGGCTGGTCGATGTGGCCATCACCGGCCACTTCGGCGCAGCCGCCTACATCGGGGCGATTGCTGTCGGCACCACCATGTTCAATATGCTCTATTGGCTATTGTCCTTCCTCAGAATGGGCACTGCCGGCCTCACCGCACAAGCCTTTGGCGCCAACGATGCCCAAGCATCAGCCGCCACGCTTGCCCGTGCATTGCTCATGGCCCTGGGATTCTCGCTGGTGCTGATTCTATTTTCCCACCCGCTCGCCGACATCACTCTGCGCTTCATTGATGCAGATTCGTCGGTAGAGCCACACGCACGCGCCTACTTTGCCATCGGCATATTCGGCGCACCGGCCGCGCTCGGCATGTTCGTGCTCAATGGCTGGTATCTCGGCATGCAAAACACTAAAATTCCTATGTGGATTGCACTGCTCACCGACATCACCAACATCCTCGCAAGCCTCGTGCTGGTCTACGCCATCAAAATGCGAATCGAGGGAATTGCACTCGGCACAATCACAGCTCAATGGCTCGGATTCATCACCGCCACAATCATATTAATTCGCAAATATAAGCCCTCGATACCTTCGATGTCGGTATTGCTCAAATTCAGCGCGCTAAAGCGTCTATTCAGCATCAACATCGACATATTCCTGCGCACATTGTGCTTGGTGGCCGTCACAGTGTGGTTCACACGCGCCGGCGCTGCACGCGGCGTCGACACACTCGCCGCCAATGCTCTGCTCATGCAGCTATTCATGTTTTTCTCATACTTCTCCGACGGATTTGCCTACGCCGGCGAAGCACTCGCCGGCATGGCCCACGGCAGCCGCAACTCCCGCCAAGTGAAATCAGTGGTCCTACGGCTCCTAAAATGGTGCATCGCCGTGGCCGTGATATTTACTATAATCTACGCCCTCGGTGGACCGCTAATCCTGCGACTCCTCACCGACGACAGCCACGTAATAGCCACAGCCACCACCTACCTTCCATGGGCCGTCGCAGTGCCCGCATGCGGCATCCTCGCTTTTCTCTACGACGGCATCTACGTTGGCCTCACCGACACTCGCCACATGCTATGGTCGATGCTCTGGGCTATGGCAATCTACTTCGCCCTCTACTTCGCCCTCGAGCCCCTATGGGCCAATCACGCGCTTTGGCTCGCCTTCATCTCATATCTGATTATGCGCGGACTCTACCTACATATCCACTTTAAAAAACTCGCAAAATGAAAATTTGTCTCGTATGCGTTGGCACTATGCGCGAACAGCCCCTTCGCGACCTCCTCGACAGATACGCCTCAAGGATTCCCCACTATATGCCATTTGAAATTCAAGTAATCCCCGACATCAAAGCCACAAAAAATCTCACCACCGACCTGCAAAAAACTCGCGAAGGCGAAGCTATCCTCGCTTGCATATCCCCCGGCGACCGAGTCGTGCTATTCGACGAACGAGGCCGCCAACTCACATCACGCGAATTTGCCGACTATATTGCACGCTGCGCATCAACCCTCAGCCGCAACCTCGTATTTGTAATTGGAGGCCCCTATGGATTCTCAAAAGCCGTCTACGACCGCGCCGACATGCTCCTCGGCCTATCCAAAATGACCTTCACCCACGAAATGGCCCGCGTCCTCGCCACCGAGCAAATCTACCGCGCCCAAACAATCCTCCGCGGCGAGCCCTACCACCACGACTAACAACGCACTACAATCCGCCCGGCTGTCCCAAACACACATCCACTCACGTCGTATCCATAAGCG
>CAZRCU010000211.1:0-2672 GCA_964598685.1 uncultured Bacteroides sp.
AAAGTTAAGCATATTTTTCGATATTGCCAAAGGTTTTTGCCCTAAAAAAATCACATATTTGCGCGATTAGGCTCAATTTAGAAAATATTACATCAAAATATTATCTCCATGCGTGGCACAGGTCTTAATAACCCATTATAGCCAATACATAGGGGGCGATAAGGGCTGTGAGAATGCCGTTGAGAATCAAGCCGAGCGAGGCAAATGCACCGTGACGCTGACTGATACCGATAGCTGTGGATGTGCCGATGGCATGAGCGGCCGTGCCGAGTGACAGTCCTCGAGCCACGTTGCTTTTCACCCGCGAATAGTCCATAAATCTATAGCCTATCATGCCGCCAAAGATGCCTGTACATATCACCACGGCGGCTGACAGTGCCGGCACTCCTCCAAGTGCGCGCGACACCTCCATTGCAATTGGTGTGGTGGTGGCTTTTGGTGCTAGCGACATAATCACCTCGCGCTCGGCTCCCATTGCCTGTGCCACTAATACCACGGATATTATTCCTATAATACATCCGGCCAGCTCGGCCATAAACAGTGGCAAGATTTGCCGGCGAATGTTTTCGAGCTGCTTATAGAGTGGCACTCCAAGGGCCACGATGGCCGGCTTTAGCCAAAAGTCGATATAGTCGCCGGCTGCGGCATAGGTGGAATAGTCTATATCAAAAATCAGTAGGTATCCGATCACCACCAAGATGGTAATGAGAATAGGATTTAGAATCACTGAACCCACACGCCGTTGAAGCCACTTTGCAGCCACAAAGACGCCTATCGTGAGCGATAGCAGCACGTATTTATTACTCAGAAATTCCATGATGACGCGACATATAATTGCGGACAAGCTGGTGCACCCACCCTGTCACAGCCAAGATTATCACTGTGCTCACCACCGATGCCACCACGATGGGCAGCCACTGGCGCTCAAGCAATTCCATTTTGGTCATTATGCCCACACCGGCAGGGATGAAAAAGAATCCCAAATTGTCGTTGAGCAGTCGAGAAATGCGGTCGACTCGCTTAAATTTGAGCCATCCGAGTTTCAAAGCTGCTGCCAACAAAATCATGCCGATAATGCTCGATGGCACAGGTACATGACTCACAGCCACTATTAGCTCTCCAATGCCAAGGAAAGCTAAAATAACAAGAACTTGTACTAACAAAATAAAGAGTTACAAACCTAAATTAGGAAATCGGATTATTTGTGAGAGGGGTCGCAAGTGAGGTCAACACCAAGCTTTTTGAAAATTTTGCGATCGACCTCGCCAAGCATCACAGTGCAATGCATTTGGCAGCCATTGAGCTCGGGCAGCTTTTCAAGGGCACGGCGGCAATTATCGTCGTGGGTGCTAAGCACCGAGAGGGCCACAAGCACCTCGTCGGTGTGCAAGCGCGGATTGTGGCTCCGCAGATAGCTGGTCTTTGTGAACTGGATTGGCTCAATCATATCTTGAGGAATAAGCTTGATTGAATGGTCGATTCCTGCAAGATATTTCAGCGAGTTAAGAATCAATGCGGCGCTGGGACCAAGCAGCGATCCTGTCTCGGCTGTGATAATAGAGCCGTCGGCCAATTCGATGGCCGAGCTGGCCACACCGCTCTCCTCGGCACGGCTGCGAGCTGCAACAGTGGCCTTGCGATAAGCAATATCAATTTTGGCCTGTTTCAGCAGCAATGCGATTTTGCTCACCTCGGCCTCATTGCCATCTCCATTGGCCATGTGATTAAGCGCAGTGAAATATCGGCGAATGATCTCTTGCTTGGAGGCTTCGCAGCACACATCATCGTCGCTGATGCAAAAGCCCACCATATTCACACCCATATCAGTGGGCGATTTGTAGGGATTCTCACCATAGATGCCCTCAAACAGAGCATTCAGCACCGGGAAAATCTCAATATCTCGATTGTAGTTGATAGCGGTGGTGCCGTAGGCCTCAAGGTGGAACGGATCGATCATATTCACATCGTTGAGATCAGCGGTGGCAGCCTCGTAAGCTATATTTACAGGATGCTTCAGGGGCAGACTCCACACAGGGAATGTCTCAAACTTAGCATAACCGGCCTCGATGCCGCGCTTATGCTCGTTGTAAAGCTGACTCAGGCAAACGGCCATCTTGCCGCTACCCGGGCCAGGAGCAGTAACAATCACCAACGGACGCGAGGTGACAACATAGTCGTTCCGACCAAAGCCATCATCCGAGTCGATTAGATTTACATTTGTGGGATAGCCCTCGATAGAATAATGATAATAGGCTGTGATACCCATACGCTCAAGACGCTTGCGGAATGCATCGGCGCTGGATTGGCCGTTGTAGTGAGTTATCACCACCGAGCCTACCAAAAAACCACGGTTTTGAAATTCCTCGCGCAAGCGCAGCACGTCCATATCATAGGTGATGCCAAGGTCTTGGCGCACCTTGTTTTTCTCTATATCAAGCGCACTAATCACAATCACAATCTCGGCCTTATCGGCTAATTGCGAAAGCATACGCAGCTTGCTGTCGGGGCGGAAGCCCGGCAAAACGCGGCTTGCGTGGTAGTCGTCGAAGAGCTTTCCACCAAGCTCCAAATACAATTTATTACCGAATTGAGCGATGCGCTCCTTGATATGCTCAGACTGAATTCTGAGATACTTATCGTTATCAAAACCTATCTTCATAACGGGATACAAA
>CAZRCU010000212.1:0-2662 GCA_964598685.1 uncultured Bacteroides sp.
ATATGATAATTTTCACAGGGGGATGTTAATTTGCATGGGGCTGTGGGCGGGATGCGGAAAAATTTGTATCTTTGTGAATTAATTGATACATATGCAACTGACAACGCTTACCGCAATTTCGCCTGTCGACGGGCGCTACAGATCTAAATGTGATAAACTCGACGAGTATTTCTCGGAATTTGGTTTAATCCGTTATCGAGTTAAGGTAGAAGTGGAGTATTTTATAGCTATCTCCAATCTTGGCCTGCCGCAACTGCCTGCCCTAAATCCCGACACTGTTGTCGCTCTGCGCAAAATTGTTGAGGATTTCACCGTCGAAGATGCCCTTGAAATCAAGGAGATTGAGAAAACCACCAACCACGATGTGAAAGCTGTGGAATATTTCCTGAAAGACCGTTTCGACCGTCTTGGCCTTTCTGCTTATAAGGAATTTATTCACTTTGGCCTTACCTCGCAGGACATCAACAATACGGCTGTGCCAATGTCGTTGGCCGATGCACTGCGTGATGTGTATTTGCCGGCTATCTCTCAGCTTGTTGAACGTCTGGAGCAGCGCGCTCAGGAATGGGCCGATGTGCCTATGTTGGCTCGCACTCATGGTCAACCGGCTTCACCTACTCGTCTTGGCAAGGAGTTTCAGGTGTATGTATATCGTCTCACCGAGCAAATCAAGGCTTTGAAAGCTGTGACTATTTCCGGCAAATTTGGCGGCGCCACCGGAAATTTCAATGCCCACCGCGTGGCTTTCCCCGGAATTGATTGGCAAGCCTTTGCTGCCAAGTTCCTCTCAGAGAATCTTGGCATTCAGCGCGAGGCCTACACCACCCAGATTTCCAACTATGATAATCTGGCTGCATTGTTCGACGCCCTCCGCCGCATCAACACCATTATTCTCGACCTCGACCGCGATGTGTGGATGTATATCTCGTCCAACTATTTCAAACAGCGCATCAAGGCCGGCGAAGTTGGCTCATCGGCTATGCCTCACAAGGTGAATCCTATCGACTTTGAAAATTCCGAGGGCAATCTTGGCATAGCAAATGCCGTTTTTGCTCATTTGGCTCAGAAATTGCCGGTTTCGCGTCTGCAACGCGACCTCACCGATTCCACCGTGCTGCGCAATATCGGTGTGCCCTTGGCTCATTCGCTTATCGCTGTGGCCTCCACAATCAAAGGTCTTGACAAGCTGTTGCTCCACCGCGAGAGCATTGATGCCGATCTCGATGCTGCTTGGGCAGTGGTGGCCGAGGGTATTCAGACCATCCTGCGTCGCGAAGGCTATCCCAAGCCCTACGAGACACTCAAGCAGCTCACTCGCACCAACGAGGCAATCACCGAGCAAAGCATCTCGCAATTTATCGACACCCTTAATGTGAGCGACGAAGTGCGCCGCGAATTGCACGCTCTGTCGCCCTCATCTTATACAGGATTCTAACCAATCAGCTCTCTCCTCTGCTATGGCTCAATTCTCGCTTAACATATTGGGATGCGGCTCTGCTACACCCACTGTGCGCCACACTCCGTCGTGCCAAGTGCTTGATTTTCGTGATCGGCTTTTCATGATTGATTGTGGCGAGGGTGCTCAGCTGCAATTCAGGCGTATGAAACTGAAATTTTCGCGCCTCAACCACATATTCATTTCCCACCTGCACGGCGACCACTTCCTGGGCTTGCCCGGATTGCTGTCTACGCTGGCTCTTCACGACACCGGCGGCCGCATCATTGTCCACACCTTTGCTCAAGGTGCCGACATCTTGCAGCGGATTATGGCAGTGTTTTGCCGCGAGACGTCTTTTGAAATCGTCTACGATATAATTGAGCCTAAGCGAGCCGTGATTTTGGACGATAAATCTCTCACCGTAGAGACCTTTCCCCTTAATCACCGCGTGCCCACCGTGGGCTTCATATTCCGCGAAAAGCCCAAGCTGCGCCACATGCGCGGCGACATGGCTAAATTTCTTAATATCCCCGTGTCTGCGATTCCCGCTATCAAGGCCGGTGCCGACTATATAGCCCCCGACGGCAAGGTGTGGGCCAACGATCTGATCACCACGCCCGCTGACAAGGCCGTCAGCTATGCTTATTGCTCCGACACCATGTTTGATAAGCGCGTGGCCCAGGCCATTGCCGGAGTAGACACCGTGTATCACGAAGCCACATATTTGCAGGACTCGCTGCACAAAGCCGCTCCCCGCGGACATTCCACCGCAGCTCAGGCCGGACAAATTGCCTCGATGGCCGGCGCTCGCAGGCTTATCGTGGGCCACTATTCTCAGGCCTACGATTCCGACGAAGCATTTGCCGACGAGGCTGCCACCACCTTTGCAGGCGATATAATCGCCGCTCGCGAGGGCCTAACCATCGACTTGCTAAAATGATTGTAAACCGCGACGAATATTATATGGACCTTGCCATTGGCGAGGCAAAGGCAGCCGCCGCCGAGGGCGAAATCCCCGTTGGCGCTATTGTGGTGGCCGGCGACCGCGTGGTGGGCCGTGGACATAATCTCACCGAGACACTCCACGATGTCACCGCCCACGCCGAAATGCAGGCAATCACTGCCGCTGCCAACGACCGCTCGGGCAAATATCTTGATGATTGCACGCTATACGTCACTCTGGAGCCGTGCCTGATGTGTGCAGGCGCTATCGGCTGGAGTCAG
>CAZRCU010000213.1:0-2625 GCA_964598685.1 uncultured Bacteroides sp.
GCAGACCCTCACCGACAGCTCTCTGAAAGCAATGTATCCCTCGGTGAGCGCTGATGCATCCAAGGTGCTATTCTCCACAGCCGATGGCGCCCTGTATATTATCAATTTAAAATAACCCGTAACACATATCGCTATGAAATCTAAATTATTTGCTGCGCTGGTGCTTATGGGCTCCTTGGCGGTTTCGGCACAAAATGCCGATGAATTGCGCGTGTATATAAATCCCGGCCACGGCTCTTGGACGTCAAACGACCGCCCAATGCAAGTGGTTGGCAAGCCGGTGTATTCATCCTCTGACACCGATACCACCGGATTCTTTGAATCCAACACCGACCTGCTCAAAGGCTTTGGCATGCTCGAAAAATTGATTGAAATGGGCATTCCGTTTGACCGCACTCTGAATCAGACCGGCGAGCGCTGGGAAATTGGTGCCGCCAAAGACCTTAGCCAAAACATTGTGATGAGCCGTGTGAAAAATGGCCCGTACTCCTCGAATAACACTTCGTCGTCGGAAGGTGCCACCCGCTATAATCGCAATCTTTCTGAAATTTGCGCCGAGGTGGAATACAACGAATTTGATGCATTTGTGGCAATTCACTCTAACGCTGCTACAAACAATTCCACCAACTACCATCTGTTTATGTATCGTGGCCGAAATGGCCGCGACAATCAGGCTGTATCAGGATCGTATGAAATGTGCGAGGCCGCATCTAAATATTCTTTCCCGAATGAGCATGCTGCATGGTCGGTGTCGAGCACATATATTTATGGCGATGTCGACTTTATGGGTGGCGGATCGGGCTCTACCAGCGCGCTGGGCTACTATGGCTATCTTGGCGTGCTCAAGCATGGCGTCCCCGGCTATCTTGTCGAAGGCTATTTCCACACCCACTCGCCTTCGCGCCACCGTGCGATGAACTGGGATGTGGATATGATTGAGGGTTATCAATATGCTCGCGGTATCGCAGAATATTTCAACTGGGAAAAACGCGATGCCACCGGCGAAATCTATGGTATCGTGCGCGACGCCCACACCAATTTCAGCAATGCCATTTATATCCCCGTTGGTGGCACCGACGATGTGCTGATGCCGCTCAACAACACAAAAGTGCTGCTGTGGAAAGATGGTAAAAACATTGCAGAATACACCACCGACGAATTCTACAACGGTGCATTTGTGTTCAAAGGCCTTGAGCCGGGCACATATTCTATCACCGCCGAAAATGATGAATATCTTGAAGCCGAACCGCTTGAAGTGACCGTAACTGCCGGTCTTACATCGTATCCAAAGTATTACCTCACCCACATGTATTACAATGGTCGCCCGGGCGAAGATGTAAATTATCCCAACCTTGTGCCGGATAAATTCTCGCTGCAAAGCTCCTATGAGCTTAATCGCCATTTCGTAGATAAGGAAATCCCCGGTCTCAACGGCATGACAGCCAAGCGCATGATTTGGATGAAGAGCAAGCTCTACATCTTGGCATTGGATAGCGAAAACAATGCGAAAATCGTTGTGCTCGACGGCGCTACAGGACAGTTGCTTGCCACTGTCGACACCGACGGCTGCACCGGCAATATTATGAATGTGTCGGATATTCAAGTGAGTGCCGATGGCACACTTATCGCCTGCGGCAAGGAAAAATTGCAATATTCCGATAAATATGTCGGCTCCGACGAAGTGCGTGGCAATCTCAAATTCTATATTTGGAGCAACGACGACAATGGTGTTCCACAAGGTAAACCACAAGAATGGATTTCTTCGCAAAACGCTGCAATGTGGCACACAAGCTATGGTGGCGACACATTTGCCTATACCGGCACCATTAAAGAAGGTATGCTCACATTCTCGTCGGTTTCCACCAGCTCTACACAGGCAATCCGCAATGTAGTGCTCACAATTGTCGATGGCAAAATAGACACCGATGATGATAGCCGTCCTGATGGCTTGCGCGGTAAAGACCTTGGCGACGATTTCCGCTATGTAGTGTCGCCTATCGATCGCTATAAATTTATGGTCACCGATAATGGCACCACCTATGGCATGCGTGATTATAGCTTCAATCACGAAGCTTCGCTCGCCGCGCATAGCGAATCGCCAAAATCGCTTGGCACCAATACGCTTGGCGTAGGCTTCTTCAAGTATGCATCCAATGCATTGATGACTTATGCTTATCCGTCGGAAGGCTCCACCGCTATTAAACTTTACGACGTGTCTCGCGGTATCACAGCTCCGGTTGAAATCAGTTTGACAAATGTTTCGTTTGATTCGCAAGCCGATAATGTGCTCACCGTGGGCTATCCTATTGCCACCACTGATGATCAGGGCGATGTGATTGCCGGCGATTTTGCTCTGATGATGCTTCGCGATGGTAAATTGTCGCGATTCACCACAATGGAGGTCGATGGCGTTCAAAATGTGATAGTTGATACCGCCGACGACTCTGTGGCAGTTTACTACGACATCAACGGACGCAAAGTAAATGCCGACAGTCTTGTACCGGGCGTTTATATCGCTGTAAAGGGCGCAAAAGCCACCAAGATTATTGTAAAGTAATCCGCCACTCTTAGATATTGCGAGGGGCTGTGTCAAAATTGGCGCAGCCCCTCGCGCAATGTATGTAA
>CAZRCU010000214.1:0-2607 GCA_964598685.1 uncultured Bacteroides sp.
CAATTCAAGATTGGCACTTCTCTTGTGAGGTATGAGGAGATTAGCCTACGAAGTGTTGGAGTTTTCAAGGGTTTTAATTAACTTTGCCGTTGATATGGCATACGTGAAACCTAAAAAAGCGCTGGGACAGCATTTTCTCACTGATATGTCGGTGGCTCGACGCATAGCCGACACGATCAGCGATTGCCCCGATTTGCCCGTCGTAGAGGTGGGCCCCGGCACAGGCGTGCTAACGCAATTTTTAGTGGAAGACCATCGCGACCTCACTGTTATTGAATTGGATAGCGAAAGCGTGGAATATCTAAAAGCCGGCCACGTGGCCGGGCTCGACCCCGGCCGAATTGTCGAAGCCGACTTCTTGAAGCTGGATATCGCAACGCTCACTCGCGGCCAAAAATGCTGCATCATCGGCAATTATCCTTACAATATCTCCACTCAGATATTTTTCAAGGTGCTGGATGCACGCAACTTGGTGGAAGAGTGCACAGGCATGCTCCAGCGCGAGGTGGCCGAGCGAATTTGCGCCCCCGAAGGCTCAAAGACTCGCGGCATCCTCAGCGTGCTGCTTCAGGTGTGGTATGATGCCGAATATCTGTTCACAGTGTCGGAGTACGTGTTCAACCCACCGCCAAAGGTGAAGAGCGGAGTGCTGCGACTTCGCCGCAATTCGGTGGTCGACCCCGGGTGCGATTTTGAATTGATGCGCACTGTGGTAAAGACCACGTTTGGCCAGCGACGCAAGACCATTCGCAATTCCATGCGATCCCTTTTGCCCGCCGGCACCGTATTTCCGACCGACTGCCCCTTGGGCGCTATGCGCCCCGAGCAACTTTCGGTGGCTCAATTTGTGGAGCTCACCAATTTGCTCTCTGAGATGCGTTCAAAATAGTTAATTCACCGTCGAGCTCAATGTTATGAAAGAATACACCGACGAGTATCTGGAAGAAATCCGCGATATAATCAATCGCAACGATATTGAAAAGGCAAAAGCTGAATTAGCCGACCTCCACCCGGCCGACATCGCTGAGCTGTATCAAAATTTAGAGCTTGACGAGGCCGAATATCTATTCAAACTGCTCGACGAGGACACCGCAGCCGATGTGCTGATGGAGCTCGACGAGGACGACCGTCTGAAGCTGCTCGAGGCGATGCCCACCGAGGAAATCGCCAAGCAAATCGAGCACATGGACACCGACGACGCCGTCGACATCATCCAGCAGCTCGACGAGGACGACCGCGACGAGGTGCTCTCTCACATCGACGACGTGGAGCAAGCCGGCGACATTATCGACCTTCTTAAATACGACGAGGACACCGCCGGCGGCCACATGGGCACCGAAATGGTGGTGGTCAACGAAAACATGTCGATGCCCGAGTGTATCAAAGAAATGCGCTCCCAGGCCGAGGAAATGGACGAGATCTACTATGTCTACGTCGTAGACAATGATTATAAGCTTAAAGGCATCTTCCCGCTAAAAAAGATGATCACCCACCCATCCGTGTCAAAAATCAAGCACGTGATGGAGACCGACCCCGTGAGCGTAAAAGCCGACACGCCCATCGACGAGGTGGCCCTCGACTTTGAAAAATACGACCTTGTGGCCATGCCCGTTGTCGACTCGATTGGCCGCCTATTGGGCCGCATCACCGTCGACGACGTAATGGACCAGGTGCGCGAATCTTCTGAACGCGACTACCAATTGGCTTCAGGTATTACCACCGATGTGGATGCCGACGACTCAATCTTTGCGCAAACCAAGGCTCGCATTCCCTGGCTGCTGATTGGCATCGCATCCGGCATCTTGGCCTCGCTGATTTTGGGCGGGTTTGAGGATCAACTGCATGCCGTCACCGCCCTGGCGCTGTTCATCCCGATTATTGGCGGCACCGGCGGTAATGTAGGCGTACAAGCCTCAGCCATCGTGGTGCAAGGTCTTGCCAATGGCACCCTCGAGGTGAAACAATTTGCCAAGCAGCTTGGCAAGGAATTTTTGGTGGGTTTGCTCAACGCCACTATCCTCTCGGCCGTGATATTAGTCTACAACCTGATAATGCTGCCCAACCAGCTGGTTGTGGCTCTCTCAGTGGCCGTATCGCTGTTCTGCGTGGTGATGTTTGCCACGATCCTCGGCACCGTGGTGCCTCTCACGCTTGAGAAAATGCACATCAACCCCGCCCTGGCCACAGGCCCGTTTATCCAAATATCCAATGATATTGTGGGCCTTTTAATATATGTAGGCGTGGCCGGATTCTTCTTGGATATTTTGTAATGGCGTGGTTCAACACCGTTGAATTTTATGTGATTTCCGGTGCAATCGCTGCTGCGGTGGTGGCGCTGTCGGCCTTGCCGTCAAAGCGCGGTGCAGCCATATTACACATGTCGGCCGGAGAGCTATCGCCAGGCACCCCCACCGATTCTCCTCAACTACAAGTCACCGTCGACGACAATCGACGCGTGCACATTCATCGCACCGGCCTCAACGACATCACCGACGCCGGAGCATGCTCGCTGGCTATAAACGTGATTGGCTTCGACATCGAAATCGAAGAGCGCCACGTGCCCGGCCGCGGATTCGAGCAAATGCACGATGTGGACTTCGTGCTCGA
>CAZRCU010000215.1:0-2583 GCA_964598685.1 uncultured Bacteroides sp.
ATAATTAACGCGGCTAATATATGATCGGCCGCGTTTGTAGTATATGGAACGTTAGACGTGTTATTATAGTCGCTCGAGGACTGTGGCGATAAGGTCGCGGACGCCGCTCTTATAGTTGGGGTTGGCGTCGTTGTTGTAGCGATTGGCTATAATTGAGCATACTGTGAGGCAGTGGTGGCCCATTAAGCGGCCAAGGCCGGCGAGTGGAGCGCTTTCCATTTCGTAGTTGGTGATTTTACGGCCTTTGAATTCAAATTGTTCAATTAGGCTATTGAGGTCGGGATTGGCGAGGTCGAGGCGCACTTTGCGGCCTTGCGGGCCATAGAATCCGACGGCCGAGATTGTGTTGCCGCGCACCATGTCGTCGCCTGCGATGCGATCGACGAGCTCGGCATCGGCATCGACGATATATGGCTTGGCCCATTGGTCGTTCCACTTGGTGAATTGGCAGAATGCTTTTTCAAATTCCAAGTCGGCGATTGAATTGCGGCCGGCATAGTAGTTGAGAACGCCGTCGAAGCCGATTGATTTTTCGGCGATTACGGGAGTGCCGATAGTGAGTTCGGGCTGAAGTGCGCCGGATGTGCCAATGCGCACCATGGTGAGTCGGCGCAAGTTTTCTTTAACTTCGCGAGTTTTGAAGTCGACATTGGCCAGGGCGTCAAGCTCGTTGATTACGATGTCGATGTTGTCGGGGCCGATGCCATGGCTTAGGCACATGATTGGCTTGCCATTGTAGGTGCCACCGATTGTATGAAATTCGCGGGAGCTGACTTCATAGGTTTTGGTGTCGAAAAATTCGGCTACCATATTTACACGGGCGGGATCGCCGACAAGAATGATGTTGTCGGTAAGCTGTTCGGGTGTGAGATGTAAATGGAATGCAGATCCATCGGGGTTTATGATAAACTCGGATGGCGGTATGATTTGTTTACTCATGATTTAGGTATTTTTCTTTTGGAGAGATAACTTATATACAATAAAATTTTGATATTTGTTCAAATTAAAACGTCGTAGAAGCCTCCCGGGCGAATGCAGATAAAGTCGTCGAGCTCCATTTCCATGAGTCGAGCTCGGATTGTGGCGAATGGTTCGTTGAGCGCAGCGGCAATTTCGGCGGCTTTATCGTCGGGATTTTGGCGAAGATGGTCGATTATAAGCTGCATTTCCGGAGAAATTTGGCGGAAGTTGAGCGTGCCTTGGCTGCCCTCTTTAGCAATTGGTTGCCATTGCATTTGGGAGATTAGGTCGTCGGCGCTGCGCAGGGGAATTGCGCTGCGATTTACTATGAGAGCGTTGCATCCGCGGCTGTATCTGTCGGTGATGCGGCCGGGCAAGGCAAACACTTCGTGATTGTAGGCGTCGGCAAGTTTTGCTGTGACCAGCGCGCCACCGCGCGAGTCGCTTTCGGCTACTACGAGCGCATCGCACATTCCGGCTATGATGCGGTTTCTGGCAAGGAAATTGCCACGATGAACGGGGGCGGTGGATACGTATTCTGTGACGATTGCGCCATGATTAGCGATCATTGATGCGGCCACGTTGCGATGTTCGGCTGGATAAATTGTCCGCAGGCCGTGGGCCACGACTCCGGCTGTAGGAATGGAATTGTGAAGGGAGGCGCGGTGGGCTGCGACGTCGATTCCATAGGCCAGGCCACTGATTATTAGCACGTCTTCAAGAGATTCTTTCAGGTCGCTGATTAAGTGCTCGGTGAATTGCAGTCCATAGTTGGTGGCATTGCGAGTGCCAACCACTGAAATGACATGTGAGGCATTGAAGTTGCAATCACCGATGGAATATAGCATGGCAGGGGCGTCTTCACATTGAAGAAGGCGCTGGGGATAGTCGGGCTCGTCGAAAAAATGTGCCTTGGCATGATTGTTTTCGATGAAAGCGGCTTCGGCCTCGGCGGCAGCGAGAAGCCGACTGCGCTCGGATGTGGAGCAGTAGTCTTTTTGTGCGCCAATAGCTTGCCACAAATCATTCTGCGACATGTCGAAGAATGCGTCAATGTCCCCTACCCGTTCAATTAGCTGCCGAGCGGTGGTGATATTGATTCCACGGATTTGTGAAAACGCTATTTTGCGAACAAGGGAAGTCATGCCTCAAGGTATTTATTGAAGTGAGCAAAGAGCTCGTTGCCTCGCGTAAGGCGTCCATTTACCAAGGTGGCAACAGCTACGATAGCTTTAACCACCGGCGTGCCGTCCATTTTAAAGATGTCTTGCTTGAATATAAATAACGGTCCTTTACGAGCGATAGCTAATTTACTTATGAATTCTTCGCCGAGACCAAGTGGCGAACGGTATTCAATTTCCACTTTGGAAAGTACGGGGTCGATGCCATTATTGTGCATTTCACGGAACGACATTCCGGCCCACTCGCAAAATTCGTGGCGAGTATGCTCCAAATAGTGCAAATAGATAGCATTATTGACTATGCCCTCGGAATCGACTTCATAGTCGCGAACTTTCATTTGCAGCTCAAATAGATATGGTTGGGGTTCTACTTTCATATTGCAAATGTACACAATTTCTGCGAATGAATCTGCAAAAATTATTACTATTGTAGAACTTTGCA
>CAZRCU010000216.1:0-2567 GCA_964598685.1 uncultured Bacteroides sp.
CTTTGGTTGCGGGCCAAGGTGCATCTTCAAGTTTAGATGCGAGTTCAAGTGTCCAATACATGGTTGTTATTTTGGAAATTAGTTAATTTTATTAGAGCGTTAGGGCAAAAGTGCCGCAAAGATAACTAAATTATCAGTATTAACAACTTTTTTTCCAAAATATTTCGTCGTGGTTAGTGTTAATGTTTATTTCACGGCCGAGGGCGAAGAGAAAATCACTAAGACGGTTGATGTAGCGTAGGATAATTGGGTCGACTTTTGTGGTGGCAGAGAGGGTGATAATGCGGCGTTCGGCGCGGCGTGCTACGGTGCGTGCAATGTTGGCGTTGGCGGCGTCGGGGTGTCCGCCTGGGAGGATGAATTGGCGTAGTGGTGGCAGGGCGTTGTCGATGTCGTCGATGTCGGCTTCGAGTTGTGCTACGATTTCTTCGGATGGCAAGGTTGGTTGCCAGGATGATTCGGGTTCGGTGGCGAGTGCGGCGCCGAAGTCGAATAGGTGGTTTTGTGCTGTTTGTAGTGTGGCGCGGCGTTTTGGGCTGATGTTTTGGGATGCGGCAAGGAGTCCGAGCCAAGAGTTGAGCTCGTCGAGGGTGCCGTAGGCTTCGAGTCGTGGGCTGTCTTTGGGTGTGCGAGTGCCGCCCACGAGGGATGTGGTGCCGGCGTCGCCGGTGCGTGTGTACAAACGGCTTTTCATCAGTTGTTGAAGTTTTCGAGTGAGGTGTCGAGGGCGGCTGTGAGTTCGTCGATGTTGGTGGCAACTTTGAGGATTTGCGATTTGTCGGGGCTCATCAGTCCGTTGACTGAGACGGCGTGGTATTGAGCGAGCAGGGAGTCGTAGACGCCGTCGGGGTTGTATATGATTATATGTTTGTTGGCTTGGTTGGTGAAGCTGATGTAGGCAAATGCGGAAGCAAATTCGTCGATTGTGCCGTAGCCTCCGGGGAGCACTACGAATGCGTCGGCGAGGAGTTGCATCACGTTTTTGCGGTCGTTGAGGTCGCAGGCGGGTATTCTCACATCCACCAGCTCTGAGGTGAAGTTGCGGCGGCTGGCAGGCACCACGCCTACCACTGTGCCGCCGGCCTCTTTGCAGGCCTTGGCAGCTATTTCCATAAGGCCTTTGGCCACGCCGCCATACACCATGCTAGCGCCATTTTGGGCGATCCAGCGGCCGGTGGCTGCGGCGCCTTCTTGCCAGGTGGCAGGGAGGTTGGCTGTGGAGCTGCAATATACGGCTATATTCATTGTAATGTGTTTTTATTTTGTGGAATAGACTTAATGATTGGTGGGGATTGGCCCCGGTGGGGTCAAAGGAATTTATCGCCGTAGTTGACTTTTGCGTCGTTGACCATCTGCTTGATGCGTTGTTCTTCGGCTTTAGGGCAGATGAGGAGCACGTCGCCGGCGTCGGCGATGATATAGTCTTGCAGGCCGTCGACCACCACGAGCTTGTCGTCGCGCACGGCAAAGATGTTGCCGGTGGAGTTGTAGGCGAGTACTTGGCAGCGCTGTGTGACGTTGCCGTCGCGATTTTTGGGCGACATGTCGAATAGGGCGCTCCATGTGCCGAGGTCGTTCCAGCCAAAGCTTACGGTTTCAACATATACGTTGGCTGCGCGTTCCATCACGGCGTAGTCGATTGATATGCTGGGGCAGGAAGGGAATGCGCCGGCGATGAATGAGGTTTCGTCGGGGGTGCCAAATAGGTGGGCGCCCGATTCGAACACCGAGTTGAGGTCGGCGGCATAGTCGGCGAGTGCTTTTTTGATGGAGTCGGCACGCCAAATAAAGATGCCGGAGTTCCAGAAGAATTCGCCGGTGCGGAGGAATGTCTTGGCGAGCTCGAGGTTTGGCTTTTCGGTGAAGGTTTTCACTTTGTGGAGGCCTTGGGCCATTTCTTCGCCGATTTGGATGTAGCCATAGCCGGTTTCGGGGCGAGATGGTGTGATGCCGAGAGTGAGGAGTGCGTCGTTGGCTTCGACGAATTCAAATCCATTGCGCACGCTGCGTTCGAATTCTGCTTCGCGAGTGATAAGGTGGTCGCTAGGAGTAACGATCATTGATGCTTGGGGGTCTTTTGCAGCGATGTGATAGGCGGCCCAGGCGATGCAGGGGGCGGTGTTGCGGCGAGCTGGCTCGGCAAGGATTTGAGAGCGGTTGATGTCGGGGAGCTGTTCGCACACCTTGTCGGCATATTGTGCGTTAGTAAGTATTATGATATTTTCCTTAGGCACGATTGGCAGGATTCGGTCGTAGCTCATTTGTAGCAAAGAACGTCCGGTGCCAAGGAAGTCGATGAATTGCTTGGGAAGATTGGTGCGGCTATAGGGCCAGAATCGGCTGCCTATACCGCCACACATGATCACGCAATAGCGGTGGGAATTTTCCATGATTAAAGTTAGTCGGAGCAGGGTTGTAAATGCTTTGACGCGCTAAGGTAACACCTTTTTGCGACACTTCCAAATTAAAAATGGCCAATTTGCGCGCTGATTGTTGATTGTGTGATAAATCAGTGCAAAAAGTGGGGGATTTTGCAAATTGGCGGTTTTTGATTAAATTTGTGGACC
>CAZRCU010000217.1:0-2530 GCA_964598685.1 uncultured Bacteroides sp.
AGGGTACAACGGTTTTCGAGACCGTCCCGATCGACCGCTCCGGCATCTTTCCTTGCGGTTTTAACGAGTGCAAAGTTAAAAGTTTATTTTGGATTTAGCAAGTGTTTTCTGCAATTTAATTTGCGATTATTTTTTGAAATTCTTTTCGCACATTGATTCACTGACATTTATGCGAGCGGGGTAGTCTTGTATATTTATGCATTCCGAATTAATGTTGCGATTAGTTGGCTAAATCGACATAAAGCCTTAACTTTGGAATGCTATGGAAGATGATTTTAATAAGGATGATGAATTTATGGATTTTGTTCGCTCGATAGGTGAACAGATTATGTATTTGCGCAATTTGGCTGTAGTGCAATATACACCATTGGTCGACGAACTTTGTCGGCGTGATGCAGAGCTTAACGAGGTGGAAAGGATGCTGGATTATCTGCTTGATTTTGCCGATGATAATAGGATTTTAAAGCTATATAAGCGAGTCTGTCGCACTTTCTTTTACACTTATCCTGATTCAATTGCATTTTATGTCATGGAGTATCGCAAGCAATATGATAGAGAAAGCCTAATCGGCACCGAATACGAGTATCTTCTTCATGAGGATGAAGATGACGAGGATGATTAGGATTATTAACAATCGCCGTTAAACGTGTTAATTGAATCTTTTTCTTTGATTCTACGGCATTTTTGTAAGGAAAATTCGTTAAAATTCATTACCTTTGCAAAGAATTCGTCGCCCGACGTTGCGGGTTTACGATAAATTTGTTGGCACACACGGCGCCAAGCTGTTGGCTAACACCACTCTGCGGTAGATGCTACCTCTGCTAAGGTGGACATATATGTATAAGAAACACGATTCCGACCAATCAACACAGCAATGTAATTGGGAGGAACTTTTTAGCATACATGCGATTCTAAAAGTTCGATTTTAATTTTCCTGCGAAGTGTCTAATCTTCAAGACTGTAAGATTCATACATTACAAGAATTCTTAGTGTTTCTATCGCAAAATGGTAGAATCAAGACCTCGGCGATGTATGAAAAGGCCGTCCGCTCGTTTGTGAAATCATTAGATGACAACAATCCGAATCTCGCAGATATCACCGAGCCGCAGATAAAAAGATGGGTCGACGGGCTATTGCCCCGCCTCTCGATCGACACGATCTTGCGCTATATCGAAAGCCTTGGCCGCATATATGGCTACGCTGTGAAATCCGGCTTGGCATCGGATGCCGAGCTGTTTAGCAACATAAAGGAGTATGCCCTTGGCCTTAGCAGCGAAGGCTTCGACAAGGAGTCGAAGCGCCTTGTCGACGGTATCGGCAAACTGGCCTCAATAAATTCTGCCGGCCTCGCCGGCCTTCGTAAGGCTATCGACGTGTATCTATTCTCGTTCTACCACGCCGGCATGCCCATCGAAGATGTTGTGGCCCTTCGCATAGACGACCCGCTCATCAGCTCAGTGGCGCAGGCCGAGGCAATCTCAGCCAAATATGCGGCGCCGATACGCCGATACGTGTTTCCTCTGCGCCAATGGCAGCGCACCACTCGCCAAATCGTCAACGAGCTGGAATCAGCTTTAAAAACCGTTGCCCGAGCCTACGACATTTCGCTCGGCAACAAATCTCCGCTCGAATATATTCGCAGTGCATGGCTCGCCGCAGCCAAATCATGTGCAATACCCATCGAAGACATATGTGCATGCTGCCCGTCGGTGGCAGCCAACTCCAAGCTCAAATCAATTGAGCCATCAGCATTATCACAAGCCCAAATCGACGATATAAAGCGCAAAGTGGCCAACTCTATCATCGACATGAATCGCTATTGGTATGCAATCCGATTCATGGGCAAAGAGGAATACGTGCGCAATGAAATAGAGCGGCAAAATCTATCATCGCCGATACGCATTTACTATCCCCTCGAAGAAATTTGCAAAAAAGTGGGCCGCCGACGCATTATCGAAAATCGCCCCACCATTCGCAATATCATGTTTCTGCAAGCAATGCCCGACACCCTGGATGCGATTGTTCGCAACCGAACCGAGCAAAGCAAATTCTACGTTATTAGAAATAAATCAACACAGGGCAACAGCTATGCCATCATCCCCAACGAGCAAATGCGCCAATTCAGCGTGCTCGTGTCAAACGGGCTTGACATCCTCGGCGACGACGAAATCAAGCAAGTTGAAATCATCAAGGGCAGCTATGTAAGCATCACCGATGGCATCTACAAAGGATTTTGTGGACGAGTGCTCAAGGTGAAAAACCTCGACAACAGCGAATCCACCATGCTGCAAATCGAAGCCGACAAATTCGGCCCCAACATGGCCGAAATCCTGGGCAAGCACCTCTACATCACCATCCCCACCCCCCTCGCCACCCCCCTCGACCGCTAAGCCATTGCGCCAGCCTCCTGCCGCAGATATTCGATATTTGCGTATAATTTAGCGTCAAAAAGAATAGTATTTGAAAATATTTATATATTTATAAAAGAAAGAACTATTTATTAAATGTTTAAAATATTTTTGACTACTAT
>CAZRCU010000218.1:0-2511 GCA_964598685.1 uncultured Bacteroides sp.
GGCCATTTGGAAGATTTCGTTGCGTTTTTTCTCGCCGCCCGAGAATCCTTCGTTGACAGAGCGAGATGCGAGCTTGTTGTCGAGCTCAACAATTGCGCGCTTTTGGCGCATGAGCTTGAGAAATTCGCCGGCAGTGAGGGGCTCTAGTCCCAGATATTTACGCTTGGCATTGATAGCGGCACGCATAAAGTTGACCATAGACACGCCGGGGATTTCCACTGGGTATTGAAACGAGAGGAACAGGCCTTCGTGAGATCTGTTTTCGGGAGGCAAATCCAGCAGGTTGATGCCATGGAAGGTGGCGGAGCCACCGGTGACGGTGAATCGAGGGTCGCCGGCCAGGACACCGCTCATGGTGCTTTTGCCGGAGCCGTTAGGGCCCATGATGGCGTGTACTTCGCCCGGGCGGATAGTGAGGTCGATTCCGCGCAGAATTTCCTTGCCGTCGATGCCGGCGCGCAGGCCTTCGACTTTGAGTAGAATATCGTTCATAGTTATCCGACTGAATTTTCGAGAGTTATGGCCAATAGCTTTTGGGCCTCTACGGCAAACTCCATTGGGAGCTTGTTCATGACCTCTTTGGCATAGCCGTTGACAATTAAACCTACGGCCTCCTCGGTGGGGATGCCGCGCTGATTGCAATAGAAAAGCTGGTCAGCAGAGATTTTCGACGTGGTGGCTTCGTGCTCGACGATGGCCGAATCATTTTGCACGTCGATGTATGGGAATGTGTGGGCACCGCATGTGGCGCTCAGCAGTAGGGAGTCGCACTGGGTGTAGTTGCGAGCGCCTTGTGCCGAAGGCAACACTTTTACGAGGCCTCGATAAGCATTTTCGGAATGTCCGGCCGAGATGCCTTTTGATACGATTGTGGAGCGAGTGTCGCGGCCAACGTGAATCATTTTTGTGCCGGTGTCGGCTTGTTGGTGGTTGTTGGTCACTGCTACCGAATAGAATTCTCCCACCGAGCCATCGCCCTTGAGCACGCACGAGGGGTATTTCCAGGTGATTGCCGAGCCTGTCTCGACTTGCGTCCAAGAAATTTTGGAGCAATATCCACGGCAAAGCCCGCGCTTGGTGACAAAATTATAGACACCGCCACGGCCTTGGGCATCGCCGGCATACCAATTTTGCACGGTGGAATATTTCACCTCGGCACGGTCTTCCACCACGATTTCCACGATGGCGGCGTGGAGCTGATTTTCGTCGCGCGATGGGGCGGTGCAGCCTTCGAGATAGCTCACATAGGCGTCGTCATCGGCCACAATCAGAGTGCGCTCGAATTGGCCTGTGCCCGAGGCGTTGATGCGGAAATATGTGGATAGTTCCATGGGGCAGCGCACTCCTTTAGGAATATATACAAACGAGCCGTCGGAGAATACTGCGGAATTAAGGGCGGCGAAGAAATTGTCGCGATAGCTCACCACCGAGCCAAGATATTTGCGCACTAAATCGGGGTAGTCTTTTACCGCCTCGGAGATTGAGCAGAAAATAATGCCGAGTTGGGCTAATTTGTCGCGGTGGGTGGTCTTTACCGACACCGAGTCCATCACAGCGTCGACGGCCATGCCCGAGAGCTGCTTTTGCTCTTCGAGAGAGATGCCAAGGCGGTTGAAGGTGTCGATAAGCTGTGGGTCGACTTCATCAAGGCTTTTTGGGCTATCTTTGCGTCGAGGTTCGGCATAATAGCTTATGGCTTGGAAGTCGATATCGGGTATATTTAAATGAGCCCATCGAGGCATCTCGAGAGTGAGCCAATGGCGATATGCTTTTAAACGAAATTCCAGAAGCCAATCCGGCTCGCCTTTGCGCCGGGAAATATGGCGCACGACGTCCTCGTTTAATCCTTTTTGCAGGATGTCGGTGGGAATGTCGGTGACAAAGCCATATTTATAGTCGCCTGAGGTGGCGTCGGCAATGATTTCGTTATTCTCTATTTTATTCTCTTTCATTTACGATTGAGTTGGTATTTTGGTCATTATCGGCGTGAATTTCCGAGAGGAATCCCATCACGCTGGGGGCGAAATCCATCACGGCGCCTCGCCAAGGCTTGCTGTCGTCGTGAGCAATGGCTTCGGGACCAAGCACCAGAGTGGACAGGTTTAGCACAAAGCTAAGGGCCAATCCCCAGAGTGCGGCTTTGAAAATAGCGCCGCCGATGCGGTCGGCAATGCCGAGATGCACGGCGCGAATAGCTCCGCGAACGGCGCGAATAGAGGCCCAAGCAGCCACATACGAAGCAAAGAATACTATTGCATACGAGGCGGCAGATGTGAATGCCGATGGCTCGTCGGCGTTAAACCAACCGGCTACCATCGGGCCGAGCACACGACACAGCACCATGCCGGCCACGACACCGGCTATATGGCCGGCCTGTGATATCAGTCCACGCACATAGCCCATAAAGGCTCCTGCACCAAGCACTAATAATATCAGAATATCAACGGCATTCATGTTCAAAAAGTTTTTTATGATGTGCTGGCTTTCGCTACACGATTTTCAACTTGCAAA